>JADHKZ010000007.1 GCA_016780995.1 Thermoleophilia bacterium | reverse complement strand
TTGATGCCGCGCTCGGCCGTGATGGCCAGCAGGCGCTCGATGCCCTCCACGCTGCCCGATGCCACCACCTGGCCCGGGCAGTTGTAGTTGGCGGGCCACACGTCGCCCGTCTCGGCGCACAGGGCCTCGGCGTCGCCGTCGGAAAGGCCCAGGATGGCGGCCATGGTGCCGGGGCGCTCCTCGCCCGCGGCCTGCATGGCCGCGCCACGCTCGCCCACCAGGCGGATGGCCTCGGCGAACCCGATGGACCCGCACGCCACCAGCGCCGAGAACTCGCCCAGCGAGTGGCCCATCGCCAGGTCGCCCCCAAGGCCATGGTCGCGCGCCACCCGCAGGCAGGCCACGCTCATAGCCAGGATGGCCGGCTGGCACACGTCGGTGCGCACCAGGTCCTCCTCGGGGCCCTCGAAGATGATCTTGGTGATGTCGTAGCCCAGGGCGTCGTTGGCCTCGGCGAAGGTGTCGGCGGCCACCGGGAAGGCGTCGGCCAGGTCGCGGCCCATGCCCACCTGCTGGGCGCCCTGGCCCGGGAAGAGCAGGGCGATCATGCGCGCGGCTCCCAGCGCACCAGCACGCTGCCCCATGTCAGCCCCGCGCCGAACCCGACCATCATCACCAGTGCGCCCTCCTCCAGCATTCCCTGGTCGCGGGCATCGGCCAGGGCCAGCGGGATGCTGGCCGACGAGGTGTTGCCCACGCGGTCGAGGTTCATCACCACCTTCTCGCGCGGGATGCCCATGCGCTCCGACGCGTGGTCGAGGATGCGCTCGTTGGCCTGGTGGGCCACCAGCAGGTCCACGTCGTCCATGGTGAGGCCGGCCTCGTCCAGCAGACGCTGCGAGCTCTCCACCAGGATGCGCGTGGCGAACCGGAACACCTCGCGGCCGTTCATCTGGATGCAGGTGTCGGGGCGCGGCGTGCTGTCGGTGCGCGGCGTGCGGGTGCCGCCCGCGGGAACCCAGAGGTCGGACGGGCTGCTGCCGTCGGACCCCAGCTCCACGCCCATCACGCCGCTTCCCTGCTCGCCCCCGTCGGCCTCCAGCATCACGGCGCCTGCGCCGTCGGCGAACAGCACGCAGGTGGCGCGGTCGTCCCAGTCGATGATGCGCGAGAGGGTCTCCGCCCCCACCACCACGGCCCGCCGCGCGATGCCGCTCTCGATCATGCCCGTGGCCTGGGCGATGCCGTACATGAAGCCCGAGCACACGGCGTTGGTGTCGTAGGCCGCCACGAAGTCCATGCCCGCCTTGGTGCCCACCAGCGGCGCGCACGGGGGGAAAACGTAGTCGGGCGTGGTGGTGGCCACCACCAGCAGGTCCACGTCCACGGGGTCGGTGCCGGTGCGCTCCAGCAGGTCCAGCACCGCCTCGGCGGCCAGGTCGGTGGTGGCCTGGTCGTCGGCGGCGATGTGGCGTTCGCGGATGCCCGTGCGCGACACGATCCACTCGTCGCTGGTCTCGACCATCTCCTCCAGCTCGGCGTTGGTGAGCACGCGCTCGGGCACGTAGGTGCCCACGCCGGTGAGCCGGGCACGCGGGCGGGTGCGGCCCGTGGCCGCCACCAGGCTCACTGACCCTCCAGTTGGGCGCGATCGACGATGGCGAACTTGAGGATGGCCTGGCACGCCACCTCGTCACCCACCCTCGCCACGGCCTCGGCCTCGCCGATGGGGCCGCGCACGCGGGTGACCCGGGTCTCGAACTCCAGCGTGTCGCCGGGGCGCACGGGGCGCTTGAACCGGCACTTGTCCACGCCGGCGAACAGGGCCAGCTTGCCCTTGCCGTCGTCAGTGGAGAGCGCCGCCAGGGCACCGGTCTGCGCCAGGGCCTCCACGATGATGACCCCCGGCATGATGGGCTCACCGGGGAAGTGCCCCTCGAGGAAGGGGGTGTCGGGGCGCAGCGTCCACCGGGCGCGTGCCGACTCGCCGGGCACGAGCTCGAGGATCTCGTCGACGAAGATGAACGGCTCCCTGTGCGGGAGGATCTCCTTGGGGTCCGGGAGCGGCGTCACGTTCCGGCAAGGCTACTTGTTTCGGGGCCGTATCCTCCCGCGCGTGCCGGGCTCCCTCGCCACCCACCCCTCCGCGTGTCCCATCTGCGGATCCACCGGCGGGCGGCAGGTGCTGAGCGCCCACGATCACCGCCGGGGCATGCCCGGGGAGTTCCGCGTGGTGGAGTGCCCGGCCTGCCGGCTGTGCCGCACCGATCCATGGCCGGACGACCCCGCCGCCTGGTACCCGGATGAGTACCCGCAGCACGGTGGCGGCGAGTCGGTCACCGCCCGGGCATCGCGCCGGGCGCTGCAGCGCGCGGGCACGGCCCCCGCCCCGGTGGCCCGCGCCCTGGGGGTGGCCATCCCCGAGGCGGAGACCGGCGGGCCGATGCGCCCGGGGATGAAGGTGCTGGACGTGGGCGCGGGCACCGGCGGGGCCGTGATGGCGTTCCGCGGTGCGGGCCACGAGGCGTGGGGCGTGGAGCCATCACCACGGGCCGTGGAGACCGCGCGCGCGCGCGGCAACCACTGGGTGCTGAACGGCTCGCTGGACGCCCTTCTGCACGAAGGCGGCCTGCCCGACGGCCCCTGGGACCTCATCCGCATGTCGCAGGTGCTGGAGCACGTGCCCGACCCCCTGGCCACCCTGCGCAGCATCCGTGGCCTGCTGGCCCCCGGCGGGCGCCTGGTGGTGGGCGTGCCCAACATCCGGTCGCTGGCCGCGCGCGCCACGCGCGGGTCGTGGGACGGACTGGAGATGCCCCGCCACCTGGTGCACTACGACCGCGACTCCCTGCGATGGGTGCTGGCGCTCGCCGGGTTCCGCGTGGCATCGCTGCGCACCACTCCGCTGATGGGCGTGCTGCCGGGCTCGGTGGACGCGCGCACCGCCGGTGGCGACCGCCAACGTGGGTGGGGTGACGCCCTGCCCGTGAGGCTGCTGGCCTACCCCGTGGAGTGGAGCCTGGGCCTCATCGGGCAGGGCGATGGCCTGCTGGCGGTGGGCCGCTCCGCCTAGGACCCCTCCGGAGCCTCGTCCACCACCCCGGCCTCGGCAGCCGGCGCCGCGCCGTCGCCGTCGCCGTCGATCACGTCGTCGTCCGCGGCCTCCTGCTCGTCCACCGGGGCGCACGTGGCCACCCGGTCCTCGTCGCCCACGTCCATCAGGCGCACGCCCTCGGTGCTGCGGCCCATGCGCTTGACGCCGTCCACCTCGATGCGGATGACCTGGCCCATCACCGACACCAGCAGCAACTGCTGGCCGGGGCGCACGATGCGCGCCGTGATGAGCTCGCCCTTCCTGTCGCTGACCTTGATGGTGCGCACGCCCTTGGTGGGCCGCCCCTTGCGCGGGTACTCGGTGAGCGCCGTGCGCTTGCCGTAGCCGTTGCCGGTGACCACCAGCAGGTCGGCCTCGTCATCGGCCACCGCCACCGCCAGCACGCGGTCGTCCTTGTCCAGGTTCATGGCCCGCACGCCCTGCGTGCCGCGGCCGGTGGCGCGCACCTGCTCCTCGCCGAAGCGCGCCGCCTGCCCGCGTGCCGACACGATGAGCAGGTCGGCCTCGCCGTCGGTGAGCTGCACGCCCACCAGCTCGTCGTCGTCCGCCAGGCGGATGGCGATGATGCCGGCCTCCTTGAGCACCGTGTTGTAGGCGGTGAACTCGGTCTTCTTCACCATGCCGCCCTTGGTGGCCAGCACCAGGTACCTGCCCTCGGCGTAGTCGCGCGTGTTGAACACCTGGCGGATCTCCTCGTCGGGGAGGAGCGCCAGCACGTTGGCGATGTGCCGACCGCGAGCATCGCGGGCGGCCTGCGGGATCTCGTGCACCTTCTGGCGGTACACGCGCCCCTGGTTGGTGAAGAACAGCAGGAAGTCGTGCGTGGACGCGATGAACAGGTGGTCCACCCGGTCCTCGTCCTTGAGCTTGGCGCCGCGCAGGCCCTTGCCGCCGCGTCGCTGCGCCCGGTACGTGGTGACCGGCAGCCGCTTGATGTACCCGCCCGCCGTGATGGAGATGACCATCTCCTCCTCGGCGATGAGGTCCTCGAGGTCGATCTCGCCCTCGGCGGGGATGGCCTCGGTGCGCCGCTCGTCGGAGTACTTGCCGCGCACCTCGGTGAGTTCGTCGCGGATCACCTGGTACACCCGGGCCTCATCGCCCAGGATGGCCCGGAGCTCGGCGATCTCGGCCTGCAGTTCGGCGTACTCGGCCTCGATCTTGCCGGCCTCCAGCTGCGTGAGCCGCTGCAGGCGCAGGTCGAGGATGGCGCGGGCCTGCAGCTCGCTGAGGTCGAAGGTGCTCATGAGCCCGGCGCGGGCCTCGTCGGGGTCGGCCGCCGCGCGGATGAGCGCGATGACCGCGTCGATGTCCTTGAGGGCGATGAGCAGGCCCTCCAGCACGTGGGCCCGGGTCTCGGCGCGGTCCAGGCGGAAGCGCGACCGGCGGCGGATGACATCGCGCTGGTGGTCGAGGTAGTAACGGATCATGTCGCGCAGCGAGAGCGTGCGCGGCACGCCGTCCACCAGCGCGATGGCGTTGACCCCGAATGTGGTCTGCGCCTGGGTGTGCTTGTAGAGCTTGTTCAGCACCACCTTGGGCACGGCGTCGCGGCGCAGTTCGATGACCACGCGGATGCCGTCGCGGCCGCTCTCGTCGCGCAGGTCGGCGATCTCCTTGAGCACGCCGTCGTTGGCCAGCTCGGCCATCTTGCGCAGCATCTCGGACTTGTTCACCTGGTACGGAAGCTCCGTGAACACGATGGCGTTGCGCCCGTGCTTGAGCGGCTCGTTGTGCGCCAGGCCACGCACCACCACGCGTCCGCGGCCCGTGCGGTAGGCGTCGCGCACGCCCGACAGGCCCACGATCTGGCCGGCCGTGGGGAAGTCCGGTGCCTTGACGAACTGCATGAGGCCGTCGGAGTCGATGGACGGGTCGTCGATCATGGCGATGCAGGCGTCCACCACCTCGCCCAGGTTGTGCGGCGGGATGTTGGTGGCCATGCCCACGGCGATGCCGGCCGATCCGTTGACCAGCAGGTTGGGAACCCGCGACGGCAGCACCGTGGGCTCGCGCCGCCGGTCGTCGTAGGTGGCGATGGTGTCGACGGTGTCCTCGTCGATGTCGCGCAGCATCTCCGTGGCGTACCGCGACAGGCGGGCCTCGGTGTAGCGCATGGCGGCGGCCGCGAACTCCTGCGAGCCGAAGTTGCCCTGGCCGTCCACCGTGGGATACCGGCTGTTGAAGTCCTGTGCCAGGCGCACCAGGGCGTCGTAGATGGCCGAGTCGCCGTGCGGGTGGTACTCACCCATCACGGTTCCCACGATGTTGGCGCTCTTCACGTAGCCGCGGTCGGGCTGCAGCCCCCGGTCGTGCATGGCGAACAGCACGCGCCGGTGCACCGGCTTGAGGCCGTCGCGCACGTCGGGCAGCGCGCGGCCCACGATGACGCTCATCGCATAGTCGAGGTACGAGGAGCGCATCTCCTCGGCCAGCTCGCGGGGCTCGATCCTGCCGTGTCGGTCGATGGCCATGTCAGACGTCCAGGAACTCGACGGAGCGGGCGTTGCGCTCGATGAAGTCGCGGCGCGGCTCCACCTTGTCGCCCATCAGCATGCTGAAGAGCAGGTCGGCCGCAGCGGCGTCATCCATGGTGACGCGCTGCAGGATGCGGCGCTCGGGGTCCATCGTCGTCTCCCACAGTTGCTCGGCATTCATCTCGCCCAGGCCCTTGAACCGGCTCAGGGAGATGCCCTCGCGCGTGAGGTCGAGGATGGCCCCGCGCAGGGCGTCGTAGGTGGCGGCCTCCCGGCGCCGGGCGCCGCGGGTAACCGTGAAGGGCGCCTCGCCCATGAGCTCGCGCAGCTTGGCGCGCGCCGTGCGGAACGACCCCAGTTCGGGCGCCTCGTACAGCGCCAGCGGGATGGTGACCGTGCGGGCCTCGCCCGTGCGCGACTCCACCGAGCGCGCCTGCACGGTGCGGCCCGCGGCATCCGAGCCCAGCACGGTGAGCGCCGCGGCATCGGACGACGCCGCCACCACGGCCTTCTCCAGCGCCTTCAGGTCGGCGGGCTCTGCCTCCACCAGGCCGTGCACCTGAATGAACTCCACCAGCTCGTTGCCGTGGGTCGCACGCAGCGACGACGACCAGCCGTCGTGCTCGCGCAGCGCGCGGGTATAGCGCTGGAACCGGGCCTTGGTGAGCGCCGACTCCTCGCCGGTGCCGGTGAGGAGGGTCATGTCGCCGATGTTGCGGTCGAGCAGCCACTCCTCGAGGTCGGACTCCTTCTCGATGTACTGCTCGGTGCTGCCCTGCTTCACCTTGTAGAGGGGCGGCTGCGCGATGTACACGTAGCCCTGGTCCACGATCTCGGGCATGTGCCGGAACAGGAACGTGAGGATGAGCGTGCGGATGTGCGCGCCGTCCACGTCGGCGTCGGTCATGATGATGAGCTTGTGGTACCGGGCCTTGCTGATGTCGAAGTCGGCCCCGATGCCCGTGCCCATGGCGGTGATCATCGCCTGGATCTCGGTGTTGCTGAGCACCTTGTCGATGCGGGCCTTCTCGACGTTGATGATCTTGCCGCGCAGCGGCAGGATGGCCTGGAACGACGACTGCCGGGCGCGCACCGCCGACCCGCCGGCGGAGTCGCCCTCCACCAGGAAGATCTCGGTGTTCTCGGGGTCGCGGTCGGAGCAGTCGGCCAGCTTGCCGGGAAGGCTGGTGGAGTCCATCACGCCCTTGCGGCGGGCCAGGTCGCGCGCCTTGCGGGCCGCCATGCGGGCCTGGGCGGCATTGGCCGCCTTCTGGCAGATGGCCTTGGCCGTCTGGGGGTTCTCCTCCAGGAACTCCGACAGCTTCTGGCCGGCCACGGTGGCCGTGAACCCGGCGAACTCGCTGTTGCCCAGCTTGGTCTTGGTCTGGCCCTCGAACTGCGGTTCGCGCAGCTTCACCGACACGATCGCCGTGAGCCCCTCGCGGGTGTCGTTGCCCTCGAGGTTGTCGTCCTTCTCCTTGAGCAGCCCCTTGGACCGCGCGTAGTCGTTGATGCAGCGCGTGAGCGCGGTGCGGAACCCGGTGAGGTGCGTGCCGCCCTCGTGGGTGTTGATGTTGTTGGCGAACGTGAACACCGACTCGGTGAACCCGTTGGTCCACTGCATGGCGATGTCCACCTGCCCCTCCTCGCCTTCGGCCGAGATGGAGATGACGTCACCGTGCAGGGGGTCCTTGGTGGCGTTGAGGTGCTTGATGAAGTCCACCAGGCCACCTTCGTAGTGGAAGGAGTCCTCGCGACGCTCGGCGCGCTCGTCGGTGAGGGTGATGCGCAGGCCCGGGGTGAGGAACGCGGTCTCGCGGAAGCGCGTGGCCAGCGTGTCGTAGTCGAAGTGGGTCTCCTCGAAGATCTCCGGGTCGGGCGTGAAGCGGATGGTGGTGCCCGTGGCGTCGGCCGCGCCGGCGTCCGTGATGGGCCCCTCGGGCACCCCGCGCCGGTAGCGCTGCACCCACAGGTGGCCGTCGCGGCGCACCTCGGCGGTGAGGAGCTCCGACAGCGCGTTGACCACCGACACGCCCACGCCATGCAGGCCACCCGACACCTTGTAGCCCTCGCCGCCGAACTTGCCGCCGGCGTGCAGCACGGTGAGCACCACCTCGAGGGCGCTCTTGCCATCCTGGTCCTCCATGGCGGCCACGGGGATACCGCGGCCGTCATCGGTGACCGAGCAGGATCCGTCGGGGTGCAGCACCACGTCCACGCGGGTGCAGTGGCCTGCCATGGCCTCGTCCACGGAGTTGTCCACCACCTCGTAGACCAGGTGGTGCAGGCCGCGTGGGCCGGTGGATCCGATGTACATGCCCGGCCTCTTGCGGACGGCCTCCAGGCCCTCCAGGACGGTGATGGCCGACGAGTCATACGTGGCAGCATCGGTGGTGGCGTCGAAACCCGGTTCGGTCACCTGTCTCCTCTGTTTCGGCCGACCCATGACGCCCCTCATCAGGGGCCGCTCCGGGGCAGCGCGGCGCTGGGGTTTTGCAGGGAGAAACCTACCAGCGGCCTCCACGGAAACCACGGCAGGGAGGCCCGTCAGGACCCGTTGTCACGCTCCAGCGCGCGTGCCGCGGCACGCGTGACGATCTCACGCAGTTCGGGGTCGTCGATGGCGCGCGTGGCCTCGCGGGCGCGGGCCATGGTGGCCGCGTCGGGCGGCGGCAGGGGTGGAGCCGCACGAAACTCCTCGATCACCTGTGGGATGGCGTGGTCGGCCACCACGAACCGCAGCCCCTGCACGGCCTCGGGGTCGCCCAGGATGTGGGCGAGGCGATCGGATATCTCGTCGGCCCGCATGCCCAGCTCCTGAGCCCACACCGCATCGGAGCAGGCCACGGTCACCACCCCCGCGCGGCTGCGGCGGATGGGGTAGGCGTGGTTCACGGTGCCGGGGCCAGTGGCATCGGGCCACGCGGCGCGCACGGAGGTGAGCACCGAGTCGCCCGCCTTCGCGAACGACCGGGTGGCGCGCCGCAGCAGGTCGGACATGGGCGCGGGATCGCGCCTGCGCCTACGCCGCAAGGAGCCCCTCCCTCACCGCCATCACCCGCGCGCCCCGGTCGGCCGCGGCCTGTGCGGCCGTCGGGTCGGCCGTGGTGAGGATGCACTGGCCGTCACCCACGGCGGCGTCCAGCAGGAGGCCCCTGCGCGATGGATCGAGCTCCGACAGCACGTCGTCCAGCACCAGGATGGGCAGGCCGGACCTCTCGCCCAGGTGGCCGCGATGCGCCATGAGCAGGGCCAGCACCGCGGTGCGTTGCTCCCCTTGGCTGCCGGTGCGCCTGAGGTCGCCCAGCACGCCGTCGCGCTGCTGCCCCACCAGCACGTCATCCCGGTGGGGGCCGGCGAGGGTCATGCCCGCGGCCACCTCGCGAGGGCGCGCGTGCTCGAGACGCTCTGCCAGCGCGCCGTGCACGTCGTCGTCGGCCACGTCCCCGAGGCCAGCCGGTGATGACTCCAGCGCGATCACGCCGCCTGCCCCGCCGCCCAGGTCGCGCAGCCAGCGGGCGAATGGCTCCTGCAGGGCCCGCATGGCCTGCCTGCGCGCCACCACGATGGCCGCCCCGTGGTCGGCCAAGGCCACCTCCCATGGCAGCACGGCGTCCACGCCGCCGCGGCCCGCCCGTGCGTGGCGCAGCGCGGCATTGCGCTGGGCCAGCGCCGACCCATATGCCGCCAGGGAATCGCCATAGCCCGGCTCCGATGCCTCCAGCAGGCGGTCCAGGTGCCGCCGGCGCGCGGCGGGAGGACCCTTCACGGCACGCAATTCCTCGGGCAGGAACACCAGCACACTGCCATCGGCGCGCCAATCGCCCAGCGATCGCATGGGTTGCCCGTCCAGCGACAGGCGCCTGCCCTGCCCCTGCGCGTAGCCCACCTCCCGGCGATGCGCGCCATCCGGGCCGAGGAGGTCCAGCCCCACGTGCAGGGCCGGGGCACCGGTGCGCACCACCTCGGCGTCGCGCGTGGTGCGGCACGACACCCCGAGGCAGGCCATCACCAGGGCCTCCACCAGCGATGTCTTGCCGGCGCCGTTGGGTCCCGACAGCACGATGCCGCCGGGCGGAAGGTCCACCGATACCCGGGTCCACGACCGGACGTCGGATACGTCCAGGTGGGTGGCCGTCCACGCGCCGGCCGTCACGGGCCTACCCGGGGAGCCGGATGGGCATGAGGAGGTAGCGGTGATCCTCCCCCTCCCCGCGCAGCAGGCCGGGGCGAAGCGGGCTGATGAGGCCCAGCCGAACCTCGTCGCCGTCAATCCCCTCCACGCCCTCGCGCAGGAAGTCGGCGTTGAAGCCGATCTCCAGCGCCTCGCCCTGGTACGGCACGGGCATCGACTCGCGTCCCTCGCCCACCTGGTCGCTGGCGGTGGCCACGGTGAGCTGGCCCGGCTCGAACGAGAGGCGAAGTGGCGACGTGCGCTGCGCCAGCACGCCGATGCGCGTGAGCACGGCCAGGAACTCGGCGCGATCCAGGCGCACGTCGTGGTCGAACTCAGCGGGGATGAGCTGGCGGTAGTCAGGGAATTGACCGTCGATGAGGCGGGTGGTGAGGCTGATGCCTCCCACGCGCAGCACGCCCTGGGACTCACCCAGCACGATGTCCACGTCGCCGGTGCCGGCCTGCCCCGCAAGACGGGCAGCTTCCCCCACCGCGCGTGCCGGGAGGATTGCCTCGCGCACATCGGAGGGCGGTGAGTCGAGCGGAACGGTGCGCACGGCCAAGCGGTAGCTGTCAGTGGCCGCCATGGTGAGGCCGTCGGGGCCGATGCGCACCAGCACGCCGGTGAGCACCGGGCGGGTCTCGTCGCGCGAGGCCGCCCGCACCACGCGCTCGGCGCACGCCACGAACCTGTCGGCCGGTACCGCGATGCCCACGCCGGAGTCGGGCGGGAGCTCCGGGTACTCGCCGGCCTGGTGGCAGTTGAGGCTGAACGACGACCCACCGCCCGACACCTGCACCTGGCCCTCGTTCTCGTTGTGCGTGAGCGACACCGGACCCGGGGCCATGCTCCTCACCAGGTCCGCGGCGAGCCGCGGGAGCACCACCGAGCCATGCTCTTCCACGCCGGCGTCCTCCAGGGGAACGCGCAGCGATACCTCCATGTCGGTGGCGGCCAACTCCACAACGCCCTCCTCGGCGCGCAGCAGCACATTGGCCAGCACCGGAATGGTCCCCTTGCTCGACGCGGCGCGGGACGCCAGGGCCAGGCGGGTGGCCAGTTCATCGCGGGGACAGGTCAGACGCACGGCGGCAGCGTACCCGGCGCCGGGGCGCCCCTGCCCGCGCCCCTGACAGGTCATGTCATACGTTGGTGTAAACGAAGGGATTAAGAAGTGGTGGTAACCACCATAGGTGCTGTGGATGTCGGGGATAGGACCGTGTTATCGCTGCGTAACCTCCTTTTTTGAGCCTGTGGATTACCTGTGGGGAAATCCCGAAAACCCCTGCGTTTACTCACAGGCGTCCACAGCGAAAACCCCGTAGCCACGGGGCATTGTGGGGAGTGGGGATAGATGGCAGGGTTTCCCCCCGGCTCTCCACAGGCTGTCCACAGGGGAAACCCGGGTACCCCACAGGACGCCGTTCGGCGCGGTGCCTGCACCGCGCGGGATTTTCCCGTGGGTCAGGCCTGGGGGGAGGTGCCTGCGCGTCCCGTGAGGGACTGGGTGAGGAGCTGTACGGCCTCGTAGACCTCGCCCTCCTCGGACATCTGCTTGGTCACCTTCTGCACCGCGTAGATGACCGTGGTGTGATCTCGGCCGCCGAAGGCCCGGCCGATGGCGGGCAGGGAGGCGTCGGTGAGCTCACGGCACAGGAACATGGCCACCTGGCGGGGCACCACCACGCGCTTCGTGCGCTTCTCACCCACTAACTCATCCAACGACACGCCGTAGTGCCGTGCGGCAGCCTCCTGGATGACGTCGATGCGCACCTCCCCGCCCCCTGTGGGGAAGAGGTCGGACAGCACCTCCTGCGCCAGGTCAACAGTGACCGGACGCCCTGATATGGACGAGTGGGCGATCACGCGGATGAGGGCGCCCTCGAGTTGGCGCACGTTCGTGGACACCCGCGCGGCGATGAACGACAGCACCTCGGGGTCGCGTATCTGGTATCCGTCGGTCTGAACCCGCTTGCGCAGGATGGCGATGCGCAGCTCCAGGTCCGGCGGCTGCACGTCGGTGATGAGCCCCATCTCGAAGCGCGACCGCAGGCGGTCCTCCAGGGTCTTGATGGCGCTCGGCGGCCGGTCGCTGGAGATCACGATCTGCTTGCCGTGGTCGTGCAGCGCGTTGAAGGTGTGGAAGAACTCCTCCTGGGTCTGCTCGCGCCCCTCCAGCATCTGGATGTCGTCGATGAGCAGGATGTCCGTGCTGCGGTAGCGGTCCTTGAACGACCGGATGCCGCCGTCGCGCAGGGCGTTGATGAACTCATTGGTGAATGTCTCCACCGACACGTACCGCACCGCCAGGCCGGGATGGTTCTCGGCCGCGTAGTGGCCAATGGCGTGGAGGAGATGGGTCTTGCCCAGCCCCACGCCCCCGTAGATGAACAGCGGGTTGTAGGCACGCGCGGGCGTCTCGGCCACGGCCAGTGCCGCGGCGTGGGCGAAGCGGTTGCTGGGCCCGATGACGAAGGCGTCGAAGGTGAACCGGCCCTGCAGGCGGCCGGCCGCGTCGTTGGCCGCGGGCGGGGCGACCGGCGCACGCGCGGGCGGTGGCGGCATGGGCGCGGCCGCCTGTGGGGCGGGCCCATCCCCGTCGGCCGGGGGCGCGGGGGGCACCACCTCCACGGCGACCGCGACGTCGTTGCCCAGCACCTCGAACAGCGCGTCGCGCACCAGGGAGTCGTAGCGCTGCACGATCCACCCGCGCGCGAACTCGGTCTCCACGCCAATCCGGAAGCGACCGTCCTCGAACCCCAGTGCCCGGGCGCGCTCGAAGGTGAGGCTGTAGGTGGCGCCATTCAGCGCGCCGCGCAGCCGCTCGAGCACCTGCTGCCACACGGCGTCGAGCCGGCCCTGGTCCTGGATGAGAGGTACGCCTGCGCCCATGGCCTAGAAGAGGGTCGCCACGATTGCCGCACCGCGCTCGGTGAGAACGCGCCCGCCGTCCGCGAAGCGGGCCACCAGGCCACGGTGCTCCAGCAGCACCAGTTCGCGGCCCACCACGCCGAGCGGCAAGTCGAGCTCGCGCGCCATCGTCTCGGGATGCGCCGGCGCCATCTCCAGCAGGAGGGCCAGCAGGCGCCGCTGGGCATCGCTGGGCTGCGGGGGGTCGCCCGCGCCGTCGGGCGCCGGGGCCGCATCCACCGTGATGGTGACCACCGTGCCGCCGCCCAGGTTGTCCTCCACCTCGAGGAGACCACCCTCGGCGGCCACCAGGCCCGAGGCCAGGGCCAGGCCCGATCCCGCACCCCGCACCACGGCGCGCACGGCCTCGTCGGCGGTGGTGTACCCGGGCTCCATCGCCCTGCGGGGGTCCTGGATGCCGGGCCCGCGGTCGGACACGCGCACGGTGCGGCCGCCATCCAGCACCGTCACCAGGCCATCGCGGAAGTCGGCGTGGATGAGGTTCTCGATCACCTCACGCAGGGCCAGCGGGGGCACCGACGACACCTGGGCCACGGCGGAGAACACCGACTCGATCACCGCCGCAGGCGCGATATCGCGGATCTCGGTGATGGCGGGTGGCTCCAGCGCGGCCCGGTGCACGGCCACGCGCACCACGTATGTGGTGCCGTGGATCTGCACGCCGCCGATGCTGTCGGGAAGTTCGGTGCTCATCCGGGCGCGGCACGCTACCAATGCGGAATGGCCCGATCGGCCCTCCGATGCCCCTGTGGATGACGCACCCCCGTGTATGCGGGAAAAACAGTTGCCGACTCAGGAGACAGCAGAAAAAACATGCGCCCGCAACTCGCTGCGAGCAGGGAAAACCCCCGTTATCCACAGGAGAATCCACAGATGTGGACGTTTTGGGGAAAACTCGGCCGCCCCGCCCGGGCGCATCGGGACGGGCGCGCAGGGGCCGCGCCTCTGGTAATATTCCCGCGTCGTGAGCCGGATTGCCCCGGCGACCAGCCCCGAAGCCGTGTCCCAAGGAGCAACAGGCGAGTGAAGCGCACCTATCAGCCGAACACGCGGAAGCGCAGCAAGACCCATGGCTTCCGCAAGCGCATGTCCACTCGCGCAGGGCGGGCCATCATCAAGCGGCGTCGCGCGAAGGGCCGCGCCCGGCTCTCCGCCTAGGCCGCTGCATTCGTGGCGGACGGCGCCGCTCCGCGAGGCAGGCGCGCCCGGGTCACGCGATCCGGTGACTTCGATGCCGTGTACCGCCGCGGGAAGTCGGCGGCCGGCCGGCACCTGGTGGTGTACGCGTTCAACCGCGGCGAGGGCGATTCCCCGCGGCTGGGCCTGTCGGTGGGAAAGCGCGTGGGCGGCGCCGTGGAGCGCAACCGCGTGAAGCGCGTGCTCCGCGAGGAATTTGCCCGTGTGCAGGGAAATCTTGCGCCGGGCGTGGACTATGTGGTCATCGCGCGCCCCGGGGCCGCCGAGTACATCGAGGAGCGCGGATCGCAGGCCCTGGGCGAGCGGCTGGAGGAGCTGGCCGAGCGGGCCACGCGCGGGGCCGCCGCGTGAAGGCCGCCCTCATCTGGCTGGTGCGGGGCTACCAGCGCACCATCTCGCCCTTGTTCCCGCGCCGCTGCAAGTACTACCCCACCTGCTCCGACTACGCGGTGCAGTCCATCCAGATGTTTGGCGTGAGCAGGGGATTCGTGCTGGCGTCCTGGCGCCTCCTGCGCTGTAACCCCTGGAGCCGCGGTGGCGTGGACTACCCGGCCCAGCAGACCCTGTTCCGGGTGAAATGAACCCACTCGACCTGATCGAGGCGCCGCTTCGCGCGGTGCTGGAGTTCTTCCACGCCATCGGGTTCACCTGGGGCTGGGCCATCGTCATGCTCACCCTGGTGGTGCGCCTGATCCTGCTGCCCCTGTTCGTGAAGCAGTACAAGTCGGCGCGCCGCATGCAGGAAGTGGCCCCGCAGATGAAGGAACTGCAGCGGAAGTACAAGGGGAACAAGCAGAAGCTGCAGGAAGAAATGATGAAGTTCTACAAGGAGAACGACGTCAATCCGTTCGGCTCCTGCCTCCCCCTGCTGCTGCAGGCGCCGGTCTTCATCGCCCTCTACTTCACCCTGCGCGACGCCAACTTCGCGGATGGCAGTGACCAGTCGTTCATGGGCGCCATCCCCGACATCTCGCTGCTGCTCACGGAGATCGGCTGGGCGGTGATCCCCCTGGTGGGCGTGTACGCCGTGTCGCAGCTCATCTCCACCGAGCTGTCGGCCATGCCGACCATGAGCAAGAACCAGCGCTGGCTCATGCGCCTGCTGCCCATCGGCATCGTGTTCTTCATCTTCCAGTTCCCCGTGCCCGCCGGCCTGGTGATCTACTGGGCCACCACCAACCTGTGGACGGCCGGGCAGCAGTTGGTGCTGAAGCGCCGGATCGAGGCCGAGATCGAGGCCAAGGGCGGGTCGCTCATCGAGAAGCGCACGCCTGCGCCCGAGGGCGCCACCGCGCTGGTGGACGAGGCCGACGAGGCCGACGAGGCCGCCGCCGAGGGGGCCCAGGCCGTGGCCGCGGATGCCGAGCCCGCCTCTACCGAGGACGTGCAGGTGCGCGGCAAGGGCGTGCCCCGCAGGCGCCGAAAGGGTGCTGCCAAGGGGGATTCGGCCACGAATGGCGCCGCAGCGGCCACCCCTGAGACCGCGGACGATGCGGCCCCGGAGGTCGTCGAGGCCGCCGAATCCGCGGTAGCCGGTGAGCCTGGCGAGTCCGGCGCCACTGCGGCACAGGGCGGCCAGCAGAAGGGCAAGAAGAAGCGCAAGCCACCGGCCAAGAAGGTGTCCGGCGGCCCATCGCGTCCCGCAAGCCGCAAGCCACCCAAGAGGCGCAAGTGAGCGATAACGACCCCGGCCGGCAGGCCCTGCAGGAGATCGTGGAGGCCGCGCTGGAGGGCCTGGGCATCGATGGCGCCACGGTGGCCGTGTCGGACGGCGACGAGGGCGGCCTGGTGGCCACCGTCACGGGAGACGGCCTGGACTCCATCATCGGGCGCGATGGCGAGGTGCTCGACGCCGTGCAGTTGCTGGCCGCCCAGGCCGTGCGCCGCCAGCCCGGTGGCCAGCGGCGGGGCGTGCTGGTGGACGCCGATGGCTATCGCGCGCGCCGCGCCGAGCTGCTGGCCCGCCTTGCGGTGAAGGCCGCTGATGAGGCCGTGGAGTTCTCCGAGGAGATCGAACTCGAGCCCATGAGCGCGCTGGATCGCCGCACCGTGCACATGGCCCTGGCGGAGCGCACCGATATCGAGACCCGCAGCGAGGGCGAGGAGCCCCGTCGCCGGATCATCGTGGCCCCCGCCGCCGACCAGTAGCCCGTTTCACGTGAAACACCCTGCCGAGCTCATCGTGGAGCGGGCCGGGGAGATGGGAGTGCAGGTGCCCCCGGCAGTAGCCGAGCAGTTGGCCGACGTCGTTCTGGCGATGCTGGACGAGCCACAGAACCTGTCGTCGGTGCGGGACGTGGACGACGCGGTGTGGGTGCACGTGGTGGACTCCCTCAGCGGCCTGCTGGTGCCGCAGGTGGACCACGCGCCCGGATTGGTGGACCTGGGGAGCGGAGGCGGGTTTCCGGGCCTGGCGCTGGCCGCGATGCTCCCGGACGTACCCGTGACGCTGGTGGAGAGCGAGGGGCGCAAGGCCGACTGGCTGCGTCGCGCCTCGGCCCCATTCCCTAATGTGCGCGTGGTGGCAGATCGCAGTGAGACCCTCGCCCTCGCGGAGCGCGAGGAGCACCCCCTTGTCACCGCCCGGGCCGTGGGAGCCCTGCCCGTGGTGATGGAGCTGGCGGCCCCCCTGCTGCGCGACGACGGCTGGCTGGTGGCCTGGCGCGGCCGGCGCGATGCGGATGAGGCCCGGGCCGCGGAGGCGGCGGCCGGTGAATTGGGCCTGCAGGGGACCCCTGACATCGATGTCACACCGATTCCCGGCGTGAGCAGGCACTTCTCGGTGTGGCGCAAGGTGGCCGACACGCCCTCCAAGTACCCCCGACGGCCTGGCATAGCGGCCAAGAGGCCCATCGCGTGATCTACGCCGTGGCCAACCAGAAGGGCGGCGTGGGCAAGACCACGTCCACCGTGAACATCGCGGCCGCCCTGGCCCTCATGGGCAATCGCGTGCTGCTGGTGGATGCCGACCCGCAGGCCAATGCCACCAGCGGCGTGCTGGGCGGCGAGCGCCCCGGCCCCGGGGCGCGGACCATGGCCGATGTGCTGCTGGACGGCGTGCCGGTGGCCTCGGCATGCATGCGCACCACCGTGCCGGGCCTGGACCTGGTGCCGGCATCCGGCGACCTGGCCGGTGCAGCGGTGGAGCTGGTGGAGCGCGAGGGGCGCGAGGGGCTGATGCGCGCGGCCCTGGCAGCCCCTGCCGCCGAGTACGGGTTCGTGCTGGTGGACTGCCCGCCATCGCTGGACCTGGTGACCATCAACGCGCTGGTGGCAGCCGATCGGCTGATCGTGCCGGTGCAGTGCGAGTACTACGCCCTGGAGGGCCTGTCGCGGCTGATGGAGACCATCGGCGAGGTGCGGGCGCGGCTGAACCCCGCCCTGGGGATCAGCGGGCTGCTCATGACGATGCACGACCCGCGCACGCGCATCAGCGGCGAGGTGGTGGCGGAGGTGCGCACGCACTTCCCGGGCCTTGTGTTCGAGGCGGTGGTTCCCCGCAACGTGCGGGTGACGGAGAGTCCGTCGTACGGCGAGCCCGTGGTGCGGTACGACCCGCAGTGCGCGGCGGCGGCGGCATACATGCAGGTGGCCCGGGAGGTCGTGGAGCGTGGCTGAGAAGAAGTCGTCGGCGCGGCTGGGCCGCGGGCTGTCCACCCTGCTGGGCGATGCCCCGGTGGTGGCCGCTCCCGATCCCGCGTCCGTCCCCGCGGCCACGTCGTCGGGCGAGGGCCTGCGCACGGTGGATATCGGTCGAATCCGACCGAACGCGGCGCAACCGCGCAAGCGCATCGACCCCGAGGCCCTGGCGGCCCTGGCCGAGAGCATCGCCACCACGGGCCTCATCCAGCCGGTGGTGGTGCGCGAGCTGGGGGGCGGTGACTACGAGCTGATCGCCGGTGAGCGCCGGTGGCGGGCGGCGCAGGAGGCCGGATTGCAGCAGCTGCCCGCCGTGGTGCGCGACGCCGACGAGCGCCAGCGCCTGGAGGTGGGCCTGGTGGAGAACCTGGTTCGCCAGGACCTGGACCCGGTGGAGACCGCGCAGGCGCTGGCGGCCCTGGTGGAGGACTTCGGCCAGTCGCAGGCTGACGTGGCGCGCAGCGTGGGGCGCAGCAGGTCGTCGGTGGCCAACCTCATCCGCCTGCTGGAGCTGCCCGACGACGTGCAGGAGTTGCTGGTGGAGGGTCGGCTCACCGAGGGGCACGGCCGGGCCATCCTCACGGCCGACGGGGCCAAGCGCCGCCGCGCCGTGGCGCGGCAGGCGGTGGAGCGCGGCCTGTCGGTGCGCGCCACCGAGGAGCTGGCCCGCGCCAATGCCGATGAGCCCCCTGCAGGGGGACGACCGCGCCGCCCGGCGCCGGCCATCGCCGACGAGGCCATCGATGCCTTCGCCGGGACGTTCGAGGCCCCCGTGCGGGTGAAGACCGGGCCCAGGGGCCGGGTGGTGGTGGAGATCGTCTTCGACGACGAGGCCGCCGTGGCGCGGGCCCTGGACGGGCTCTCCGCGGGGAATGGATAGTGGGCGATCCAGGACTCGAACCTGGGACCTCATCCTTATCAGGGATGCGCTCTAACCACCTGAGCTAATCGCCCGCGGCGCGGGACCATAGCACCGGAGCCATGCCGCGACCGCGTCTATCATCGGTGGCATGCAGGAGATGGTCATCTACGGCGTGAGCTTCGACATGGTGGGCAAGCAGCCCATCGTGCTGTTGAAGACCGTCGACGGCAACCGGTTCCTCCCCATCTGGATCGGCCACGCCGAGGCCGCGGCCATCCTGATGAAGCTGCAGGGCACCGAGTCGCCCCGGCCGATGACCCACGACCTCATCACCGAGATGATCGACGGCCTGCATGCCGAGGTGGCGCGCGTGACGGTCACCGAGATGCGCGACAACACTTTCTACGCCCTGATCCAGCTGAGCACCCCCGGCCCGGACGTGGAGGTGGATGCCCGCCCCAGCGACGCCATCGCCGTGGCCGTGCGCACCGGCGCGCCCATCTTCGCCGCGGAGGACCTGCTGGAGGAGAACGCCATCGAGTTCGAGCACGAGCCCGAGGACGACGAGGACATGGTCGAGAAGTTCAAGGAGTTCCTCGACCAGGTGACCCCGGAGGACTTCGCCGACTAGTCCGCGGCGGTCTCCCGCTTGGTGAGCTCCAGCACGTGGCCGTAGATCCCGGCCAGGCCCTCGTCGCTGAGCGGTCCCTTGTTAGCCCCCTGCAGGTAGCCCACCATCCACTGCTCGCGCGAGGGGTCGACGAACGGGATGCCGCGCTCCTCCTTGTAGGCGCGAAGCCGCGACACCAGCGCCAGGCGCTGGTTGATGGCCTGCATGAGCTTGACGTCGTTGTCGAGGATCTGGTCGCGCATCTGGCGGATGGCGACGTCGTCGGCGATGGCGGAGGGGTCGGTGGACATGGGGGAACCCTATTCCATGGCCCCTAGCGGCTGGTCGCGAACCCTCCGGGCGTCTAGCCTTCCGGGACCGATGTTCGACATCTCGCCCATCCAGCTGGTCATCGTCCTGGTCATCGCCGTCCTGGTGCTGGGGCCCACCAAGCTGCCCGAGTTCAGCCGGGCCGTGGGCAAGGGCATCCGTGACTTCAAGGACACCATCAGCGGCGACCGGCATGACGAGCCGCCCGCGCCGGTGACCACCGCCACCGCCGGGCCTCCCGAGCAGCCCACGGCAGCGCCTGACGTGCTGGAGGGCATCGTGGTGAGCGGCGACGCCCCGCCGGCGGACCCCCGCCGCGCCGACGGGCCCCCCGCCGCGGGATAGGCGACATGGCGAGCTGGTTCCGGCGCGTGACCGTGGGCCGCGTGGACCCCGACGACCGCCTGAGCATGGTGGAGCACCTCACCGAGCTCCGCAAGCGGCTGTTCATCGCCGTGATCACGCTGGCGGTGGCGTTCGCGGTGCTCTACGTGTTCAACGAGTGGCTGCTGGACCTTCTGCTGGACCCCCTGGCGCCCGAGTACCGCACGCTGCTGGCGCTGTCGCCCACCGAGCCCTTCCTGGTGATCCTGAAGGTGGTGTTCGGCGCGGCGGTGCTGGTGACCCTCCCGGTGCTGCTGTACCAGCTGTACGCCTACGTGGTGCCGGCCATCGGCCAGCAGACCCGCCGCAAGACCCTGGTGATCGTGGGCGGCGTGTCCGCGCTGTTCCTGGGCGGCGTGGTGTTCGTGTACTTCCTGGTGCTGCCGGTGGCGTTGCAGTGGCTGCTGGGGTTCGCGGGCAACGACTTCGAGGTGGCCCTGCGCGCCAACGAGTACTTCTCGTTCGCCCTCACGCTCATGTTCGCGGGTGGCCTGGTGTTCGAGGTGCCCGTGGCCATGCTGGTGCTGGCCCGGCTGGGGCTGGTGAGCGCCGACCAGTTCCGCCGCGGATGGCGCGTGGCCATCGTGGTGATCGCCCTCATCGCCGCCATCCTCCCGGGCGGCGACCCGGTGAGCATGCTGCTGCTCATGGTGCCGCAGCTCATCCTGTACGCCGTCGGCATCTGGCTGGCGTCGGTGTTCGGGCGCCCGGCGCCCTGGGCCGGCGATGCCGGCACCACGGAGGTCACCGAGACCCCGGCGTAGGGCCGCGACGACGGCACCCGCCGCCGCCGCTGTTACGTGCACCCGCAACTATCCGGGGATAGGATCGCGACATGCGATTGAACGGAATCCATCACATCTCGGCCATCACCGGCGACGCCCTGCGCAACGTGGACTTCTACACGCGCGTGATGGGAATGCGGCTCATCGCGAAGACGGTGAACCAGGACGATCCCGGGGCCTATCACCTGTTCTACGGCGACGAGCACGCGCGCCCGGGGTTCGACATGACGTTCTTCGAGTACCCGGGCGCAACGCCGGGCCATGCGGGCGCCGGGGCGCCGCACCGGATCTCGTGGCGCGTGGGCAGCCCGGACTCGCTGGACTTCTGGGAGCGCAGGCTGCGGGACGAGGCGCAGGAGGTGGAGCGACATGGGGATGAGCTGTGGTTCCGCGACCCGGAGGGCCTGGGCCATGCCCTGGTGGTGTACGACGGCCCCGACGCCCCCCTGGCGGCCGGGCACCCGGACATCCCGGCCGAGCACGCCCTGCGCGGGTTCGACGGCGTGCGGGTGTTCAGCGCGTCGCCCGATGCCACCGCGGCGGTGCTGGAGGGCCTGATGGGGGCCACGCCGCAGGGTGACGGCACGTTCGAGCTGCGCGGCCCCTCGCGCGGCGGCTGGCTGCAGGTGGACGCGCCGCCGGACGGCCAGTGGACCCGCCAGGGCGCCGGGGTGGTGCACCACATCGCCTTCTCCACGAACGATGATGACCAGCCCGAGTGGAACCGGCGGGTGCGCGAGGTGGGCCTGCCGGCCAACGGCATCGTGGACCGTCATTTCTTCCGGTCGGTGTACTTCCGCGAGCCCGGGGGCCTGCTGTTCGAGCTGGCCACCGAGGAGCCGGGGTTTGGCGTGACCGGGCCGGAGGACCAGCTGGGCGTGCACCTGTTCCTGCCCCCGTGGCTGGAGGACCGCCGTGAGGCCATCGAGTCGCGCCTGGTGCCCATCCCCGACCCCCGGGCCGCGTGAGGTGATGGAGCACCTGGGGTTCGCGCACGCGCTGGACCGGGGACCGTCGGCCGACACCCTGCTGGTGCTGCACGCCACGGGCGGTGACGAGCACCAGCTCATGCCCCTGGCCCGTCAGCTGGCGCCCGGGGCCACGCTGCTGGCACCACGCGGCACGGTGATGGAGGGCGGCACCGTGCGCCGGTTCTTCGCGCGGCGCAGCATGCACGACCTGGACATCGACGACCTCATGCGTGCGGCCGACGAGCTGGCCGCCTTCGTGCGGGACGCCACGGCCGAGTACGGCCTCGATCCCGCACGCGTGACCGCGCTGGGCTACTCCAACGGGGCCAACGCGGCGGTGGGCATGCTGTTCCGCCACCCGGGCACGCTGGCGGGCGCGGCCCTGCTGCGGCCCGTGATGCCGTACGAGCCCGGCCCCATCGGGGGGCTCGAGGGCTGCCGTGTGCTGATCGCGGCGGGCACGCGCGACCCCTACTCGGCCCCCGGCGCCGGCGAGCGGCTGCGCGACGTGCTGGCCGAGGGCGGCGCGCAGGTGGACCTGAGCGCGGTGGACGCCGGCCATGAGCTGGTGCAGCACGACCTGGAGGTCACAGCGCGGTGGCTCTCCACAGGCGCGGAGGGCGCTGCCGGGGCCTAGGCCGGGGCGTAGGTCAGCCGGTGCCGCCCTCGCGCAGGGAGTGGCCGGTGAGCACGATGAAGAGGTCCTCCAGGGTGGCGCGCCGCTCGGCCACCATCTCCCAGGTGATGCCCGTGGCATCGGCCGCCCGGCGCATGGTGTCGGAGTCGTCCCCGAAGGCCAGCACCACCTCGCCCGCTACCACGTGGCGCGGGCTGGTGGCCGCGGCCAGCCGGGCGGCGTCGCTCTCCGGCGCACGCATCTCGAGCACCTCGGCGCCCACCTCGTCACGCACCAGCTGGGCGGGCGCGCCCTCGCGCACCACCACCCCGTGGTCGATGACGACCAGCCGGTCGCAGAGGCGCTCGGCCTCGTCCATGTAGTGCGTGGTGATGACCACGCTGGTGCCGCGTGCGCGCAGGTCGCGTAGCCGCTCCCACACCAGCCGCCGGGCCTGGGGGTCGAGGCCGGTGGTGGGCTCGTCCAGCAGGATCATCTCGGGGTCGTTGATGAGGGCCCGGGCGATCTGCAGGCGCCGCTGCATGCCCCCGGACAGCCGCACCACCGTGTCGGCCGCCCGCCCGTGGAGGTCGACGAACCGCAGCAGCTCCATGGCGCGCTCGTGCGCGAGGCGCCGGGGCATGCCGAAGTAGCGCGCGTACACCAGCATGTTCTCCAGCACGGTGAGCTCGAGGTCGAGGTTGACCTCCTGCGGCACCACGCCCAGCAGCGCCTTGAGCCTTCGCGGGTCGCGGTCGGGGTCGAGGCCCAGCACCTCCAGCATGCCGCCGTCGCGGGACGACAGGCAGGCCAGCATGCGCATGGTGGTGGTCTTGCCCGCGCCGTTGGGTCCCAGGAACCCGAAGCACTCGCCCCGGCGTACCTGCAGGGTCACGCCGTCCACGGCCATCCGGGGGCCGTACGACTTGCGCAGGCCCTCGGCCCGCACCGCCGGCCCGGCCATGCCCGGACTATCCGCGGCTGGCTGCGCCCGTGCGCGAGACGGTGCCCTCGATGGTCATGCGAAGCCCATCGGCCAGGCCGATGGTGGGCTCCCACCCCAGGATGGCCCGCGCGCGCGTGATGTCGGGCTGGCGCACCGTGGGGTCGTCCTGCGGCAGCGCCTCGTACACGATCTCGCTGGGTGATCCGGTGGCGTCCCGCACCGCCTCGGCCAGCTGCAGGATGGTGTACTCCTCGGGGTTGCCGATGTTCACCGGGTCGTGCTCGTCGCTGCGGATGAGCCGCACCAGGCCCTCGATGAGGTCGGTGACGAAGCAGAACGACCGGGTCTGGCTGCCGTCGCCGAACACCGTGAGCGGGGTGCCCTCGCCCGCCTGGCGCAGGAATGTGGGAATGGCGCGGCCGTCCTTGGGCCGCATGCGCGGCCCGTAGGTGTTGAAGATGCGCACGATGTGGGTGTCCACGCCCTGTTGGCGGTGGTACGCCATGGTGAGGGCCTCGGCGTAGCGCTTGGCCTCGTCGTACACCCCGCGCGGGCCGATGGGGTTCACGTGCCCCCAGTAGTCCTCGCGCTGCGGGTGCACCTGCGGGTCGCCGTACACCTCGCTGGTGGATGCCAGCAGGAACCGCGCGCGGTGCTTCTTGGCCAGGCCCAGGGCGTTGTGGGTGCCGTACGAGCCCACCTTCAGCGTGTGCAGCGGCAGGCGCAGGTAGTCGATGGGGCTGGCCGGCGACGCCAGGTGGAATACCTCGTCGAGCGGCTCGGCGATCTCCAGGTGGCGGGTCATGTCGTGCTCCATGAACACGAAGTCGCCCGACCGGATGTGCTCGATGTTCTCGAGCGTGCCGGTGTCGAGGTTGTCCACGCAGATCACCCGGTGGCCGTCGGCCAGCAGGCGGTCGCAGAGATGGGAGCCGAGGAACCCGGCCCCGCCGGTGACGAGTGAGGTGGGCATGGCGGGAAGGCTAGTGGAGGCGGGTCATCCGCCCACGCCGCGGATGGCCTCGACCACCTGCTCCACCGATGCCGGGGCGGACAGCCGGGTGGTGCCCCGGTCGCCGGTGATCACGTAGGTGGGCGACGAGTCCACGCCGGCGCGCGCTGCCTCGCTGCGCAGGCGATTGAGCTGCGGGAAGCACGCGCGGCTGGTGGAGGCCCGCACGAACTGCCGTGCCTTCCCCCTGAGCCCGGTGATCTTGCGGGCCACGGCCGACAGCACTGCAGGGTTCACCCAGTTGCCGTCGCGGGTCACCCGTGCCGCCGCCAGGTGGTGCGCCACGTACCACGCCCGGTTGGCGCGGATGGCGGCGATCACCGCGCAGGCGGCCTCGGTGCTGTTGGCGTCGCCGGTGACCACCAGGGGTCGTAGGGTGATGGTGCCCAGGCCATCGGACGACAGGCGCGCCAGCAGGGCGGGGATGACCGCCATGTGGGCTGATGCACTCGCCACGTCACCGAGGTCGGCGAAGTAGCGCACCTTCACCTGGCCCGCGCCGGCGGTGAGCCCCCTGGTCCGCACCCCGCGTGGCACCGGCGGCAGCGCGGAGGCAGGCGTGGTGGAGGTGCCGCTGGTGCGCGTGCCGGGCATGCCGCCCCCGGCGATGGGGTTGACCGGCGTGGCCGGGTTGCCCGGTCGGGTGGGCGCTGGCGTGATGGGAGTGGGCGCGGGCCGCTCCGGCCGCTGGGGCCGTTCGGGCTTCTCCGGCCGCTCCGGCCTCTCGGGTCGCTCCGGCCTGTCGGGTCGCTCAGGCCGCGCGGACCCTGCCGCATCCGGCGGTGCCGCCGCCGCGCCGATGGCCAGGAGCGCCATGGCGGCGAGGGCTGCCACGGGCAGCGATGCACGAGGGCTGGAGCGCATCATCCCTCGACTATGGCGCATGGGGGCGAAGTTCCCGCTCAGCGCGGGAATTCACACACAATCTCCTTACAAGGGCGGTTCCGGCAATCCCGCAGGCGCGGGGGCGCCGGATGGCGCAGGCGCGGGACGCGCCGCCATGCCCATGACCGCCCACGAGATGCGCAGCATGTGCGTGCCCCCGGACAGCCCCGCGTGCATCGATCGGCTGCGCGCCGCGTTCATGCGCACCGGTACCTCGCCGATGCGGAAGCCCTCGCGATGGAGGTGGATGAGCAGGCTGGTCTCGGTGAGCCCGTCCGGGAACCCGTGGCGCGCGATGCGCGCGGCGGCCGCCGGGGTCATGGCCCGCAGGCCCGAGGTGGGATCGGTCAGCGCCACGCCGCCCACGGTGGTCGCCATCCAGCGGCAGGCGGCCATGCCGGCGCGCCGCAGCGGCGGTATGCGATAACCGGGCGCGGGTCCCAGGAACCGCGAGCCCAGCACCACGTGGGCCGGTCCCAGGCCGGCCAGCAGCGCGGGCAGGTCGTCGGCGCGGTGCTGGCCGTCGGCGTCCATCTGCACCACGGCGTCGGGCGGTGCATCCATGGCCTCGCGATACCCCGCGTGCAGGGCGCCGGCATACCCGGCGTGCCGTGTGAGCCGCAGCACGTGGGCCCCGGCTGCCGAGGCGACGTCGGCGGTGCCATCGGATGAGGCGTCATCCACCACGATCACGCGCGCGCCGGGCACGGTGCGCCGCGCCGAGGTGACCACATCGCCCACGGACCGCTGTTCGTCGCGCGCGGGTATGACGATGGCCACCTGCATCGCGCGGGACGATACGCGAACCCTCATGGGGTCCACCGCCACACCGTGGCATCGCCCACCCGTGTGACGGGGGTGAGATCTCCCGCCCGCACCTGCCGCCTGATGCGCTCCCGGAACACGCCCCAGTTGGATGGCCAGCCCGACGTGCGGCGTACCGGGCCGGTGACCACGTAGCCGCCCCGGTAGGCGGCAAGGTCGGGAAGCGGCTCCAGGCGCCGTGCCGCGGCGCGCTGGTCGATCGAGAGATACGCAGGATCCACCGCGCGGCGCACCGGGAGGGTGCCCGCGGGGAGGAAGGCGCCCAGCTTGGCCCACCACACGTAGTCCTCGGCCAGCACCGGCGCGCGCGGGAGGTCGCGCATGGCCCGTGCCACCGACGACACCAGCGCCACGTTGCCCTCCCGCGCCGGCGCCGCGGTGCGGGGCGCGATCACCACCACGGCCACCACTGCCAGGAGGGGCACCAGCAGGGGGCTCAGCCGCCCGTCCAGCGCGATGGCCACCAGCAGCGCCGCGGGCACCGTGAGCAGCGTGAGGAACCGCAGCGGCTTGTCCACGCTCACCAACGTGCCCAGCTCGAGGTAGGCGAATGCCCACGCCAGCCAGGCCGCCGGCAGGATGGCGGCCTGGTCGTGGCGCACCAGGGCCACGGACGCCGCGATGAGCACCAGGGGCAGCATCAGGAAGAGCGGCGACCGTGGATCGCCCACCGCCGTCACCATCTGGGCCAGGTAGGCGGTGGTGGCGTCCCAGCCCGCAGCGGGCGACCGGAACGACCCCGCGCCCGCGGTGGTGGTGAGAGGCCACAGGGGGCGGCCGGCGAACGCGAACACCACCACCAGCGTGGCGGGCACCAGGGCCAGCCCGCCCACGTAGGCCCAGGCCCCCCGCCATGCCCCGCGCACGGCGGGCCATGCGGCCACGGCCACGACCGGGATCATCACCAGCGCGGTCTCGCGCGCCGACCAGGCCAGGCCCGTGAGCGCGCCGGCGGCCAGCAGCCATGCCCACGGGCGTTCCGACCGGCGGGCGCGCAGCGCGGCCCACACGGCCAGGGCGACGAGGGCGGGCATGACGGCGTCGGGCCGCAGGCGGGTGGCCCACAGCACGTCGATGGGCGCGAAGGCCACCAGGCCCGCGGCCACCAGCGCCGGGCGGCGCCCCACCAGCTCGCGCGCCACCAGGAACGCGGCCAGGATGGCCAGCAGCGAGCAGGCGAACGGCCAGGCCACGGCCGTGTAGTCGTCGGCCCCGAGCACCCGGAACACCAGGGCCACCGGCCACAGGAAGGCCGCACGCGCGCCGAACCACTGGGCCTCGCCATCGGGCAGGGTGCCGCCCGCGAGGTTCTGCGCCACGGCCACGTAGCCGGCGTCGTCGGACCCCAGGCCGAACTCCAGCCCGCCCATGGCCCATGCCCTGATGGCGGCGCCCAGCCCGATGATGACGGCGAGCGATGCGCCCGTGATGAGGCGCGCATCGGTCGGGCGGCCGGTCACCTGCGGCGCGCGAACGACAGGTTGCTGAGCGACAGCCGGGCGTCGGCGAACTCACGCGGCGCCAGCGCGCGGGCCATGGCGATGAACACCAGGCCGCCCACCGCCGACACCACGGCCAGCCAGGCCACGGAGCCCCAGAACGATCCGGCGCCGTCGGGCATGAGGAACGCCGGCACCAGGGCCACCGCGCCGGCCACCAGGCCGGCCACGAGGATGCGTGCCTGCTGGCGGGCCAGGGCCCTCAGCGACAGCTGGGGCGCGCGGCGTCGCAGGAACCACAGGGTGATGCCGGTGTTCACGTACACCGCGATGGCGCTGGCCAGCGCCAGCCCTGCTTGCTGCAGCGGGCCCAGGAACAGGAGGTCGAGCCCGATGGTGAGCACCACCGTGATGATGGTGGCCACCATGATCTCGCGGGCGTGGTTGCCGGCCGAGAGCGTGCGGTTGAGCAGGTAGCCGATGAAGTTGCCCCACACCGCGATTCCGTAGAACACCAGCGGCGCCGAGATCTCGGCCACGCATGCGGAGTCGCACTTGCCCCGCCCGAACGCCACCTGCGAGATCTCGGCGGCGCCGATGGCCATGAGGATGGACAGCGGGATGGAGACCAGGGCCAGGATGCCCGCCGCGCGCCGGAAGGCGTCCACGCCCTCGTCCTTGCGCTGCTCGGCGAAGAAGCGGGCGATGAGCGGGAACAACGGCACGAGGAGGGGGAACAGGAGCACGGTGCGCGGGGCCGACCCCAGGGCGTTGGCGAATGACAGCGCCGCGTTGCGGCCGGCCTCCAGCGACGACGCGAAGAGCTTGTCGGTGAACGAGTTGACCTGCTGCAGGATGGACGCCGCCGCCACCGGGATGGCCAGCACGGCCACCGAGCCCAGCCGGGGGTGCGAGAAGGCCACCCTCATGCCGCCGCCGGCGCGCGACTCGCGCACGAACTGCGGCAGCTGCAGCAGCACCTGCAGCGCCGCGCCCAGCGACACGCCCCACGCGGCCGCGGTGATGCCCAGCGACCCGGCGCCCAGGATGACGCCCACCAGGATTCCCGCGTTGAACGCCACGCCCACGGCGGCCGGGCCGGCGAAGCGCCCATGCACCTGCAGGATGGCCGTGAACAGCGCCGAGAACCCCTGCAGCATGAGCGCGGGGGCCATCACGCGCAGCAACTCGGAGGCGATGGCCGCGCGCTCCGGGCCCATCTGGAAGAACCAGATGAATGCCTCGGGGAAGATGGCCACCAGCCCGGTGAGCACGATGAGCCCCATGCCGATCCACCCGACGATGGCCCACAGCAGCGCCCACGCGCTCTGCGCCCCGGCGCGCTCGCGTTCCTGCTGGAACACGGGGATCATGAGCGTGACCAGCACGTACAGCAGCACGGCGGCCACGGTGTTGACCACGAACAGGGCGTTGACCAGCGCGTCGGTGTCGGCCGTGGCGCCGTACACGCCGGCCAGCACGATCTCGCGCACGAACCCCAGGACCCGCGAGAGGATCCCGAACAACGCGACGACGGCGGCCGCGCGCGCGACCTGCCGGATGCTCATCCCGCGGGCTTCATCCCGTAGAGGGTGCGCACGCCGGTGAGGACCAGCATGCCGTCCACCCCGGTGGCGGGCGTGTAGCGGCCATCGGGGAAGGTGAAGACGCGCTTCCCGGTCTTCGCGTCGAGCGCGAAGGTACGGCCGTCACGCGGCCTGCGGGCGATGGTGGAGAACCACACCAGGTCGCCGATGACCGTCGCCGAGCCGGCGATGCGCTCGCCGGCGTCGAACGTCCAGCGCACGCCCCCGGTGACGGCGCTCAGGGCGTAGAGCTTCTTGTCGTAGGAGCCCACGTACACGGTCTGGTCGTGCACGGCCGGGCTGGAGTAGGCCCAGTCGCCCAGCACGCGCACCCATGCCACCGCGCCCGTGCGCCGGTCGAGCGAGATGACCCGTCCGTTGACGTTGCTGGCGAACACCCGGCCGTAGGCCACCGCGGGGTTGGCGTAGAAGGCGCCGGCGCCGCCCACCAGCGTGCCGGGGCTGGTGGTGCGCCAGCGGATGCGACCATTGCGCGCCGAGAGGGCGGTGATGCGCCCGCCGTAGTCGCCCACCACCACCAGGCGCCCGGCCCGGGTGAGGCTGGACTTCACCTCGCCGGTGGCGCGCGCGGTCCAGATGAGCCGCCCGGTGCGCACGTCCATGCACAGGATGAGCCCGCCCAGCGTGCCCACGTAGGCCCGGTTGCCGATGACCAGCGGGGACGACTCGGTGGACGTGCCCACGTCGCGGCGCCAGGCGATGCGCGACGTGGCCTGGTCCATGGCCTCCACGTAGCCGTTGATGCTGGTGAACAGCACCAGGTCGCCCGCGATGGCGGGCGAGGCCGCCGACCGGCCGGTGAGCTTGCGCCGCCACTCCACCGTGCCGGTGCGCACGTTCACGGCGTAGGCCTGGCGCTTGTTGGTGCCCACGAACAGGCGTCCGCGGTTGATGACCGGCGGGAACTCCAGCAGGGAGCCCAGGTCGCGCGTCCATGCCCGGCGGTACGGGGGCGGCAGCTGCAGGTCGGGGTTGGCGCGCGTGCGCTCGGCGTTGTAGCCGTACTCGGGCCACCTGCTCGTCCCCAGGTCGGCATCGGGTTGCTCGACCACCGCGAATCCGGTGGCGGTGCCCAGCTGGTCTCCGTCGTCCAGCCCGCCGCTCACCACCAGGTACCCGATGAGCACGAGGGCGATGAGCCCCAGGACCGCCGAGATGGTCCAGGCGACCGCCCTCTCCGACCGGGGGACTATCGCCACGGCGCGCCGGCTACGCGGGCCCGGCCTCGCGCCGGATGCCGCCGCTCGTGGCCAGGGCGATGACGATGCCCACCAGGAATCCGATGACGGCCCCGATGAGGGCCGTGCGCACCCGGTTGGACGTGCTGGCCGACGATGCCGCGCCCTTGGCCAGGGTGATGATGGCGGGGGCCTCGATCTGCGCCACGCGTGCAAGCTGCAGCTCGGAGGTGGTGAGCACCTCGCGCAGGTCGGTGAGCCGGGACAGGTTGTCCGCGGTGGGCGCGCGACGCACCAGGGCCTGCAGGCGAACCTCCTCGGCGCGCAGGCGACGCACCTGCTGGTCCAGCGTGGTGCTGACCGACTCGTAGCCCCCGCTGGCGCCCTCCAGGGCGGCCTCGGCATAGGCATTGGCCAGGCGTACCGACTCGTCGCGCGTGGCGGTGCGTGCCGTGATCGTGGCGATGGCGGGTTGGTTGGCGGTGACAGTTCCCGGTGCGCGCGGCACCGCGACGTTGGTGCGGGCGCGCACCGCCCCCGGCGTGAGGCCCGTGGCCTGCGCCACGGAGTCCACCACGGCATCGCCCGTGAGCACCGTGGCGGCCGTGAGCGGGTTGGTTCCGGGCGTGGAGGCCAGGTTGCCCATCATCGTGGTGGCCTGGCCCAGGTACACCTTGGCGGTGGCGCTGTAGGTGGTCTCCGACGTGAACGTGATGGCGAACGCCACCAGCGCCGCGATGATGGTGGTGGCCACGATGATCCACTTGCCGCGCCAGATGGCGCGCCACACATCGCCCAGGGTGATCTCGCGATCAGATGCCACCGGTCACCGCCTCCTCACGGCCGTCCATGGACCGCAGCCGGTCCCCGTCGCGCACGAGCACGTGCTCCGACAGGAAGCGTGTCATCACCACGCCCGCCCTGTGTGTTCCCAGTTGGGGCGCGACGTCCTCCCCGGCGGCCATGGCCAGGATGAGGAAGGGGTAGTCGCCGCCCGCGGCCAGTGGCAGCGGGAACCCGCCGCCGAAGCGGGTGTTGATGTCGGTGACGCCCAGGATGCGGTCGCCCTGGCGGAAGCACTGGATGGTGCAGGGGCCCATCAGGCCCAGCCGCTCGATGACGGCCGCGGCCAGGTCCACCAGCTGGGGGTCGTCCAGGGTCTCGCCCTTGATCTGCTCGCCGCCCTTGCTCTGGTACATGGCGCGGGGGATGGCGCCGATGGCCCGGCCGTCCAGGGAGCCGAGGCAGTCGATGCTGAACTCCTCGCCGGGCAGCGCCTGCTGCAGCACGCTGGCCACCGGCGTGCGCGCCAGGAAGAAGTCGAGCTCCCCGCGGTCGTCGCAGCGGTGGATCCATCGGCCGGCGAATCCGATGCGCGGCTTGATCATCATGGGATACGGCAGGGCGCCCTTGTCGGTGCCATCCACCGGCCAGGTGGGGGGCGACGGCAGCCCGGCGGCCTGCAGCGCCTCGTGGCACAGCCACTTGTCCTGGCATGCCGCGGCCACCTCCGGCGCGGGCAGGAACACCGTGCCCCCCGCGGCGGCCACCAGCGGCGCGGCCGTCGCCAGCACCACCGGGTCGAGGTCGGTGAGGGGCAGCACCGCGCCCACGCCCTCGCGGGACACCACCTCGGCCACCGCCGCGCCGTACCCGGGGTCGTCCACCGCGGGCAGCTGTACCACCATGTCGGCCGACACCAGCGATGGCGACAGCGGGTCGAGGTCGCTCACGATCACGCGCCCGCCCTCGCCGCGGCGCGCGAGCGCATCGCGGAAGGCGCGCACGATGTCCACGCGCTGGCCCGAGCAGGTGAGCAGCACCGAGGGGTGGTCAGCCATTCGCGCCCCTCGCCAGGTCGAACCCGCCCTGCTCGCCGCGGTACTGGCCCTCGCCGCGCAGCACCACGCGGATGGTGTCGGCGATGATGCGCAGGTCGAGCCCCATGGACCAGGTATCCACGTACTCCACGTCCAGGGCGATGCGCTCCGACCACGGGATGGACGCGCGCCCGCGCACCTGGGCCAACCCGGTGATGCCCGGACGGGCCATGAGGCGCCGGCGCTGCACCTGGTCGTAGTGGACGACCTGCGACGGCACGGTGGGGCGGGGCCCCACGATGCTCATGTCGCCGCGGATCACGTTGATGAGCTGCGGCAGCTCATCCAGCGAAAGGCGGCGCAGCACGCGGCCGACGCGCGTGATGCGGTCGTCGTCCTCGGTGACCGTGAGGCCCGCGCCCTTGCCCTCGGCGCCGTCCACCATGGAGCGGAACTTGAGGCAGGTGAATGGCCGGCCGAAGGCCCCCGCGCGGCGCTGGCGGAAGATGGCCGGCCCCGGGGAGTCGATGCGCACCCACGCGGCCACTCCCGCCATCACGGGGGCCAGGATGATGGTGGCCGGGATGGCAACGGCCAGGTCGAAGGCGCGCTTGGCGCTGCCTCCCACCACGGTGTGGGGCACGGAGTCCTGCACGTCCGCCCCACGGTAGCGGAGCACGGCGGCGCCGGGCATCAGCGGGCCCCGGCCGCGAGGTCGTCCACCAGGCCCACGAACCGCTGGGCCAGGCGCGCCCGGTCGTAGTGCTGCAGGGCGTACTCGCGCCCCGCGGCGCCACGCGCGGCCGCGGCGGTGCGGTCGGCCGCCGCGGCCCGGATGGCTGCGGCCATGGCGGCGGGGTCCTCGGGGGCCACGTTCCACCCGCAGCCGGCGCGGTCCACCAGGCGCGTGAGCTCGCCTACGGGCGCCGAGGCCAGGATGGGCCGCGCGGCGGCCAGGTAGTCGAACACCTTGTTGGGCAGCGCCCCCGCGAACAGCTCGCGGTCCTGGTAGGGCAGCAGGCACAGATGGGCGCGCTCCAGGTAGGCGGGCACCTGGCGCTTGGGCACGGGGTCGACGAACGTGACGTTGGACAGCCGCATGTCGGCGGCTTGCTGCACCAGCGCGGGCTTGCGGTCACCGCCGCCCACCAGCACCACCCGGATGCCGGGGTCGTCCCTCAGCAGGTCGGCGGCGCCCAGCACGGTCTCGAGCGACGAGTACGTGCCGTGCGCGCCCACGAACATGGCCACGAAGGCATCGTCGGGCACGTCGAGCCGTGCGGGGTGGGCCGGGTCGGGGTGCACGTCCAGGTCCACCCCGTTGGTGATGAGGCTCACGCGGCCGGCGGGCACCACGCCCGACTGGACGACCCCGTCGCGGATGCCCTCGGTGAGGGCCACGATGCGGTCGGCGCGTCGGTAGCAGTAGTGCTCCATGCGCCGCGCGGCGCCGATGACCCGCGGGTCGGTGACCAGTCCCATGGCCACCGCGGAATCGGGCCAGAGGTCGCGTACCTCCAGCAGGAACCGCGCGCGGCGGGCGCGCGCCACCGCGGCGGCGGCTGCGGCCGCGGGCAGCGAGGGGGACGAGGCCACCACCACGTCCGGCCGCGGCAGGCGCAGCTCGGCGATGAGCGACCACAGGGCGAACGTGCCGTAGTTCGACAGTCGCGAGCGCAGGTCGCGTCCGTAGCCGGGCGTGGAGTAGGTGCGCACCACGTCCAGGCCGTCCTCGTGCGTGCGCACGATGCGCCGCCCCCGGAACTCCTCCGGGATGGTGCGCTCCTTGTGCTGCACGTACGAGGTGACCACGGTCACCTGGTGGCCCGCGCGGGCCAGGGCGCGGCAGTGCTGCCAGTGGCGCACGCCGCCGGGCTGGTCGCCGCTCACGAAGTACTGCGACACGTAGAGCACGCGTGCCATCAGCCCAGCACCTCGTCGTAGAACGCCGTGAGGGCGTCGGCCTCGCGCTCGAACGCCAGGCCCTCCAGGAACGCCCGGCGTCCGGCGGCGCCCATCTCGCGCGCCAGCTCCGGGTGGGTGAGCAGGCGGCGGATGGCGGCGGCGTGGGCCGCCGGGTCGTCGGCCGGCACCACGATGCCGCAGCCGGTGGAGCGCACGATGGCCGCCATGCGCGGCAGGTCGCTGGCCACCACGGGCCGGCCCATGGCCATGGCCTCCACCAGCTTGGTGGGCACGGCACGGTCGTAGTTGCCATGCCGGCGCAGCGGGATCCACGCCACGGACGCCCGCGCCAGCAGGCCCGGTACCTCCGAGTGGTCCACCACGCCCAGGTGCTCCACGCCCGGGGGCAGCGCGCCGGGGTCGCCGGGGCCCGCCAGCAGCAGGCGCGCACCGGGAACGTCCACCTGCGGGAAGGCCTCCAGCATGAGGGGCAGGCCGCGCAGGGGGCCCAGGCCGCCCACGTACAGCACCACGCCGCCCTCGGGGTCACCGGCCTCGCCGAACTCCGACGCGAACGGGCTGTTGGCCACGCTCACCGACCGGCAGCCGGCCGCCGCGAAGCGCGTGGCCAGGTCCTCGTTGGCCGTGACCACGCCGCCCAGGCGCCGTCCCGCCGCGCGCTCGGCGCCCGCCGCGATGGCCGCCACGGGCCGGCGCAGCGGGCCGGGGATCCAGCGCTTGGTGCGGGTGGTCTCGCCCAGGTACTCGTGGGCGTCGTAGATGACCGGGCGACCGGTGACATTCTGCAGCCACAAGGCTTGGGGCAGCAACTCGGGGTCGTGCACGTGGTAGGCGTCGGCGTCCATGGCGCGCGCCCGTCGCGCCAGCTGCCATCCCGCCCGTGCGCGGGCGGAGCGCGCCACAGGCTGCTCCGGGGCCAGCACCGATGCCTGCGCGCCGGCCTCGGACAGCGCGCGCACCTCCTTGTGGA
>JADHKZ010000006.1 GCA_016780995.1 Thermoleophilia bacterium | reverse complement strand
TCCACCCCGGGCGCCGCGGGGCACGGTCGGGCCTCCACTGCCACCACCTCGGCCCCCAGCGTGGCGGCCTGCCCGCCGTTGGACGGTGCGGTACCGCTGGGCCACAGCGCGAAGATGCCGATCACCACGAAGAGCGCCAGCACCAGCACGGCCCCGAGCAGCGCCTGCGGACCCGGTCGCCCGCGGTAGGTGTGCACGATGTCGCGGAGGCCGTCGAAGAGCACGATGCCACGCTAGCGAGGGCCGCGGCGGCGCCTCTTCATTCCCGTAGCGATGCCACAATGCCGGTACGGGCGCGTAGCTCAGCTGGTTAGAGCAGGGGACTCATAATCCCTGGGTCGCAGGTTCGAGTCCTGCCGCGCCCACTCAACACACATGGCACAGCCCATGCGCCTGACGTGTGAAATCACGACATACCGTGGCTCCATGCCGATGACGTACCGACAGGTTCGTGCAGCCCTCGTGCTGGCCGGATGGACCAAGGTGCCACAGCGGGGGTCCCACGAGAAGTGGCGGAGCCCCGATGGCGCCACGCACGTCGTCGTGGCCGGCAGGAACTCCCGTACCGTGCATGCCGGGATGCTGGCGTCGATGCGACGACGAACAGGACTGGATCACCTGCGATGAGGAAGTACTTGGTTATCTACGAGCCCGGCGACGATGGGAGCTGGGGCGCCTATAGCCCCGACATCGACGGGGTGGTGGTCTCGATGGACACGCGCGAGGAGGCCGAGGAGGCCATGCGCGTGGGCATCGCGATGTTCATCGAGGAACTCGAGGCGCGAGGCGAGCCGGCACCGGCACCGCGGAACCTCGCGGGCTACGTCGCCGCCTAGACCAGCCCCTGGGCCAGCATGGCGTCGGCCACCGCGATGAACCCCGCGATGTTGGCCCCCGCCGCGTAGTCGCCGGGACATGCGAATTCCTCGGCGGTGGCGGCGCAGCGGTCGTGGATGCCCACCGTGATCTCCTCCAGCCGGGGGTCCAGGGCCGTGTGGGCAGCGATCGCGTTCATGACCGATGAGTCTAGGAGCGCTGCCCAACAGGGCGGCGGCCCGTGCCGCCGCCCCGCCGGAACATTGCCGGCGGCGGGGTGCCCCGCCCTCCGGGCAGCCGGTCCCTGACCGGTCTTGTTCGATGCTCAACCCCACCCACTCGGCGCGCAACGCGTGCATGCAGGCCCGGGCAGGATCCGGCGTATGCGGGGGCACGCGCGCACTGCAACAAATCGGGCATGATTCTTCGTCATGAGTGCCGCCGCGCATCACGGTGGCCATCACGGCCCCCACTCCCATGACGAGCATGCCCCCCGCTGGCTCAACCTGAGCCTGGCGGTCATCCTCGGCGTCGCCGCGATCGTCGCCGGGGTCACGGCGTGGCGGGGGACCGTGCTGAACGGGCACGCCGTGGGAAACTTCACGCTGTCCACGCAGTCGGTGAACGACGCCAACAGCCTCGCGCAGGAGGCCGAGCGCGCCAGCACCAGCGAACGGGCGCTCTACGTGAACTACCAGGCGGCGGTGGCCAACGGTGAGCCCGCGCGCGCGAGCGCCATCTACTCGATGATGGACGGCAGCACGCGCCGGGCCATCGAGTGGTGGCGCGAGCAGCCGCCCGCAGAGCGCCCGCTCACGCCCTTCAAGTCGGCCAACCCCGAGTGGGCGGCTCCGGCCACCATCATCGACGCGCGGGCGTCACTGGAGCGGGCCTCGGCCCTGCTCGTTCAGGCGAACGATGACCTCAACAAGTCGCACTCCCTCGAGTTCATCGCCGCCCTTCTCACCGTCACCTTCCTGCTCGGTGGCCTGAGCGGCGTGTTCCAGTCCCCGCGCGCCAAGGCCACGCTGGTCACCGCCAGCGGCACCGCCCTCGGGGTGTGCCTCATCGCCATGGTGGTGCTGTGGTGAGGGGCCGGGCGCTGGCAGGCGCGGCAGTGGCCGTGATGGCCAGCGCCCTGTTCGTGGCCGGGTGCGGGTCGTCGGCATCCCCCACCGCGTCGGTGAGGACGTCGGGCGCCGATCCGGCAGCGGCGCGCGACCCGGTAGCCGCCACCTGCTCGGGCAGGATCGCCGTGATGGCCCCCTACACCGAAGGGGGGTCCACCGACTCGGTGCAGATGAACTGGGCGCGGGTTGCCCTGGACACCTTCAACGTGGAGAACGGCACGGGCTTCCAGGTGGAACCGGTGGACGTGCTCGATGACGTGGCATCCGGCGTTCGCGGGGCCAGGCGGGTGATCGCCGATCCGGGCGTGGTGGGCGTGGTGGGTCCCCAGACCTCGGTGGTCACCGCCGCCGTGGGACCTCTGTTCGACCGCGCGAGGATGGCCTACGTGTCGCCGTCGGCCACGCGCACCGACCTCACGGATGGGCGGCTGGCCGGGTTCTACCGCGTGGTGGCGAATGACTCAGTGCAGGGACCCACCATCGCGCGGTTCACCGCCGACACCCTCGGCGCACGCACGGTGGCCATCGTCGGCAACCCCGAGCCGTACTCGCGCGGCCTGGCAGATGCCGTGGATGCCGAGCTGAAGCGCGAGGGCATGCGGGTCACGCGGATCACGGTGCCGCTCCGCCAGCGGGACTACTCCGCCACCATCACGCGCATTCCCAAGGGCGCAGACGCCGTGGTCATGCCCTTCCTCCTCACCCAGGACGCCCAGCGGTTCGCCCGCCAGATGGAGGAGGCCGGCCGCGATCCCCACCTGGTGGGCGGCGACGCCCTGTTCGTGCCGACGGAGTTCACCAAGGTGGGCGCCTACGTGAGCTCATACTCCCCCGACCTGCGCAAGACGCCCTACGGCGCCAGCATCATCCGCCTGTACGAGGCCATCTTCGGCGACTTCTCCACGTTCGGAGGCCCGGCATACACCGCGATGCAGGTGGTGGCCACTGCGGCGCAACGCAGCTGCCGCGCTGGCCGGGCCACGCGCGAGGGCGTGTGGAAGGCCATGCCCGGCATCGAGCTGGATGACTCGCTCCTCGGGCAGCGCGTGGCCTTCACGAACGACCACGACCTGAAGGGCGGCCGGTTCCACATGTACCGGGTGGAGCCCAACGGCGGCTACAGCTCGGTGGACTGACCCCCTAGCCGTCCTCGGGCACCGGGTACTCGGCGCCGCACCACTCGCAGTGGGTCACCTCCTGGTTGGCCTCCTGCTCGCTCTCCAGCACGGCCTCCTTGCCGCACTCGGTGCATGTCTTGGCCTGCTCACCGTTGCCCATCTCGGATCCTCTACTCGCCCGGCCGGATTCGCCGTGCCCATGACTACCATGACCCGCGGTGCGCATCGACCCCGTCCTCAACTTCCTGCGCGGTTTCCTCATGGGGTCGGCGGACGTGGTGCCCGGCGTGTCGGGCGGCACCATCGCCGTGCTGGTGGGCATCTACGAGCGCCTGGTGCACGCCATCAGCATGGCGTCCAAGGCGCTGGGCAACCTGCTGCGCCTGCGCTTCCGCGAGGCCGGGCAGCGGCTGCGCGAGATCGACTGGGGGCTCATCCTTCCCCTGGTCATCGGCATCGGCGTGGCCATCTTCACCCTGGCCGGCGTCATCAGCACCCTGCTCGAGGACTACCCCGAGGCCATGGCCGGCGTGTTCACCGGACTGGTGGCGGCATCGGCGTGGGTGGCCTGGCGGATGATCCGCCGGCCGGATGGCGCGTCGCTTGCCATCGCCGTCGTGGTGGCCGTGGCGTTCTTCTTCATCCTCGGCCTGAAGGGCGGAGCGGTGGCCGACCCGTCATGGCTGGTCATCTTCGGCGCGGGCGCCATCGCCATCTGCGCCATGATCCTGCCTGGCATATCCGGGTCGTTCCTGCTGCTCATGCTGGGCATGTACGACTTCGTCATCAACGCCGTGGACGGGCGCGACTTCCCCGTGCTCGGCGTGTTCGCCCTGGGTTGCCTCATCGGGATCGCACTCTTCTCGCAGGTGCTCGACTGGGCGCTGGCCCGCTACCACGACATCGTGGTGGCCGCCATGGTGGGGCTGCTCATCGGATCGTTCCGGGTGCTGTGGCCGTGGCCGGGCGGCGTGGAGAGCACGGAGCTGGGCGCGCCGTCCGGCACGTGGCTAATCCCCGTTCTGCTGGGCCTGCTGGCTGCCGCCGTGGTGGTGGGCATCACGCTGATGGTCGAGAGGCGCAACGCTGCGTAGCAGCTATTAGGACTAAGCGGACTAGGTTTGTGACTACGCTTCGCGCATGATCCAGGTGGGAATGCACGAGGCCAAGACCAACCTCTCCAAGCTCGTCGACCGCGCGCTCGACGGCGAGGAGGTCACCATCACGCGCAACGGCACGCCGGTGGCGAGGATCGTGCCGCTGGAACAGCGCAAGCCGAGCCTCAACGATGTCCGCGGCATCTGGAGGGGGAAGGTGCGCATGGACGATCCCTTCGAGCCGCTCCCGGATTGGCTCCAAGACCTCTTCGACGGCACCGCCGAGGACGACCCGTCCCGATGAGGCTGCTGCTCGACACCCACGCCGCCGTGTGGTGGCTCACCGACGACGCTCGGCTGGGGCGCCGGGCAGACCGCCTGCTCGCATCCGACAAGCACCTGGTGCTCGCGAGTCCGATCGTCGACCTCGAGGCCGCCACCAAGGCCGCTGCCGGCAAGTGGGACGCCCCGCGGGGAATCAGCGCCAGCCTGGTGCGCGGTGGCGCCGAGGCGCTGCCCATCACCGCCCAGCACGCCGAGGCCACCCGCGAGCTGCCCCTTCACCACCGCGACCCCTTCGACCGCCTGTTGGTGGCCCAGGCCCTCGTGGAGGATGCCGTGCTCATCTCGGCCGATGAGCGGCTGGATGCCTACGGGGTGAGGCGCCGGTGGTGACGGCCGGCGCGCGGATGCGCTAGGAGTCCAGCACCTCGGTCACCATCACCGCGCCCACGGTGCGGTTGCTACCCGGGTCCACCAGCACCATCGACCCCATCTCGCGGTTGGCGGCGTAGGGCTGCACCACCAGCGGCTGGGCAAGCAGCAGGGTGGCGATGCCGAGGTCGTTGGCCTCCAGGGCGTCGGCCTGCTCGTGCTTCATGGCATCGAGGTCGAGGCGCTCGTGGAGCTGCTCCACGATGGCCGGCACCAGGCGGGCGCTCTGGCGCACCTCCAGGCGGGCCGGGGCGGTGAGGGGCGCCTCGTCCAGCCATGCGATGGTCACCTTCACGCGCGTGGCCACCTGCGGCGGATCGGCAACGGGGGCCATCACGTCGCCGCGGCTCACGTCGATGTCGGTGGCCAGGTGCAGCGCCACGCTCAGTGGGGCGCTGGCCATGTCGCGGGGCTCGCCCAGCACGTCGATGGCGCTCACCGTGGCGCTCTTGCCTCCCGGCAGCGCCACCACCTCATCCCCTACCCGCACCGTGCCGCTGGTGATGCGCCCGGCCAGGGCGCGCACGTCGGCGCCCCCCTCGTCGTAGCGGGTCACCCACTGCACTGGCATGCGGAAGGCCTCCTCGGCGATGAGCCGGTCGAGGTCGTGCAGCACCTCCAGCACCGTGGGGCCTGGGTACCACGGCAGCTTGTCGGAGCGCTGGGTGATGTTGATGCCCTCCAGCGCCGACAGCGGGATGGCCGTGATGCGCGGGCCGTCCACTGCCTTCGACGCGGCGCGAAGCTCATCGGCCAGTTCCGTGAAGCGCCCCTCGTCGTAATCCACCAGGTCGATCTTGTTGACGCAGGCGATCACGTCCTCCACGCCCAGCATGGCGCAGATGGCCAGGTGCCGGCGGGTCTGGGAGGTGAGCCCGTTGGCTGCATCCACCAGCAGGATGGCCACATCGGCGCCCGCGGCGGCGGTGACCATGTTGCGGGTGTACTGCTCGTGCCCGGGGGCGTCGCCCAGCAGGATGCGCCGGCCCTGGGCGTCGAACGACCGGTAGGCCACGTCGATGGTGATGCCCTGCTCGCGCTCGGCGCGAAGGCCGTCGGTGAGCAGCGCCAGGTCCAGGAACTTGCGGCCGCGCTTTCGCGAGGCCTCCTCCACGTGGGCGATCTCGTCGGCGTTCAGGTGGCCGGTCTCATAGAGCAGCCGGCCGATGAGCGTGCTCTTGCCGTCGTCCACCGACCCCACGGCCACGGCGTGCAGCATGGGGCTCTCCACCGGCACTAGAAGTAGCCCGCGCGCTTGCGGTCTTCCATGGCGGCCTCGCTGGTCTTGTCATCCGCCCGGCTGGCGCCGCGCTCGCTCACGTCGCTCTCGCGGGTCTCGGCCAGCACCTGCTCCACCGTGCCGGCGGTGCTGCGCGTGCAGGCCGTGCAGGTGGCGTCGCCCACGGTGCGGAAGCGCACCGTCTCGGTGAACACCTCCTCGCCGGGCAGGCGCTCCACGAAGTCGGCGGCGGCCATAAGCATGCCGTCGCGCACGAACACCTCCCGCTGGTGCGAGAAGTAGATGCTCGGCAGCTTCAGGCCCTCGCGCTGGATGTAGGCCCAGATGTCCACCTCGGTCCAGTTGCTCAAGGGGAACACCCGGAAGTGCTCGCCCTTGCGCAGCTTGGTGTTGTAGATGCCCCAGGGCTCGGGGCGCTGGTTGCGCGGATCCCACTGGCCGAACATGTCGCGGTGGCTGAACACGCGCTCCTTGGCGCGGGCGCGCTCCTCGTCGCGGCGGGCGCCGCCGAAGCAGGCGTCGAACTGGTGCTCGGCGATGGCGTCGAGCAGCGTGGTGGTCTGCAAGCGGTTGCGGCTGGCACGCGGGCCGGTCTCGTCCTGCACGCGCCCCTGCGCGATCGACTCCTCCACGCTGGCGACGATCAAGCGCTCGTCGATCTCCTGCACGTACCAGTCGCGGTACTCGATGACCTCGGGGAAGTTGTGCCCGGTGTCCACGTGCATGAGCGGGAACGGCAGGCCGGCCGGCGCGAAGGCCTTGGTGGCCAGGTGGGCCAGCACGATGCTGTCCTTGCCGCCGCTGAACAGCAGCACGGGGCGCTCGCACTCCGCCGCGCACTCGCGGATGATGTGCACGGCCTCGGCCTCCAGCACGTCCAGCGTGCCGAGCTCGGTGAGGGTGCTCATGCGGTGGGGCCCCCGGCGGGATGCAGCCCGCACTCGGTCTTGTCGAGGCTGGCCCAGCGGCCCTCGCGGCCGGTGCCGGGCTTCGTGCAGTACGTGCAGCCGATGCTGGCGTAGCCCTGGGCGTGCAGCGGGTTCACGATCAGGTCGCGCTCGCGGATGCGCGCCCACACCTGCTCCGGGGTCCAGTCGGCCAGCGGGCTGATCTTCCAGTTGCCGCGCGCCTGGTCGAACTCCACCTTGGGCGTGCCCGCGCGCGTGGGCGCCTGGTCGCGGCGAAGGCCGGTCACCCAGGCGTCCAGGTCGGCCAGCGCGCGGCCGAGCGGCTCCACCTTGCGGAGGGCGCAGCACTGGTTGGGGTCGCGCTCCCACAGGCGGTCGCCGTACTCGGCGGCCTGCTCCTCCGGACTGGGTCCGCGGAAGGCCTCGATCCGGATGCCGTAGCGGTCCTCATACGCCGCCCAGGTGTCGTAGGTCTCGGGGAAGAGGAAGCCGGTGTCCAGCGCGAACACCCGCACGTCGGGAGCCACGGAGAACGCCATGTCCAGGATGACTGCCTCCTCCTGCTGGAACGAGCAGGCGATGGCCAGGCGGGAACCGAACGCCTGGACGGCGGCGGCCACGACCTGGTCGGCGGTGAGGTCTTCGGCCTCGGCGGGCGAGAACGGCAGCGGGCTGGGGTTCGGCACGGGACGGGAGGATAGCGCACTGCACACATTGCTTATGCGTCTGAAAACGATCTCTTATGCATGAGCGTTGCCGGGCGCTCCCCGATCCCGGATCCTAGGGTGGCGGCATGATCTCCCGACTCAAAAGCACGTTTTCCTCCGCCTGGGGGGTAATGCGCAGGCACCCCGTGGTGTCGGCGCTCTACGCGCTGGTGCTGCTGTTCGGCATCGCCATGGGCATCATCATGGGCCTTCCGCTGCCCGTGGTGGGCGTGACCCTCGTGGTCATCGTGGCCGCGCTTCTGGCCACGTGGGGCCGCACGGGCGCGGGCCCGGGCTTCGCCATCGGCAGCCTGGTGGTGAGCGGCCTGGTGGTGGTGGGGCTCATCCAGCTGGTGCCCTATGGCCGCGACCGCACGCAGCCACCCATAACCGGGGAGCCCCAGTGGGCGTCGGCCGAGACGCGCACCCTCATGGTGCGTGCCTGCTACCACTGCCACGCCAGCGAGGTGGAGTACCCGGCCTACGCCAGCATCGCGCCGTCGTCGTGGGCCGTGCAGAGCCACATCGCGGGCGGGCGCAGCCACGTGAACTACCAGCAGTTCGCCACGAACCCCGGCAACGCCGACGAGACCATCCGGGTAATCCGCGACGGCTCCATGCCGCCGGCCTACTTCACGCGCTTCGGACTCAACCCCGAGGCGGCGCTCACCGACGAGGAGAGGGCCACGCTCATCGCCGGACTCGAGAAGACCCCCGGGATGAGCGGGGGCGACTAGCCGCCGAAGTCCCCGAAGTTCTCGAAGAGGTCGCCCACGAAGCTGCTCTTCTTCTTTTTCTTCTGCGGGGCACCTGATCGGCGGTCGTCGCGCTCGCGGTACTCATCGCGCCCCGGCGCGGCCTGCCCTCCCCCGCTCCACGACTCCGAACGCTCGATGAGCTTGTCGAGCTCCCCGCGGTCCAGCCACACACCGCGGCACTCGGGGCAGTAGTCGATCTCGATCCCCTCGCGGTGGGACTGTCCCCTACTCCACCCGCTGGGTGAGGACCGACGCGCCGGGCAGCGCCTGCTCGCGGCCATCGGCCACGGCGGCCGCCACGTCCTGCGGCGATGACTGCCGCTGGTCGTACACGATCACGATGCTCTCGTCGCCCGCCACCAGGTAGGTGCTCTCGCCGAACGGCGTATAGCGGGTGGCGCCGATGCCGATGAGCGCCTGCTCGGGGCAGCCGGCCTGGCGCAGGTACTCGCCCACCGGCTCGAGCGGGGTATCGTCGGATCCCTGTTGGTTGGCCAGGCGGTCGATCAACCAGTCGATGAGCGTGGCACCCGCGTACGAGTACCCCGCCGCCGGGCTGTCCACGCCGTACTCGTGCGCCCGGCCATCACGGCGCATGAAGCTGGCGATGCGCAGCGGGGCCAGGCCGCCGTCGGGCGCGATGTCATCCACCTCGAAGCCCCGGGCCGCCACGCCCTTGGACGCCGGCCCCCAGTTCTTCTTGTCGCTGATCTTGCGCGCGCCCTCGCGGCGGATACTGCAGTCGTTCCAGGCCGCCACGGCCTGCGGGGTGATGGCGACCACCCGGCCGTGGGCGTCGTAGTCCAGCCGGGCGACCAGGCCCACCTCGGGCTCGATCTGCAGGTCCACGCCGGGCTGGTGGGGCAGCACCAGGAGGTCGTGGGTGACCGGAAACACCCCCAGCTGCCCATCGCGCCCCGGCACGAACCACGGGAAGATGCCCTTGGGCGCCTGGGCCGACGTGGGCACCACGTTGGCGAAGTCCGCGGCCTCGCCCGCCTGCTCCAGGTGGCCGGCGAAGTTGCCCGCCACGCCCAGGCCCGCCGCGGCCGCCAGTGCGTGCAGTTCGATCTCGATCACGGCCGGGCACCCTACGGGACAAAGGACCCTATCCCGGCACCCGGAACCGCTCCGCGGGAAATCTGGCGGCACGCGGACCCCGGCCCCTGCTTACAATGCGCGGTCCCCTGCAGTCCACAGACAAGGGAAGGTTCATGTCGGCATTTGACGCCGAGGTCCAGAGGACCAAGGAGTACATGGAGTCGCCGCGGTTCGCGGAAATCAACCGCATCTACTCCGCGCGCATGGTGGCCGAGCAGAAGGGCACCATCGACCAGGACTACACCGTGGCCCGCGAGGCCGCCGAGGGCTTCTACGCGCGCCTGCGCGAGCTCTTCGCCGAGGGCAAGTCCATCACCACCTACGGGCCCTACTCGCCGGGACAGGCCGTAGCCCAGAAGCGCGCCGGCATCGAGGGCATCTACCTGGGCGGCTGGGCCACCAGCGCCAAGGGCTCCATCAACGAGGACCCGGGTCCCGACCTTGCCTCGTACCCGCTCTCGCAGGTGCCGGATGAGGCCGCGGCCATCGTGCGCGCCCTCCTCACGGCCGACAAGAACCAGACCTACATGCGCGCCCACATGAGCGCCGCCGAGCGCGAGGCCACCCCCGAGGTGGACTTCCGCCCGTTCATCATCGCCGACGCCGACACCGGCCACGGCGGTGACGCCCACGTGCGCAATCTGGTGCGTCGCTTCGTGGAGGTCGGCGTGCCCGGCTACCACATCGAGGACCAGAAGCCCGGGGCCAAGAAGTGCGGCCACCAGGGCGGCAAGGTGCTGGTGCCCAGCGACGAGCAGATCAAGCGCGCGTCGTCGGCCCGGTTCCAGCTGGACGTGATGGGCGTGCCGGGCATCATCGTGTGCCGCACCGACGCCGAGGCCGCCAACCTGCTGGACGGCTGCGGCGACGAGCGCGACCAGCCGTTCATCCTGGGCGTCAACGGCATGACCGTCCCCGCCTACCGCGCCGCGTTCCTGGGCGTCATCAATCAGCTGCACGAGGCCGGCATCAGCGAGCTGAACGGCCACCTGCTGTACGCCGTGAGCGACGAGGAGCAGGCCGAGGCCGACACGTGGCTGGCCAGCTCGGGCGTGGCCGCCAAGGTGGCCGAGATCGCCAAGGCCCACCTGGCCGACCCGGAGGCGCTCCCCGAGGACACCCTCGACACCGCCGCCGACGCCTTCCTGGCCGAGTGGGAGGCCGGCGCCAAGCTGTCCACCCTGGCCGAGGCCGTGGCCGACGCCATCCAGTTCCGCATCGACGAGGGCGTCGACGTGGGGATGACCGTGGATCAGTGGAACGAGCTCTCCCACCGCGCCGGCTGGTACCAGATCCGCCAGAAGGCCCGCGAGATGGGCATCGAGGTGGACTGGAGCGCCGACCGCGCAAAGACCCCGGAGGGCTACTTCCAGATCCGCGGCGGCATCCCGTACGCCGTGGCCAAGTCGCTGGCCGTGGCGCCGTACGCCGACATCCTCTGGATGGAGACCAAGACGGCCGACCTGGCGGACGCCAAGGAGTTCGCCGACGCCATCCACGCCGTGTACCCCAACCAGATGATGGCCTACAACCTGTCGCCGTCGTTCAACTGGGACACCACGGGGATGAACGACGACGAGATGCGCGCCTTCCCGGCGGAGATCGGGAAGATGGGCTTCGTGTTCAACTTCATCACCTACGGCGGTCACCAGATCGACGGCCTGGCTGCCGAGGAGTTCTCGCAGTCGCTGAAGGAGGACGGCATGCTGGCGCTGGCGCGCCTGCAGCGGCGCTTCCGCCTTCTGGAGTCGCCCTATCGCACTCCGCAGACCCTGGTGGGTGGCCCGCGCGGCGATGCCGCACTGGCGGCCATCACCGGCCAGACGGCCACCACCAAGGCCATGGGCGCGGGCAGCACCCAGCACCAGCACCTGGTGCAGACCGAGGTGCCACCGAAGACCCTGGCCGAGTGGATCGGTCCCTGGAAGGAGCACAACGGCATCAGCGACGACCTCAAGGTGTCGCTGCGCCCGCACACCCCCGGCTCGCAGATCCTGGAGCTGTCGATCACCAACGGTGCCGGCGAGAAGGCGGCCAATATCGTCTTCAACGTCATGGAGGACCGCGCAGGCCGCGTGTTCCTGTCGGTGCGTGACCAGAACACGTTCGACCTGGAGCTGCGCCGCAAGCGCCTCATGACGCTCATGCACCTGTTCCTGATCCACCGGTACAAGGCCGAGTCGATCCACTACCTCACGCCCACTGAGGACAACAAGAACGCCGCCGACGCCATGGTGCGCCGTGGCCTGTTCTCCTCGGCGCACGATGAGGTGGGCGACATCATCGTGGCCGACATCAACGGCGGCACCGTCGCCGAGTGGGTCAAGCCCGACTCGTCCGGTCGCCAGGCGCTGATCGAGGGCGGCGGCAGCAAGTAACGCCACACGGCATGCGCAGTACCCGCGACCCCGCCCCGGCTCCGCCGGGGCGGGGTCGCTACGTTTCCGGGCCATGAGCGCGCATGCACCCACCCCCGACGAGCGCCGCGCCGCCGGACGCGCGCTGCGCAAGGTCACTCCCCGGTCGTCGCTGGCGGGCTTCACCCCGTCCCCGCGCCGCTTCGACCCCCTCAAGGTTCTGGCCGCCCAGGATCGCGTGCGCATCGCCGACCTGGTGCCCATCCGCTACGGCCGCATGGCGGTGTCGCCGTTCACGTTCCTGCGCGGGGCCGCGGCCGTGATGGCCCGCGACATCGCGGGCATGCCCTCCACCGGCATCCGCGTGCAGTGCTGCGGCGATTGCCACCTGCTCAACTTCGGCGCCTACGGCACGCCCGAGCGCAACCTGGTGTTCGACGTCAACGACTTCGACGAGACCCTCGAGGCACCGTTCGAGTGGGACCTCATGCGCATTGGCGCCAGCATCCACGTGGCGGCGCTCGACCGGGGACTGTCCCCCACGCAGGCACGTGCCGCCGTGCTGGCCTGCATGGCCACCTACCGCGACGCCATGGGGCGCCTTGCCGACATGGGCGACCTGGACATCTGGTACGCCCGGGTGGACGTGGCGCAGATCGAGGGGTTCATCGATGACCCCGCCCACCGCAAGCGCTTCCAGAAGAACGTGGCCAAGGCCGAGCGCCGCGGCAACCTTCAGGCCCTGGGAAAGCTGGGCACGGTGTCGAAGGACGGCCGGCTGCGCATCGCCGACCAGCCGCCGCTGGTGGTGCACGTGGCCCTGACGGGCGACCCCGAACTCACGGTGGAGACCGTGATGGCGCGCTACCGCGACTCGCTGCAGGACGACCGCAAGCACATCCTCGACCGCTACCGGTTCGTCGACACCGCCCGCAAGGTGGTGGGCGTGGGGTCGGTGGGCACCGATGCCCGCATCGCCCTGCTGGTGGGCCGCGACGACGACGATCCCCTCTTCCTGCAGATGAAGGAGGCGCGTGCGTCGGTGCTGGCGCCCTACGCCGGGGCCAGCCCCTACCGCCATCAGGGACAGCGCGTGGTGGAGGGCCAACGGCTCATGCAGGCGGCATCCGACATGTTCCTGGGGTGGATGACCGCGGCCAACCGGCGCCAGTACTACGTGCGCCAGCTGCGCGACATGAAGGCCTCGGTCGACCTGACGGTGCTCGATGCCACCGCGTTCACGGCCTACGCCACGCTGTGCGGCGGCACCCTGGCCCGGGCCCACGCCCGAAGCGGCGACCCCTGCGTGATCGCCGGCTACCTGGGGACCGGCACGCAGTTCGACGACGCCATGGCCGACTTCGCGCGCGACTACGCCGCGGTGAACGCCGCCGACCACGCGGCGATGGCGGCGGCCATCGCCGATGGCTGCATCACGGCCGAGGGGGGCGTGTAGGTGTCCACCGCGCGGCGGCGGTTCACCTCCAATACATCCCTCGCGGTCTACGCCACCATCGTGGCCGCGGCGGTCATCGCCGGTACCGACGACCTGGAGCCGGGCTGGACCTCCTGGCAGCTGCTCGTCACCCTGGTGGGCACTCTGGTGGTGCTGCTGTTCGCCGAGGCCTACTCCGACGTGCTGGGCGACCCCAGCCCCGACAGGCTGCGCGTGCGCGTGCGCCGGGCCCTCGGCCACCGCTGGCCCGTCATGGACCCCGCGGTGCCCATGGGCATCCCCCTGCTGCTGGGCGGGCTGGGCGTCATCTCCGACGAGGCCGCCGTGTGGACCACGCTCATCGTGGCCGTGGCATTCCTGGGGTTCGGCGGCGGCGCCACGGCCCGCCTGCGCGGGCGGCCCTGGTATCAGGCCATCGTGGCCGGCGTGGTGAGCGCGCTGGTGGGCGTGGTCATCATCATCCTCAAGGCATGGCACTGACGGGCGACACGCCCGCGCGCGAGCGCAGGCCCAGGTCGCCCCGGGGGCGCGGGCGGGTGGTGGCAGAGGTGCTGGCCGAGGAACGGCCGGTGGTGCCCGTGCCGCTGGACCACCGCAACGAGTTCGAGCTGCTGGCCGCCACCATCCTGTCGGCGCAGTGCACCGACGTGATGGTGAACAGCGTCACGCCCGCGCTGTTCGACCGCTACCCCACGCCCGCGGCCCTGGCGGCGGCTGATCCCGATGAGCTCGAGGCCATCATCCGGCCCACGGGCTTCTTCCGATCCAAGGCCCGCTCGCTCATCGGCATGGCCACCGCCGTGGAGCAGCGGTTCGGCGGGCAGGTTCCCTCAACGATGGAGGACCTGGTCACCCTGCCGGGGGTGGGACGCAAGACCGCCAGCGTGCTGCTGGGGCACTGGTTCGACACGCCCGCCATCGCCGTGGACACCCATGTGCTGCGGCTGTCGAAGCGCCTGGGGCTCACCGACTCGGACGACCCCGTGCAGGTGGAGGCCGACCTCAAGAAGGTGTGGCCGCGCGACATGTGGGCTGACACCGGCCTGAGGCTCATCATGCACGGGCGCCAGGTATGCACCGCGCGCCGCCCGAAGTGCGATGGCTGCCCGTTGTGGAACGCCTGCGTGAGCCGGGGGACGTTCTAGCTACATGCCCTGCGGGGGCGGCGGGTCCTGCCGCTCGCGCAGGAAGCGCTCGAGCTCGGCCACCAGCTCGTCGCCGGACGGGAGGTCCTGGTCGTCCATGCCCTCCTCCTCGGCCGCCTGCTCCAGCTGCTCCACCAGCTGCTGCAGCCGGGGGTCGCCGGCCACCACCTGGTCCACCTGCTCCTCGAACTCGCGTGCGTTGGCCCGGATGTCGGTGGTGTCGAACCCGATGCCCGTCACCCGGCCCACGCCCTCCACCAGGGCCAGCTCGGCCTTGTGGTTCACCACGCCGGCGGCGTAGTGCGAGGTGGGCGCCCACAGCGACACGGCATCAAGGCCCCGCTCCGCGGCCAGCAGGTGCAGCACGCCCACGATGCCCGTGGGGCCGCGGTAGCCGGGCGGACGGGTGTCCATGCCATCCACCAGGCCGTCCTTGGTGGCCATGACCGTGAGGGTCACGTCGCGCGTGTGGGGCACGTCGGCCAGCAACGCGCCAAGGGTGACGAACCGCCGGGCGCCGAGCGCCTGCACGGCGTCCAGCAGCAGGCGGCAGAAGGTGGGCCAGCGCATGGAGGGCTCGCCCCCCAGCACCAACACGAGGTCGCGGTCGGCGTCGGGGCACCTGGCGGCCAGGATCTCCACCTCGGGCCAGATGAGCGTGTGCTCATCGGCGGTGAGGTCGATGATCGGGCGGGTCACCTGGAAGTCGTAGAACTCCTCGGGGTCCACCGATCCGATGCGCGTGGCCCCGCGCTGGTCGCCGATGGTGGCGATGGCCGACGACGCCGCGCTGGCAGCGTCGTTCCACCCGCGGAAGGCCACCACCACCACGGGGTCGCGCAGCGGCGGGGTGGGCGGGGTGATGTCGAGGGCTCCTGGCATTCCTGCATAGTGACAGGTGCCGGGCGCCAGAGCCGATCCTTCGGCATGCTCCATGGCCGGTACCTTGGCGGCCATGGGCTCCGCCACCCCCCATCCCGCCCGCAACCGGGTGTTCGCGCTGGCCACGGCGGCCATCGCCGTGGACACGCTCATGTTCAGCGCCATCGTGCCCGCGCTGCCGGTGTACCAGCGCGAGATGGGCCTCACCGACACCCAGGTGGCCCTGCTGTTCGCGGCATTCCCCATCGCCCAGCTCGTGGTGGCGCTGCTGCTGCCGCGCTGGGTCGACCGCGCGGGCCGGCGCACGGCGATCGCGGCAGGGGCCGTGCTCCTGGCGCTCTCGGGCGTGGCCTTTGCCTTCACCACGGAGCCCATCACCCTGGCCGTGGCGCGCGCGGTGCAGGGCGGCGCCGCGGCGCTCACGTGGACCGGCGCGCTGGCGGCGGTGAGCGACGTCTACCCATCCAACCAACTCGGGTTCCGCCTGGGCCTGGCCGAGACCGCCGGCGGCGGCGTGGGCCTGCTGGGCCCCCTGGCGTCGGGCGTGCTCATCGATGCCGTGGGCGTGCGCGAGACCTTCCTCATCCTGTCGGTGGTGCCGCTGGCGCTGGCCGCATGCGTGCTGCTGGTGCCCGAGACCGCCCGGCCGTCGTCCACCGTGCCGTCGGTGCTGGCGGGCCTGCGCAGCGTGGCCCGCTCGCCCGGGGCCCGCGCCGGTGGCCTGGCCCTCGTGCTGCTGGCGCTGGTGGAGGCCATGCTGGAGCCCCTGTTGCCCCTGGACCTGGCCGACCGCCTGGGGCTGTCGTCCGCCGGGATCGGCCTGGTGCTGGCGCTGGGCACCGCCACGCTGTTCCTGGGGTCGCCGCTCGGCGGCTGGTGGTCCGACCGCCTGGGACGCAGGCCACCGCTCATCGTGGGCGGCGTCATCACCGCGGCGGCCCTGCCGTTCGTGGCCATGGGCCCGGCCTGGTGGGTGACCCTGGCCTTCGCCGTGTGCCTGGCCGGTGCCGCCATACTGGCCGCCCCTGCGGGTCCGCTGTTCACCGAGGCCGTCGACGACATGGGACACGCTGGCTCCTACGGCCTGAGCGCGGCGGCGATGGTGGTGGTGTACTCGGCGGGGTACACCCTGGGGCCGCTGATCGGCGGCGGGCTGCACCTGGTGCTGTCGTTCCAGGGCGTCACCATCGCCGTGGCCGCGCTGGTGGCCGCCGGAACCGCCGTAATCGCGCTGATGCTGCCCGCGCGCGGGCGCTGAGGTGCCCCCGCACCGTGCGATGACCGCCATCGGACGCGGGACCCGGGCCCTCACCTAGCATCCCGCCCCGGAATCGACCGGAGGGCACCCAAACGTGAGACGAACCGCCACCACCGCACGCGCTGCGATCGTCGCCTGCCTGGCGGGGGCCGCAATCGCCTCTCCCGCGCTCGCGCAGAACAGCTACAACGTTCGCGCCGAGGGCAAGGTGGCCAAGCCCACCAAGATCACGCGCACCAGTGCCGTGCTCAACGGATTCGTCCAGAACCCCACGGGGCAGAGGTCACGCCTGGCGTTCACGGTGGGTCGGCGGGTGGTGGCAAGCCGCTGGAGCACCAGCCGCATGCCGCGCAGGGTGTCGGTGCGCATGACCAAGCTGAGGCCCGGCACCCGCTACGTGGTCCGTGCGCGGGTACAGGCGTACGTGCTGTGCAAGGGCACGCGTGCCAAGCCCTGCAAGAGGAAGTTCACCGTGAAGAACCGCCCAGCCGGTACCGTCACGTTCCGCACCAAGGCGTAGGAGCGATCATGGCCACGACAGACCCCAAGCGCGCAGCCCTCGTGAGGGCGCTCATGGAGCGCGACCTATACGAGATGCTGGGCGTGCCGCGCGACGCGGGCGACCAGGAGATCCTGGCCGCCATCGCGCGGCGCACCGAGTGGGTAGAGGAGACCCCCATGCGCCACGCCGACCGCGAGGCCGAGATGCACTGGCTGGCATGGGCCGAGCGCGCGCTGGTGGACGAGCCCGAGATCCGCGCCGAGTACGACGCCGCGCTCGACCGCAAGGCTGCCGCCGAGGCCCGGGCCGTCGAGTCGCGCCAGCGCGTGCGCAAGTTGCGCCAGGCCCGTGACGAGCTGGCCAAGCGCGAGGCAGGGCGCGCCGTGCTGGTGACGGAGGAGCCCACGAAGAAGGCCGCCTCGCCTCGCAAGAAGAAGGATGTCGAGGCGCCCGCCGGCGCCGGCCCCGCGGTGGTGGAGGTCGACGTGGAGGTCACCGAGGTGGTGGAAGTGGCCCAGACCGACGCCGGCACGGTGTTCACCGACGTCACCGAGACCGTCGTGGCCGTCACCACGGACGACGGCGCGGTGGAGGTGACCGACACCATCGAAGTAACGGAGGCCGTCATCCCGGCCGACGCCGGGGAGCAGGCCTAGGCGCCGATGATGCGGCGGGCGGCCCACCGACCGGTGGCCGCCACGTCCTCCATGAAGGGGCCGGCGGCCACGGCGTCGCCGGCCACCAGCACCCGGGTCCACTCGGGGTTCATGGCCTCCTGGTCCAGACGGTCGCGCGTGGTGGAGTAGCGCCAGCGCTTCACCTGCGCCCAGGCCGGGCGCGCGGCGGCCTTGCCCAGCACCTTGGCCAGCGCGGGCAGCGCCTCGCCCAGCACGGCGCGGTCCGACTCCTCCATGAGTCGCTCGCTCACGTCGGGGTCCAGGCGCGCCACCACCGGCACCACGCCGCCCTCGGGCGGACGCCCCTTGGCGCACTCGTTGGTGATGTACTGGATGGGGCCGGTCAGCGGGCGGTGGGCGAACCACTCGGGCATGTCCATGGCCACGCCCGCCAGCACCATCACCGCGGTGTCGTAGCCCACGGCGCGCATGTCCGATGCCCGCACCGCGCCGCGCGGGCTGGTGTCGAGCAAGTCGGCGGCCTGGGCACCCGGCGCGGTCACCACCACCCAGTCGAAGGCCCCCAGCGTGTTGCCCTGATCCTGCCCCAGCTCCAGCATGTCGCCATCGCCGCGGACGACGGCCACGCGGACGTCGGTGACCACCTGCAGGCCCTCGGCCATCGCCTTGGGCAGGCGGGTCATCCCCTGGGGCCACGCCAGGCGGGGGGCGTCGGGCATGGCCCGGCCGGGCACCGGATCGCCCGGGGCCTCCACCTCCAGCACGTCGTCAGCCGCCAGGTCCACCACGTAGCCCGCCAGCACCCCGCCCGGCGGCACGTCCAGCACCGGGAGCCCATGGTCCACCACGGCGTCGCCCTCGGCGCGACGCGCCGCCATGCGGCCGCCAAGGCCCCGGCTCTTCTCCAGCACCACCACCTCGTGGCCGGCATCCACCAGGTCGCGGGCGGCCACCAGGCCGGCGATGCCCGCGCCGATGACGGCGATCCTCATCGGGTGACGGCCAGTTCCCCGCGCTGGGCCGCCTCGGCCCGGGCAAGCCTGCAGATGCTGCGCAGCGTGCCGCCGAACACGTACTGGTGGAACGGCCACATGGCGTACCAGTACGCCCGCCCGAACACGCCCACCGGGTCGAACAGCGCCGTCTGGTGGATCATCGAGCCCGACGGAACCTCGCGCACCTCGTACTGCAGCCATGCCCGCCCCGGCAGCGCCATCTCGGCCTTCATGCGCAGCAGGTAGCCCGAATCGATCTCCTCCACCCGCCAGAAGTCCACGGTGTCACCCACCACCAGGTGCTCCGGGTCGCGGCGGCCGCGGCGGGCACCGGCGCCGCCGAACGGCAGGTCCAGCGCGCCGCGCACGTCCCACATCCAGTCGGCGTGGTACCAGCCGGCGTCACCGCCGATGCGCTGGATGGGCGCGAAGGCCACCTCGGGCGGCACGGGCACGAACGCCGAGCGCGAATCCACCAGGCGCGTGCCCTTGCGGGCGCCGCCCCAGCGCATGCGCTCCTGGCCGCGCGAGGACACGGCGTCCGACCACTTGGTCTCGGCGAACTCACGGTCCTCGTTGGCCAGCGCGCGGTCGATCTGCTCGCGCATGCCGCGCGGGCGCACCGCGAACATGCGCTGCGCCAGGTCGTTGGTCACCACGGTCTCGGCCTTCAGGCCGTCCACCAGTTCACGCCCCACCCGGGCGTACACCGGCGTCACCAGGCCCAGCCACAGGCTGGACAGCCGCGGCGTGAGCACCGGCACGCGAATGAAGAATCGGCGCAGGCCCCGTGCCTTGCCGTACTCGATGAGCAACTGGCCATACGACACCCGGTCGGTGCCGCCGATCTCCACGACCTCGCTGCGCTCCAGCGGCACCTCGGACGCCTCCACCAGGTACTCGATCACGTCCTCGATGCCGATGGGCTGCGTGGGGGTGTCCACCCACTTGGGCCACACCATCACGGGCAGGCGGTCCACCAGGGCGCGCACCATCTCGAACGACAGGCTGCCCGAGCCGATGATCACCGACGAGCGGAACTCGATGGTGGGCACCGGGCCCTCGCGCAGGATGCGACCCACCTCCTGGCGGCTCTCCAGGTGCGTGGACATGTGCGGGCCGCGCCCGAGCGCCCCCAGGTACACGATGCGCTTGATGCCCGCGCGCCCGGCGGCCTCGGCGAAGTTGCGCGCGGCCTCGCGCTCGGCGCGGTGGTAGTTGCCCTTCGCGCCCATGGAGTGCACCAGGAAGTAGGCCACGTCCACGCCCTGCATGGCCTCATCCAGCCCCTCGCCCGTGTTCACGTCGCCCTTCACGATGCGCGTGGTGGGCAGGCACCGCGGCTCCAGGTTGTCGGGGGTGCGCGCCAGGCAGGTGATGTCGTCGCCGCGCTCCTCCAGTCGGTGGAGCAGGCGTCCACCCACGTATCCGGTGGCACCCGTGACCAGCACGGAACGGCTCATGCAGCGGCCTCCATTCGCGCGGCGAAGCGCGCATCGGCGTCCTTGTACCTGGCAATGGCCTCGTTGCGGCGAAGCGCGTGCTCCACCACCGGGGCCGGGTAGTCACGGCCAATCACGCAACCTGCGGCGCGCTGGGTCTCGTCATCCATCTTCCACGGCTCGTGGATGAAGCGGTCGGGCACCTGGGCCAGCTCGGGCACCCACCGGCGCACGTAGGCGCCCGTGGGGTCGAACCGCTTGGCCTGCAGGATGGGGTTGAACACGCGGAAGTACGGTGCGGCATCGGTGCCGGTGCCGGCGGTCCACTGCCAGCCACCGTTGTTGTTGGCGGGGTCGCCATCCACCAGGCCGCGCATGAACTCCGACTCGCCGCGGCGCCAGTCGATGAGCAGGTCCTTCACCAGCACGCTGGCGGCCACCATGCGCGCCCTGTTGTGCATCCACCCGGTGGCCCGCATCTGGCGCATGCCGGCGTCGCACAGCGGGAACCCGGTGCGGCCCTCGCGCCAGGCGGCAAGCAGCGTGGGGTCGTCGTCCCAGGCGATCTCGCGGAACGATGGCTTGAGCGCGGCGGCGGCCACGTGGGGATGGCGCGCCATGTGGTGGGCATAGAAGTCGCGCCAGGCCAGCTGGCGCCAGAACGCCGCGCGCGACGGCGCGTTGCCGTGCGATCCGCCGATGGCCCGCCCCACCTGCGCGGGCGACAGCACGCCCATGCGCAGGTCGGCCGAGAGATGCGATGTGCCGTCCTCGGCCATCAGGTCGCGGCCCTCGGCATAGCGGTCCACCGCGCCGCTGCGGATGAACTCCTCCAGCCGCGCCCGCGCGGCGTCCGGCCCCGCGGGGATGGGCGGGTCACCATGCGGGAGCACGTCCAGCCCATCCGAGGGCAGGTCGGGTCCGGACAGCGACGCGGGCGGCGGGATGCGCTCGGCCAGCGGCACCTGGTCCCAGGCCCGGAAGAATGGGGTGAACACCAGGTAGCCCTCGCCCTTCGACCCCGCCACGGCATCCGGCTCCACCCGCCAGGGGCCGCCCACGGCACGCATGGCCACGCCGGCCCCCGCCAGGGCCCCTGCCACCTGCTCGTCGCGCCGCCGCGAATAGGGCGTGACGTCATCGGTCACGTGCACCAGGTCGGCCCCGGCCTCGGCGGCCACCTCCCGCACCACCCGCGCGGGATCTCCCTCGCGCACCACCAGGCGCACGCCGCGCTCGGCCAGCGCGCCGTCCAGGGCCTCCAGGCATTGGCGCAGGAACCGCAGCCGCATGGGCGCACGGTGATGCGGGGACCCCAGCAACGCCGGGTCGGCCACCCACAGCGCCACCGCGTCCCCGCGTGACGCGGCAGCGGCAAGGGCCGGGTGGTCATCCACGCGCAGGTCGCGGCGAAACCACATGACCGTGACGGGACGAGGGCTCACACGGCGGATTGTGGCGTCTTTCGGCCCGGATACCGGCGCGTACGGGACTGCGGCAAACCCGCAAGGGGGAGCCGGGGCGGCACCGATGGGCAGCTACCGGGAAGTTCGTAGCCTTACAGGTGCAGTTCGGACCACGACCCCGGGCGACGCGGCGACCACGGCGCTGATTCGGGGGAACGGCCGCAGGCGGGATTCACGTCCCGCGGCAGGGCGCCGCCCCCGGGGTCAGTCCGAACTGCGCGTATCCCCCATCCGCACGCTCATCTCCACCAGGCGTGCATCCGGCATGCGGGCCGCCAGCAGCATCTCCTTGGCAAGCCGCCCGCCGTCGCGCGCGGCCTCGGCCATGGCCTGCTCCACGTCGATGGCGAACCCGGCCTCGATGGACCGGCGCACGGGATCCACCCGCACCTTGCCGTGGGGCCGCGTGCCCGGGATGGCGCGCGCCGCCCCCGCCAGCCTCACGGTGGCGGAGTCGTCGAGGTCATCGGGGTTGATCGCGGTAAAGCGGATGACGTACTCGCTCACGCGCCAAGACTAGGGACGGCCCCGGCCCGCATCGCGGCCCAGCCCGGCAGGCCCTCGGGGCCCGTCACGGCATCCAGTGCGTCAAGCGCCGCCACCCGTCCCGCATCGTCCACCTGCGCACGCGCCAGCCACATCCAGCCGCCCTCGCCCACGCGCCGCACCGCGCCCACGGCGTGCAGGGGCGACGGCGCCCCCATCGCCACGTGCGCGTGCGCGATGCACGGGTGGGGCGCCAGCACCAGCACCAGGCTCCCGTCCGCATCCAGCAGGTGCGGCCCGGCGCCGTCGGTGAGCACCACCGGCAGGGCCACCTCGGCCAGCGCCAGCCACCGGTCGGCCGCCGGCACCTCCCCCAGCCATCCGCATGCGGCCTGGGCCTCGGGGCGGGTGAGCCCGGGCATCAGCGCGCGGCCGTCCGCCTGCACGGCGTGCACCCGGGTGGGGTCGCCCGCCGCCATGGGCGCGTCGGGCACGCGGATGACCTCGATTCCTGCCACGCTCCCAGCATATGCGCGCGATGGTGCTGACAGCGCCGGGAAGCATCCACGCCAAGCCCCTGCGGCTGGCCACGTTCCCCGACCCCACGGCCGGCCCGGGCGAGGTGGTCATCCGCGTGGCCGCCTGCGCCGCGTGCCGGACGGACCTGCAGATCTGCGAGGGCGACCTGGCCGCGCGCGTGCTGCCGGTGATCCCCGGGCACCAGGTGGTGGGGCGCATCGCGCAGGTGGGGCCTGGCGTGCAGGGATGGGCCCCGGGCGACCGGGCGGGCCTCACCTGGCTGGCCGGAACCTGCGGGGAGTGCGGCTTCTGCACCACGGGGCGCGAGAACCTGTGCGCGTCGGCCACGTTCACCGGCTGGGATCGCCACGGCGGATTTGCCGAGTTGGTAGCCGCTCGGGCGGACGTGGTGGTGCCGTTGCCCGAGGGCCCGGACGACCGCCACCTCGCCCCCCTGCTGTGCGGGGGCATCATCGGGTTCCGGGCACTGAGGGTGGCCGGCATCTTCCCCGGTGCGCGCGTGGGCCTGTACGGCTTCGGGGCGTCCGCGCTGCAGGCCATCCAGGTGGCGCGCCACATGGGCTGCCGCGTGGCCGTCGCCACCCGGTCGATGGCCGAGCAGGGCCGCGCCCTGGAGCTCGGTGCCGAGTGGGCTGGCGGATACGGCGATGCACCGCCGTTCCCCCTCGACCTGGCGGTCACGTTCGCGCCCGCGGGGGAAGTGGTGGTGCACGCGCTCACGGCCCTCGACCGCGGGGGCACCGTGGCCATCAATGCCATCCACCTCGACGGCATCCCGCCCATCGACTACGCCGACCTGTGGTGGGAGCGGTCCATCCGGTCGGTGGCCAACGTCACCCGCGCGGATGCCCGTGACTACCTGGCGCTCGCCGCGGAGATCCCTGTCACCACCTCGGTGGAGGAGCACCCCCTGGCCGATGCCAACCGCGCCCTGCAGCGCATCGCCACGGGCCAGGTGGACGGCGCCGCGGTGATCATCCCCTAGCCGGGGACCACCACCGCGGCGCCACCGCGATCATCCGAAGCCGTCGGTGAGGTGCTTGACCGCCCCGGTGAGGGCCTTCTTGAGGGCGTTGCCGATGTCGGGCGCCCACCCCTTGGCCGCCACGGCCACTGCGGCCACCAGCAGGGTGACCATCACCACCATGCCCACGTACTCCACGGTGCCCTGGCCGCGCGAATCGCGGGCCCGCCACCATGCATGCGCGGCCCATGCGTGCACGCGCGCCGCCGTCCTGTCCAGCATGTCCATCCCCCTGTTCGTGGTAGCCCTCATCCAGGCAGGAGCCCCTTGAGCAACCCGCCCACTCCCCGCGCGAACTTGGTGATGAGCCAGTCCGCGCCCAACCCGCCCAGGTCGCGCGACACGCCCATGAACGTGTCGCGGAACGGGCGCTCACCGGCGGTGGCGACAGTGCGCGCGATGCGACCCACGCGCTCGGCCGTGCCGGTGACCGGCGGCTTGCCCAGCCGCTCCACGGCGCCCTCGATGGTCTTGACCGGGTCCTTCACCAGGTCCTCGGCACGGATGCCCACCTGTTCCAGGAACCCCCTGCCCGCCTCGATCTGCCCGTCCACGTTGAGCGCGCCCCACCACAGCACGGCATCCCAGGCACGCCGGAGCGCCCCCGACTCGTCGCCACCCGACTCCATGGCCCGCGCCACGCGCTCCATGGCCATCTGGCCCGTGGCCACCGCCGCCGTGGTGCCGCGGCCCGCCGAGGCCAGGGGGGCCGCCACCTGCGCGATGACATCCGGGGGGCCGTCGGGCGCCCACCGCTCGGTGGCGGCCCACGCGGCCAGCGCGCCCAGCATGAGGGCGATCACCAGCACCAGCCCCACGTGCTCGATCGTCGCCTGGCCCGACTGGCCCCGCATGCGTGCCGCTACGTCCATGGGGCCACGCTATGGCGGCATTCCGCGCGGGTGTGTGACCGGACGTGCCGCCTCTCCCCCGGCCCGCGAACGCCGCGCGCGGCTACGCTGGCGCCATGTCACTCATCCGCTCCGGCACATCCACCGCGTGGCGCATGGCGGGGGGCATGCGCCAGTCCGTGCACCGCGCCCGGGTGGAGGGCGAGAAGCGCGTGATGGAGCGCCGCCACCGCGCGGCATTGGTCGCGCTCGGCGCGCGGGCGTACGCCCTGGCCAAGGAGGGCCGCATCCCCGCCGACGCCCTGGCCGATGAGATTGCCGAGGTAGACGACCGGCAGGCCGACATGGCGGCCACGCGGCCCGCGCAGGACCAGGCCCACCCGCAGCACGACGCCACGGCGGCATTCCCCATGCTGGCCGACGACGCCCCCGGCTGATCCGCCCGAACCACGCGGGTACGACGCGCGTCCGTCGACACCCGGGCGCGAATTCCTTCCCGCGGCGGTATGCTGCCCTCATGCGCACGGAGTCGAACCTCCAACATCACCACCACTCAGACGCCCCGGGGTGCCACCGGTGTGGCCTGCCGCTGCTCGCGTCGGCCACCTTCTGCCCGTACTGCGAGCGGTCCGTGCACGAGGGGCGCATCGCGCGCATCCTGCACTGGCGCCCGGCCCGTGACGCCGAGCCGCAGCAGCCCCTGCTCACCGAGACCCGGTTCCTGGCCGTGGGATTCGTGCTGTTCGCCGTCATCGCGGCGGCGGCGCTGGTCGCCGCGCTCGCCATCTAGCAACCCGGGGCCGCCACGCCTCACGATCCACGCGCCCGGCGCGGGGGGTACCCACATGCCGCAGGATCCCGCACAGGTCGAGACCTTCACCGTCGGTGACGAGGTGACCGGGTCGTTCCGCTGCGCCGAGTGCGACCTGCTGGTCACCTCCCCCACCGAGAACGACGGGGTGCTGGTGCTGCCCGCCTGCCCGCTGTGCCACAGCGAGTCCTGGCGGCGCGTGGGCGCCTAGCCCAGCAGGTCGTCCGGGTCCATCACGGTGAGCGTCTCAAACGTGGCGCTGCCCCGCGCCGAGAGCTCGCCCACCATCCGCGCCGCGGCCTGCTCGTCGGGGGCCTGGATGACGCTCAGGAAGTCGTAGTAGCCCAGCACGGCCCACTGGTCCAGCACCGTTCCACCAAGATCCTCGATCTCGCGGTTCACCTCCAGCAGCCGCTCGGGCGTGAGCCGGAGGGTCTGGAGCCCCTGGGGGCTGAGCGTGGCGAGGAGGATGAAGGTCTTCATCGGCCCTTCCGAGTGTAGCCGGACGGCTGGTCAACCCAGGCCCAGGCATCCCCCGGGGGCGCGTCGCCGGGCTGGGGATGCAGGATGGCCTCCAGCACCTCCACGCCATCCACCAGGCGCGGGCCCGGCCTGCTGAACAGCCCCGATGCGTCCACCGCCGCCACGCGGGCCGGCAACGGCGGCACCTCGCCGGCCAGGTCCATCACCTGCGCCAGCGACAGGCCGCAGGGCATGAGCACCACCACGTCGGGGCGGGCGGCCGCCACCTGGTCCCAGGTCATGCGCGCCGACCTGGCGCCCGGTGCGATGAGCACCTCCTCGCCGCCGGCGGCCGCCACCTGGTCGGGCACCCAGTGCCCCGCCGACCACGGGGGGTCCAGCCACTCCACGGCGGCCACCCGCACCGGGGTGCGCCCGGCCACCCGCGCGCGCACGGCATCCAGCCGCGCGGCCAGCTGGGCGATGAGCCGGTCGCCCGCCTCCGGCACCCCGGCGGCGTGGGCCACGTCGCCCACCGATGCGATCACCTCGTCAAGGCGACCGGGTGCCAGCGACACCAGCGGGGGCGGCGGATCCATGTGGCGCACCGCGCGCCGCACCAGGTCCTCGTCCACCGCGCACACGTCGCACAGCGACTGGGTGAGCACCAGGTCCGGGGCCAGCGACGCTAGCAGCGCACCGTCCACCTCGTAGAGGGCCTCGCCGGATGCCGCGGCCTCGGTGACGGCCTGGTCGACCTGGGCCTGGGTCACCGCGTCGGGCGGCAGGCGCCCGGCCGTGACCGCCGGCAGGTTCTCCACCTGGGGTGGGTAGTCGCACTCGTGGCTGCGGGCCACCAGCCGATCGCCCAGCCCCAGCGCGCAGGCGATCTCGGTGACCGACGGCAGCAGCGATGCGATGCGCTGCGCCATCACGCGGCCCCGGCGCCACGGCGCCCGCGCCACGCGGGCACCACCAGGCCCACCAGCCCCAGCAGCAGCAACAGGGACCCGGCCACCAGCGATACCCACGCGCCCGCACCGATGAGGCTCTCGATGGGCGGCACCACGTAGCCCTTCAGCGGGATGGCCTCGGCGCCGGCGCGCACCTGGTCGGCGATCTCGGAGGGGCGCGTGACCAGCCATCTGATGGCCGCCAGCGATGCCGCGGCGATCACCGCACCCGCCACCAGGGCGGCAGCGGCGGCCAGGCGGCCCCGCCCGGCGGCCACTGCGGTGCCCATGAGCACCGCCCCCACGGCGGCGGCCACCAGCACCACCACCCCCTGCCACAGCGACAGGCCGTCCTCCACCACCACCAGGCGGCCCTTCACCAGCAGGCGTCCCCATTCGATGCCCGACCCCACGATGGCCAGCACGAACAGCACCACCCCCGCCGACAACAGCAGCAGCCGTCCGCGCGCCCCGCCGCGCCCCGAGCCCGTCGCATCGCTCACGCGGCTATCCTGCCCATGATTCCCGCAACCGGCCCCTCAAAGGACCTCACATGCAGCGCGACAGTGACGGAACGCCCAACGAGCTCCAGCGGGCACTGCTGGAGTACTCGCCCACCGACCTCGAGGAGTCGCTCATCGAGTGGACCCGCGAGCACTGGCCCATGGCGGCCCGCGCGATGGTCTACAACAAGTCCGAGGGCGACCAGATGGTGTCGGGCGTGCAGGGCGTGCGCAGCGACGAGGGGCAGCTGGTGATGCAGGTGGCCGCCCGCGTGGCCATCTCGGAGCGGGAGCTGCTCATCCGCGGCATCGCCGCGATCCTGCCGGAGTGGCTGGAGCAGCGCTACGGCCTCACCCCCAAGTAGGCAGCCGCGGCGGCCGGCGGCGGGCTACTCCTTGGGCTCCACGGGGTAGTCGGCCGCCTGCCACGCATCGAACCCCCCCACCAGCACGCCCACGCGCGTGTAGCCCTTGTCGAACGCGGTGAGGGCGATCTTCATGCTGGTGGCCTCGCCGGGGCGATCGCAGTAGAACACGATCTCCTTCTCGGTGGGCAGCGAGTCGATCTCCGAGGTGAACGACATCGGGTCCATGCGGATGGCCCCCTTCACCTTGGTATCGGCCTCGCGCCACGTGAGCTCGCGGCAGTCCACGGGCAGCACGTTGTCGCCCATCCGCAGCGATGCGAACAGGTCGGGCGGCTGCCACTGCGCGATGTCATCCCATGCCACGGAGGTCCTCCAGGTCGCTAGTCGCGGGTGTTGCCCCACCGGTCATCGTGCACCAGCGACTTCCAGCCGCGGTAGGTGCGCTTGAGGGCCGGCGGAAGGCCCTCGGGGAACGACTCGGGATAGCCCAGCGGGGTCACCAGCACCGGGTCCACCTCGGGCGGCAGCCCCACGATCTCCCGCAGCCGGTCCTTCTCGAACCGCTGGAACGCCGACGTGGGCACGGTGCCCAGTCCCTCGGCGCGCGCGGCCACGAACAGGTTCTCCATGGCGAAGGCCACCGACAGCAGGTCATCCACGTACCCGCCCTCGCGCATGCTCTCGGGGTAGTTGTCGCGGGGAACCAGCAGGCCCATCACCCACACGGGCGCGATGCGGTAGGTGGGCAGGATCTGCTCGGCGTAGGCCACGCACGCGGCCTCGTGCTCCTCGGGCGTGGCGTCGCGCCGCGGGCGCATGGCGGCGAAGTACTGCGCCCCGCCCGCGATCACCAGGTCGGCCACCTGGCGCCGGGTGGCCTCGTCACGCACCACCAGCAGGCCCCAGGCCTGCGACCCGCTGCCCGTGGGGGCCTGCAGCGCGGCGCGCAGCACCTTGTCCAGCACCTCCTCCGGCACCGGCCGGTCGGTGTAGGTGCGCACGGCCTTGCGCTTGCGGATTGCCTCGAAAACGTCCATGGGGAACCTCCGACATTTCGTACGCGCGGGAGCGTACCGGTCAGCCCAGCAGGCCGAGCACCCTCGCGGCGTCGCCAGCGGGCTTCACCTTGTAGTCAGCGTGCTGCAGAAGGCCATCCGGGCCCACCACGAACGTGCTGCGCTCCACGCCCATGTACTTCTTCCCGTACATCGACTTCTCCACCCACACCCCGTAGGCCTCCAGCACCTCGTGCGATTCGTCCGAGAGCAGGGGGAACGTGAGCCCCTCCTTCTCGCGGAACTTCACCAGCTGCTTCACCGGATCCGGGCTGATGGCCAGCACGGTGGCCCCCACCTCGCCGAACCGGGCCAGCACGTCGCGGAACCCGCAGGCCTGCTGCGTGCAGCCCGAGGTCATGGCCTTGGGATAGAACACCAGCACCACCGGCGCGCCCCGCAGGGCGGACAGGGTCACGTCGTCCCCGCCGTCGGACGGCAGCGTGAAGTCGGGTGCGGTGTCCCCGGGTGCGAGCTTGGCCATGTGTTCCTCCTCGGTGACGCGTGACGGCGCGACGCTACGCGACGGGTGCGACCCATGCACAAGCGATCGGGCCGAGGATTGGACGCAGGTATGACGACCCGCCGCGGGCCCGGGCCTAGCCTGCGGGGCATGTCGGGGGGATCGTGCACGTCCATCCACGAGTTCGCGGCCGCGCTGGAGCGCGCCGACGCGTCGGCGCGGGTACTGGGGGCCCGCGCCCTGGCGGCGCGCCACGGCGCGGGCCCCGCGGCGGCGTTCTCGGCACTCGCCGCCGCAGGGCCCGAGGGCCTGGTGCCCAAGATGGGCACGGGCGGCGCGCTGGCGGCGCGGCATCTGGAGCAGGCCGCCCTGGCAGCGGCCGCGGCCGGCGACGTCCTGCCCGCCGACGTCACCGAGGCACTGGCGCACGCGGTGGGCGCCGCGCACGCGCAGTCCGGGGGAGCCAACGCCCTCGACCCCCGCGGCGCATCGGCGGTGGTGCGACGCGAGGTGGCAGCCGTGCGGGGGCTGGCGGACGACGCCCTGCCGCGCGACGAGGCGTGGCACGTGATGCGCCTCGGCACGTACCTGCCGCGGGCAGCGTGGATGAGCGCCCTCCTGCTGGCCTGCGCCACCGCAGTGCGCGACGACCCGTCCGCCTCGGAGGCCATCTGGCACGCGGCCGGGCTGGTGGCCGGTGCCGGGGGGCCGGCGGAACTGGTGCGCGATGCCCGCCTGCCCATGTCGGTGGCGCGATCGGTGGACGAGGTGGTGGCGTCGCTGTTCGCGCTATCGCGCACGGGGGCGGCCGAGCCCGGCGCGCTGGCCATGGCGCGCGCCACCGCGGCACGGCTGGGCGACCCGGCGCTGGAGGAGGATCTCCATCACGACCCGGTGGGCGCCATCGGGTCCGCCCTCGATGGCATCGGCGCCATCGCCGCGGCCGTGGCCGCGCGGCCGATGACCGGGCGCCCCGTGGCGGCCTGACCCGCGGGCTATCCTCACGGCATGTGGCCGCTGGGATTCAACCGCTCCGACGCCATCGCGTGGGTCATCGCCGTGGTGGTGGGCGTGGTGTCCACCTGGCTTGCCTGGGCGGGCGGCGCACGCCTGGGGGCGGCGCTCACCCTGGGCGTGGTGCTGATGGTGGTCGTGGTGGTGACCGCGATGCTCATCGACGCCCGGGGCCGCGCGTTCCCCGATGACGACTGATCCCCCTGCGCGCTCAGCCCGCAGGTGGCTGGGCGTGCGCGAGCGGCAACTGGCCCCGGGCCGCCGCACCCTCACCACCAGCGAGGCCGCTGCCCTGCTGGGCGTGAGCGTGCCCACCATCCGCGCATGGGCCGACTCGGGCCGCGTGCCATGCCACCGCACCGCCGGCGGGCACCGCCGGTTCGAGGTGGAGGAGCTGGCCGACTGGCTGCGCGGAGCCGACGCGCCGCCGCCGCGGGCGGTCACCCCCGCGCCCGCGGCGCTGGAGTTCGCGCCCTGCCCGCTGCTCGCGCGTCACCTGGTGCGTCGCACCGAGGCCATCGCCCGACGGCTGCGCGAGCACCCCGGGCAGGCCCCGTCCCTGCCCGTGGCCGTGCCGGGCGCCACTGCGGCCATGACCGAGGCCCAGCGCTACGTGCGGCCGCTGGCCCGGGCCCTGCAGACCGGGCGCCTGGGCCAGCTGGACGAGCGCGCGCAGGCCATGGGCCTGCGCGGCACGGCGCGGGGCCAGGAGGTGGAGGTGATACTGCGCGACCGCCGCCTGTCGGAGGCCGTCATGGACGAGGCCCGTGCGGCCACCGCCGCGGGCGTGCAGGTGGAGCCAGGCGCCGTGGATGCCCTGCGCGCCGCCGTGGAGCACATCACCGCCGGGCTGGTGCGGGGCATGACGTACCGGGGGCCCCTTGCGGGGCCCCCGGGTTAGCCGACCGTAAGCCGGATTCTGTCGTGGGCAGTCATCCATCTGGGACGCCCGTTGCCGGGCGCCTCATGCGGCCTACCTGGGACTCGGCGAGCAACCTGCGAACGTCCCGATTTGGCCTTGCACCGGGTGGGGTTTACCCAGCCGGCCCGTCACCGGACCGCTGGTGCGCTCTTACCGCACCTTTTCACCCTTACCCCCGGAGGGGCGGTTTCGTTTCTGTGGCACTTTCCCTCGGGTTTCCCCGGCTGGCCGTTAGCCAGCACCCTGCTCTTCGGTGTCCGGACTTTCCTCGAGGCACGGGGCCCCGCGACTGCCTAGCCGGCTCCTGCAGGGTATCGCCCCCGGGGCCGCCGCCCTAGAGGTCGCGCATCACGCCCACCACGCGGCCGATCACGCTGATGTCGGTGCCGCGGATGGGGTCGTAGGCGTCGTTCTCGGCCTCCAGCCGCACGCCGCCCGGCTCGCGGTACACCCGCTTCACCGTGGCCTCCTCGCCCATGAGCGCCACCACGATCTCGCCATCGCGCGCCGTGTCCTGCTGCTTCACCGCCACCAGGTCGCCGTCGAGGATGCCCGCGTTGATCATGGAGTCGCCCTTGACCCGCAGCAGGTAGTCGGCGGCGAACGGCGCCGCCACGTGGTCCTGCACGTGCTCCTCGGCCAGGATGGGCGCGCCCGCGGCCACCGCGCCCACCAGCGGCAGGGTCATGGGCGGCGGACCGGACCGCTCCGCGGAGCGCCCGCCCTGCAGGCCCACCAACATGGCGCGCGGCTTGGAGGCGTCGCGGCGCAGGTGCCCGCCCTGCTCCAGCTTCTCCAGGTGCCGGTGCACCGTGGACGGCGACGCCAGCCCCACGCCCTGGCCGATCTCGCGGACGGTGGGCGGGTAGCCATGCCGGTCGACGTGGTCCTCGATGAAGGCCAGGATCTCGGCCTGCCTGCCGGTGGGTGCGCTCGCCATGGTGGGTGCCCTCGGGTCGGGAATGTCGAACTGGTGTTCGCCACCCTAGCACTGGCTCCTGCTGCTACATTGCCCCGCGCTGCTCACGGGATGGGCGGCCACCAATGCGGCTGTGGCGGAATTGGTAGACGCGCAAGGTTGAGGGCCTTGTGACCCCTAGGGTCGTGGAGGTTCAAGTCCTCTCAGCCGCATCAGGATGAAGTACCGCAACGACGACGGGCCGCCCCGAGGGGCGGCCCGTCGTGCATCAGCTGGTGTGTGCTTCCCCTACCCGAAGATCGCCTGGATGAGCCACACGGCCCACGCGATCATGTACATCGACAGCACGCCGACGAGGTAGAGGACGATGCCGGCGATTACGAGCGCGATGAAGGCGCCCACGAACTTGACCGGCAGCGAGCGAATGATTGAGGTCTCCACGCGGAGGACTCTACCGAGCGGCCGGGGGGCGGGCCGTTCCCGGCGGGTGGGCTGACTGTCCCTAGGTCAGCACCGTGCCCAGCACATACGTCATCAGGAAGAACAGCACGGCCACCACGATGGTGATGCGGGTGAGGTTGCGCTCCACGATGGCGGACGACCCGCCGTACGCACTGGCGCCGCCGCCCACGCCGAAGGCGCCGGACAGACCGGAGTCCTTGCCGCTGTGCATGAGCACCAGTGCGATGAGCAGCACGCACAGCAGCACGTGGATGACGACCAGTAACGCGATCACGGCGCGGCACAGTAGCAGCGATCAGGCGCCTTTCGGCAGCGCCCCCTCCGCCCGCAGCATGCGCCGCTTGGCCCCGCTGCCGCCCGCCGAGTACGCCCCCACGCCCCCGTCGGCGCGCACCACGCGGTGGCAGGGGATCACCACGGGCAGCGGGTTGCGGGCCATGGCCGTTCCCGCCGCGCGCGCGGCACCCGGGCTCCCGGCCCGGGCGGCCAACTGCGCATAGGTGATCACCTGCCCCCGTGGGATGCCGTGGCAGGCGCGCAGCGCGCGACCCGCGAACCCCCCGGGCAGTCGCGACCAGTCCGGGTGCGCGGGCACCGGGCCCGCCTCGCCATCCTCCACCCGGACGGCCCCGGCGGCACGCGCGCGCCGCTCGGCATCGCCGCGCGAGCGCGCGGCCGCCACCAGGCCGCCATCGCCCCAGGCCATCCACCGGGCGCCGTGCTCGGTCGGCACGCGCGCCACCTGCGCCACCCATCCGGCCATGCCACCATGGTGGCATGAGCACCGACGCCCGTGATCTGCTGAACCCGCCCGACATCACGCACTGCTTCGTGTGCGGATCGGAGAACGAGTCGGGCCTGGGCCTCCACGTGTACCGCGACGGCACCGACGCGGTGGCCACATGGACCCCCGACGCGCGGTTCCAGGGCTGGGCCGACCGCCTGCACGGGGGCATCATCGGCCTGCTGGTGGACGAGATGCTGGTGTACGCCGGCGCGCCGCACGACCTGTGGGGCATGACCGCCAAGGTGCGCTACTGGTTGCGCAAGCCAGTACCGCTGGAGGGCGTGGAGCTCACGCTTCGCGGCCGCCTCATCCAGAAGAGCGACCGCGGGTTCCGCGCGGTGGTGAGCATCCACGCGGGCGACGTGCTGGTGGCCGAGGGCGAGGGCATGTGCGTGCTCAGGGACGATTCACCCCGCCCCGAGTAGCCGGGCGGCGATAGGGTTCCTAGGCTCGTATCCCGACCGGAGGAACCACCGCATGACGCTGATCCGCCTGGGTCATAGTCCCGACCCCGACGACGCGTTCATGTTCTACGCGCTCGCGAAGGACCTCATCCCCACCGGGGAGTTCGAATTCGAGCACCTCCTGCGCGACATCGAGACGCTCAACCGCTGGGCCATGGAGGGGCGCCTCGAAGTGTCGGCCATTTCCATCCACGCCTACGCCACGGTGTCCGACAAGTACCGCCTGCTTCCGCACGGTGCCTCCATGGGCGAGCAGTACGGCCCCATGGTGGTGGCCCGCGAGCCCGTGGACCCCGCCGACCTCCCGCGCATGAAGGTGGCCATCCCCGGCACCCTCACCAGCGCCTTCCTGGAGCTGCAGCTGGCGGCCGGGCGTGTCGACGACCCGCTCATCGTGCCCTTCGACCAGATCCTCGACGTGGTGGCCGACGGCACCGCCGACGCCGGGCTGGTCATTCACGAGGGCCAGCTCACCTACCAGGACCAGGGACTGGTGAACGTGCTGGACCTCGGCACCTGGTGGCATGAGCTCACGGGCGGCCTGCCCCTGCCGCTGGGGGGGAACGTGGTGCGGCGCGACCTGGGCGAGGAGACCATGGTGGAGCTGTCGCACATCCTGCGCGAGAGCATCCAGTACAGCCTCGACCACCGCGAGGGCGCGCTGGCGTACGCCGCCGAGTACGGCCGCGGACTGGACGACGACCTGAACGACCGGTTCGTGGGGATGTACGTGAACGAGCGCACCCTCGACTACGGCGAGGATGGCCGTGAGGCCGTGCGCCAGCTGCTTCGCCGCGGCGTGGAGGCGGGCCTCATCGACCACGAGGTCCCCGTGGACTTCGTGGAGGACTGACCCGGTGGCCGACCGCGACTGGGACGCCGAGATCGATGCCTGGACCGAGCGGTTCCGGCACATCCCCGACCCTCCCCCGGTGTTCGCGCGGGCCATCCGCGATGGCTGGACGGCGGACGACCGCGCCGCGCTGGCGCGCGAGGCCGCGGAGTACTCCGCGCGCCACGAGGGCTGGCTGGCCCAGATCGGCGCGTCGGGCTGGGACCTGGTGCGCCTGGACACCCGCGGGCAGGAGTGCGGCGCATGCGCCCGGTACTCGGGATCCCCGTACTCCCTGCGCGGCGAGACCCCGGGCATCCCGGCTCCGCCGCCGCTGCCCATCTGTCCGGCCTGCCGCCACACCCTGAACCTGCTCACGCCCTTCTTCATGCAGAGCGCAGGCCTGGACGCCGGCGACCTGGTGCGTGACGCCGTCCCCTACGAGCCCATTGACTGACGCAGAGCCCGGCCCGTTCACCTTCGGCGAACTGCTGGCGCGCGCCTGGCAGATGTACCGGCGCGAGCCCTGGCTGTTCCTCCTGCTCACGGCCGTCACGGTGGTGCCG
>JADHKZ010000005.1 GCA_016780995.1 Thermoleophilia bacterium | reverse complement strand
GAGGATGACCAGGTTGATCTGGTCACGCGCCACCGAACCGGCCGTGGTGCCGGTGGTGTCCGTGGTGCCGGTGGTCGCCGTGGTGCCGGTGGTGTCGAACGTGGTGGACGTGCCGAGGGTGTCCACCTGGGCCACGGTGGCCGTGGTCTGAACGGCGTCGGCCACCGTGGGCAGTACCACGCCGCCTCCATCGCCGCGGGCGAACCACCCCACGACGAATCCGATGACGATGCACGCGACGGCCAGCAGCACGGGACGTGCCCACTGGTTGACGCCGCCTCCTGAGGATCCGGTACCCATGGTTGCGGCACTGTAGCGGGCGCCCCCGGCGCAGTGCGGAAATTCAGCGTGCATGATGGTCCGCGCCGCACCCTGCTGCTATGGTCCTCCATGGTTCACGGGCCGTCCGGCGCCTCGCAGTGACGAGCGCCATGCCGACCGCCTCCTGGGCCCTTCCGAGTCCGCATCGGTCCCCCGTGGGCCTGCCGCGCATGGGTTGCGCCATGCGCTGAGAGGTGCGAGATGGCATGAGCACTCACATAGAACCCACCGAGGCCCTTGCTCCCGAGGAGCGCCTGGAGGCCGCCCTCGCCGACCCCGCGGAGTGGTGGCCCGGGGTGGTGCTGCGCGAGCACCAGATCGAGGCCCTCGATGAGTTGGCCATCCGGTTGCGCGCCGGCGCCACCCGCACCTGGGTGGATGCCCCCACCGGGTCGGGCAAGACCATCACCTTCTGTGCCCTGGCCGCGGCGCTGGGCGGTTCGGCCGTCATCCTGGTGCCGCGGCGCAACCTGGCCGAGCAGACCGCCTCGGCCCTGCAGACCTTCTTCCCCGATGTGCCGTTCACCGTGGACGGCGTGGGGTCCATCGGCCGCCCCGGCGTGACCATCTGCACCTACCAGGCGGCGCTGCGCAACCAGCACGACGCCGACTGGGACGCCGTGACCCTGCTGGTGTGCGATGAGGCCCACACCACCCTGGGCGCGCAGACGCGGCGGATGATCGACCGCGCGGCCGATGCCGTGGTGGTGGGGTTCACCGCCACGCCCGCCACCACCACCGGCCACGTGGAGCAGGTGTTCGGCCCGGTGGCCGCCACCCTGGATCGCCAGTCGGCCATCGATCGCGGCATCCTGTGCCCGCTGCGCTCGCTGCGCGTGGAGCGCGCCGTGGACCTGTCCGATGTCACCCGCGTGCGCGGCGACTTCGACCAGGCCAGCCTGGGACGCGCGCTGGATCGCGCCCTCTGGCACCGCGCGTGCGCCGAGGTGTGGGCCGAGCACTTCATGCCGCTGGGGCTGGCCGGCGTGGCCTACACGGCCACCGTGGCCCAGGCGCACGCCCTGGCCGATGAGATGACCGAGCGGGGGGTGAAGGCCGCGGCGGTGTCGGGCCAGACCCAGGCGCGCGAGCTGCAGCGCATCCTCAAGGAATTCGGCGCCGGGAAGATCGACGTGCTGTGCAACGCCGACCTCCTCACCGAGGGCTGGGATGAGACCCGCGCGTCGGTGGTGATGCACCTGGCGCCCACCACCAGCGAGCGCGTGTTCGTGCAGCGCCTGGGCCGCGTGATGCGCCCGGCCCCCGACAAGGAGGCCGTGTCGGTGGAGTTCCTGCCGGCCGGCGACCCCATGGGGGTGCAGACCAGCCATGACCTGTTCGGCATGGGCTGGTACAAGCCGCTGGGGCGGGTGGCCGGCCCGCCGGAGGGCGGCGAGCGCGGCAAGCTGGCCCGTGCTGCCGAGATCCTGGCGCAGCAGGACGGTGGAAAGGCCAGCCTGGTCAACCCCGGCGCGGCCCCGTCGGCGCTGGTGGCCGGCTTCCGTGATGGCGGCTGGCGCGATGCCGACCCCGCGGAGATCCCCATCAGCGTGATGGAGGAGTGGGTGGAGGCCGCCGGCCGCGACACCGACTGGCAGGAGGTGTCGGAGCAGCTTGCCCAGGGCGTGGACCCGCGCGGGGCGCATGCGTGGTGGGCGCTCAGCGGGGTGGTGGCGCGCAAGGCCGAGAACGGCGATGAGCAACCGCTGTGGCGCGCCTGGGCGCTGGCCCTGCTGGTGCAGCCGGACCTGCGCCAGGCCCTGCCCGCCGATGCCCCGCGCTCCATCCTGGACCGCCTGCGCATGACGGCCCGCGAGCGCATTCGCGCCCTGTGGTTCCACGCCGACCAGGCGGGCAAGTGGGAGAACGTGGCATCGCTGGAGCAGCAGGGGCGTTCGGCCGAGCGCCGGCGCAGGTGGTCGGCGCTGGACAGCGCGTCGTCGTGGGCACCCGCCTGGGCCTGGGAGGTGTCGCGCGGCCTGGCCGATGCCAGCCGCCCCGGGCGCAACCAGGAGATCCACCGCATCGCCAAGTGGGAGTCGCAGCACCTCATCGAGAACGGCGGCGAGGTGGGGCTCATCGGGTTGTGGCTTCGCGCGGTGGGCGCTCCCGCGCCGGATCCCGTGGAGCCGCCCGAGGAGGGATCGCCGCTGAAGGTGGGGCAGGCCGGGCGCGTGGTGCTGGCGCTGGGTCCGGGTGACGTCCCGCTGAAGAGCGAGGACATCCGCGTGGCCAGCCGGGCCGCGGGCACCTGTGGCGGCTGGGCTGCGCTGCGCGGCGCCCTCGACGCCATCGACTGGACCCAGCCTGATGCCCGGCGCGCGTTGCGGGCGGCCGTGGGCACCCGAAACTCGCGGGCGCTGCACAGCGCGCGCGCCTGGAACCAGCTGCGCCCCAAGGCCCCGCGCCTGCCCGCAGCGGAGGACCTTGGCATCGGCGCCGCCAGCGAGGAGGGCGGCACCACGCGCCGCCGCCGCAGGCGCCGCCGCAAGATGTCCACGTCGGAGGTGGCCGGCGCGGCCGCCACGCCGCAGGCGGGCGTGCCGGCGGAGCCCACCGACAACGGCGATGCCCCCACGCCCGCGAGTGATACGCCCGCCGAGGGAGCAGCACCGCGCCGCCGCCGCCGCAGGCGCCGCCGTAAGTCCGCGGCATCGGCGTCACCCGACACCCCGTCGCCGGAGTGACCGGGCAGGCCCGTGACGGCGCCGGGTCGGTGGCCGATCGCCGCTGGGACCGGGTGAGGGAGATCGCGGCCGACATCGCCCGGCTGGAGACCCTTGATCGATCCGAGGGCCTGGACGATGACGCCCGCATGGAACTGGCGCGCCTGCGCATCCAGGCCGAGCGGGCCAGCACGCGGGCGATGCTGGCCGACGACCTGGCCGACCGCATCGACCGGGCGCAGAGGAGCCGCCGGGGCGCGTAGGGGTCAGCCTCCGGTGGTCCACACCTCGTCGGTGATCACCACCACGGATCCGGCGCCCGTGCCGTTGATGGGGTGCGCGCGCACGATCATCGGGGTGCCATCCGCGCGGTGCAGGCGCCCGGCGTAGCCCGGGTGCGACTCCATCAGGAGCGCACAGGTGCGCGCGTCGCCCGCGGAGTCGGGCACCACCACGGCCTCCAGCACCGATGCGAAGTCGGCGTCGGCTGCGAAGCCCATGTCCTGCGCCCCCTGCGATGCCCACGCGACCGATCCGTCCCGCACGAACACCACGGCGTCGCCGGCCACCGACGCGATGGCGCGGAACAGCGACTCGGCCTTGGCCAGCTCGTCGCGCGCCAGGCTCACCGGGGTGGTGTCGCGCCAGGTGAGCATGAGGGATCCGCCGGCCGATCGTGCGCGTACCTCGTAGCGGCGGGTGCCTCCATGGATCTCATGCGGGTAGGCCAGGTCATGCACCACCACGGGGCCACCCGACTCCATGGCCTCCACATACGCCGGCAGCAGGCCATTCTCCACGAGCGCGGGGAATTCCTCGGCAAGTCGTGCCCCCACCAGCTGATCGCGGGGCCAGCGCAGGTACTCGGCCGCCCCGGCGTTGGCGTCCTCCACCACGAAGTCGGTGATGTGGCCCCGGCGATCGCGCAGCGGCCCCAGCATCAGCCAGGGGTCCAGCGCCACGTCGATGATGGCGCGAAGACGCGCGGCCTCGCGCTCGGCGAAGCGCGCGTCGCGCACCAGGGCATCGATATCACGCCACGACATCATCACGCGCCGCGCCTCGCGGCCGCCCGCCTCGGGGGCGCTCACCATCACCCCGGTGGCCAGGAACCAGCGCCACGATCCGCCGCGCGTCCGGGCGCGCACCTCGATGGACCCGGTGGCGGTGTCGGCCTGCACCGACGCCCGGTAGGCCGTGGCCGCCGGCTGGTCGTCGGGGTGCAGCAGTCCGGCCAGCGGGATGCCCTTGAGCTCGTCTGCCGTCCAGCCCAGCAGGGCGTGCACGCCCGGCCCGGCCTCCAGCACGATGCCCTCCCCGTCCACCAGGAACAGCACATCGCCGGCGCGGTTGGCCAGCAGCCCGGGTGCCGCCTCGACCCGGGCGATGTCCTCACGGCGGTCGCTGGTGTCGTCCAGCGGGCGCAGCAGCCCGATCACGTCGCTCCCGGTGGCGGCGTCCTGGTGCGGGCGCAGCCTGGCCTCCACCGGGATGTGGTGGCCGTGGGCGTGCCGTGCGTAGATGAGCACCGTCACCTCCTCGCCGGCGGCGAGCCGCGCGCGCACGGGGACCAGTGACGACACCTCATCCGGGTGCGACAGCGACTCCAGCGACATGCCCACGATCGCCTCGGGCGGATACCCGAGCACGCGCATGATGCTGTCGGAGGCGAAGATGATGACGCCGTCCTTCTCGAGGAACACGGCGTCAGGCAGCTCGGCAAGGAGCAGGTCACGGGATGGCACCGCGTTGCCCTCGGTCATCGGTGATCCCTCGATCCGGCACCCTGCTCTGTACGGACGACCATCACAATGACGCCCGGCGGCCGGTGCCGCCACCCCGGAACGGGGGGTTTCGATCTTCATGAGCTCTTAAGCGGGCTTACCGCGACCTTCACACTCCGGGTCTACGGTTCCGTTCCATGGCCGATGACGATCGAGTCGACTCCCTGCCGCCGCTGGGCCCTCGCCCCGCGCGTGGTGAGGGCCTCCCGCCGCTGAGCCCCCGCAGCACCTCCTCGCAGGGAGGGCTGCCGCCCCTGGGATCCGGTGCGCCGCGGCAAGCGTCGGCGGATGTCCCTCCTGCACCGCCGCGCGCGCCGGGCCGTGCCGCGTCCATCGGGCGTGCGCCCCGAGACGGGAGGCGCGCACGGAGCGGAATGGCCGCCGTGGTGGTGGCCGCCGTGCTGGCGGGCGGCGTGGCGGGTGCGGCAACCACGTACCTGCTGGATGACTCCCCGTCGCCGTCGTCATCCGCGCAGGTGAGCGCGTCCTCGGAGGCACCCGCGGCCGGGTCGCTGCAGGACGCCATCGCGGCGGTGGATGGCGCGGTGGTGCAGGTGCGCGCCCAGGGCGGCCTGGGCAGCGGCGTGGTCACCTCGCCGCGCGGCCTCATCATCACCAACGAGCACGTGGCGGGGGCGCGCGGTGATGACGTGATGGTGGTCACCGCAGACGACCGTCGCGTACCGGCCACCGTGGTGATGTCCGATGCCTCGCGCGACCTGGCAGTACTCAGGCCCAAGGGCGAGGTGGGGCAGGGGGTGCAGATCGCGCCCGAGCCCGATGCCGCGCTGCGCCCCGGCGACCAGGTGTTCGCCATCGGCAGCCCGTTCGGGCTGAGGGGCACGGTGACGGTGGGGGTCGTGAGCGCGGTCAACCGGCAGGGCGATAGCGGCACCCCCATGATCCAGACGGACGCCCCCATCAACCCCGGCAACTCGGGCGGCGGGCTGTTCGACCTGCGTGGCCGCCTGGTGGGCGTGCCCACATCCATCAACTCACCGGTGCCCGGCAACGTGGGCATCGGCTTCGCGGTGACCGCCGACCAGGTGCGCCGCGCCCTCGACAGCGTCGACTAGGCGGAGAAGGAGCGGTAGTGAACGACGAGACCATGCAGGAGGGGCTCCCCCCGTCGGGGGTCGCCGCCACTCCCCGGGACCGGCTGGAGGCCGTGCTCTATGAGCTCCGGCGCGTGGTGGTGGGGCAGGACCAGCTGCTCGACCGCATCCTGGTGGCGCTGCTGGCCCGCGGCCACGTGCTGCTGGAGGGCGTGCCCGGCCTGGCCAAGACCCTCACTCTGGAGACCGTGGCCAAGGTGTCGGGAGGGCACTTCAGCCGCATCCAGTTCACGCCCGACCTGGTGCCGAGTGACGTGGTGGGCGGCCAGGTGCTCGACCGCGAGGGTGAGTTCACCACCCGCCTGGGCCCGGTGTTCGCCAACTTCGTGCTGGCCGATGAGATCAACCGCGCTCCCGCCAAGGTGCAATCGGCGCTGCTTGAGGTGATGGCCGAGGGCCACGCGTCGATTGCCGGTGATACCCACCCCGTGGACAAGCCCTTCTTCGTGCTGGCCACCCAGAACCCCATCGAGAGCGAGGGCGTGTACGCGCTGCCTGAGGCGCAGCTGGACCGCTTCATCTTCAAGCTGGTGGTGGGCTATCCCACGGCGGCCGACGAGGAGGAGATCGTGCGCCGCATGGCCAGCGATCCGCCCGAGCCGCGCCGTCTGCTGGACCCCGATCAGATCATGGAGCTGCAGCGCAGGGCAGATGAGGTGTTCGTTGACCATCGCGTGCGCGCCTACGCCGTGCAGCTGGTCACCGCCACGCGCGACCCCGCCCAGGCGGGCCTGCCCGACCTGGCGCCGTACCTGGAGCTGGGCGGATCACCGCGCGCGTCGCTGTCGCTCATCCGCGGCGCGCGCGCGCTGGCCGTGATGCGCGGGCGCTCGTACGTTCTCCCCGAGGACGTGGCGTCGCTGTTCCACGACGCCCTGCGCCACCGCGTGGTGCTGAGCTACGAGGCCCTGGCGGCCGAGGTGCAGCCCGACCAGGTGCTGGACAGGATCGTCGACGCCATCGCGCAGCCCAAGGTGGAGATCGGTGGCGGTCGCGCCGTCGCCTGACGCCGCGCCCGCCGTCCCGGCCGGGCGCAGTGCCGCCACCCTCCTCCGCCGCGTGGAGGTGAAGGTGGGCCGTCGGCTCGACGGCCTGCTGCAGGGCGAGCGCCGGGGCCGGCGCCCGGGCCCCGGCGGCGAGGCGTCCATCACCCGTGCCTACTCGCCGGGTGACGACGTGCGCTGGATCGACTGGCCGCTCACCGCGCGCACCGGTGAGCCCATGGTGCGCGTGCCCGAGCTGGAGCCCGTGCTCACCACCTGGGCCCTGGTGGACATGTCGGCGTCCATGGCCTTCGGCACGCACGGCGGCACCAAGGTGGCCCAGGCCCGCGAGGTGGTGGCGGCGCTGGGCGTGGTGCTGCGCCGGCGGGGTGACCGCCTGGGCGTGGCCGTGACCACCCGCGGCGACCTGGACCTCATCCACTCCCCGCGTGGTGACCGCCGGGGGCTGATCGACGCCGTGGCAGCCATCGACTCGGTGGTGCCCGACGGCGAGGGCCGCACCGACCTGACCCGCGCGGTGTCCCTGATCGGCCGGGTGGCCCGCCACCGCGGCATGGTGGTGGTGATCAGCGACATGCCCTGGGCCCCCGGCCTGGAGCGCGCCATCGGCGGCCTGGGCCGCCGGCACGACGTGATCGTGGTGGAGATCCGCGACCGCCGCGAGCGGGAGATGCCGCCGGTGGGCGTGATCCCCCTGCGCGACGTGGAGACCGGTCGCACCCTGCTGGTGGATCCCTCCGACCCCGCGTTCCAGCAGCGGTTCGCCGCCGCCGTTGCGGATGCCGAGGCGCGCCGCCGCGGCATGATCGCCCGCACCGGCGCCCGCTACGTGGTCATGGAGCCCGGCCGCGACTGGCTCATGGACCTGGCCCGGGCGCTCGGCACCGCGCGCCCCGCGCGGAGGGCCGCGTGAGCTTCGCCAACCCCTGGGCCCTGCTGCTGCTCATCCCGCTGGTGGCGGGCGCGGCCTGGTGGGTGCTGCGCGAGCGCCGGGGCACCCGGGCGGCGGCCGTGCCCTTCGCCGACCTCGACCTGGTGGCGGTGGCCGCGCCCGGCCGACGGTGGACCCGCTGGCTTCCCGGCACCCTGCTGCTGCTGGCGCTCACGGGATTCACCTTCGCCCTTGCGCGCCCCGAGGCCGTCACGGCCATCCCGCGCGAGGAGGGCAGCATCATGCTGGCCATCGACGTGTCGGGGTCCATGGCCGCCGACGACGTGGCGCCCTACCGCCTGCGCGCCGCGCAGGATGCCGCCAAGACCTTCGCCGACACCGTGCCGCGCCAGTTCCAGGTGGGCCTGGTGGCGTTCAACGGGCAGGCCGACATCCTGCTGCCGCCGTCCACCGACCGCGCGGCGCTCAAGCGGTCCATCGACTCCCTGGTGGCCGACGGCGCCACGGCATCGGGCGAGGCCATCCTGTCGTCGCTCGACGCCATCCGCTCCACCCAGCCCGGCGCGCAGAAGCTGCGCAGCGCCCGCGTGCTGCTGCTGTCGGACGGCGCCAACACCGTGGGCACCGATCCGCAGGAGGCCGCCGAGCAGGCCAAGCAGGCGGGGGTGCCGGTGTACACCGTGGCGCTCGGCACCGCCGAGGGCGTGCTGCCCGACGGCCGCGCGGTGCCGCCCGACCCGGCGTCGCTGGCCGCCGTGGCCGAGATCACCGGCGGCGAGGCCTTCGAGAGCAAGGACGCCGAGTCGGTGAACCGGGTGTACGAGGACCTGGGCACGTTCATCGGCACCAAGCAGGTGATGAGCGAGGTCACCTCGTGGCCCATCGGGATCGCGGCCCTGCTACTGGTGCTGGCCGGCGTGGCGGCGTGGCGCGTGGGGCCCCGCCTGTGACCTTCCTCTCGCCCATGTGGCTGTGGGCCCTGCTGCTGGTGCCCGTGCTGGTGGTGATGGCCGTGGCGTGGGAGCGCCAGCGCGGGCACGCGGCGCGCGCCTTCGCCGACCCGCGGGTGATGGCCATCGGCACCGACGCCCGCGGCCGGCTGTACCGCCGCATCGCCCTGGGCCTGGCCATCGTGGCTGCCGCCATGGGTCCCATCGCGCTGGCGCGCCCGGCGGTGGAGACCACCGAGGAGCGCCGCCAGGGAGCGGTGATGCTGGCCATCGACACCTCGCTCTCGATGAAGAAGGACGACCTCAAGCCCAATCGGCTGGACGCGGCGCGCGAGGCCGCCAACCGTTTCCTGGACGCCGCGCCCGACGAGGCACTGGTCGGCCTGGTCACCTTCGACGCCAAGGCCGTGGTGCGCGTGGCGCCCACCCTCGACCGTCCCGCGGTGCGCGCCGCGCTGGACGACCTGCCGATGGCCGAGGGCACCGCGTTGGGGTCGGCCGTGGTGGCCGGGCTGGGCAGCCTGAGGGGCGCCGGGGTGCTGGAGCCGCTGCCGCCCACCCCCCAGCAGTCGGCTGGCCGCATCCTCGTGATGAGCGACGGCGCGGGCAACGTGGGCATCAGCCCGGAGGACGCCACCCAGCGGGCCCGCGCCCAGCGCGTGCCCGTGTACACCGTGATGCTGGGCAACGACCCCGGTCGGGCGGATCGTCCGCCCCCGCCCACCCAGCTCGCGGCCATGGCCACCCAGACCGGCGGGGTGTTCGCCCAGACCACGTCCACCGAGGACCTGGTGCGAATCTTCGAGGACATCGGCGGGGCGCTCACCCAGGTGCCCACCGTGCGCCAGCTGGCCGTGCTGGCCGCGCTCGTCGCCCTGCTTTGCCTGGCGGCCGCCGGCGCGCTGATGACGCTTGTGCGTCGCCGGCCCATCGCGTCGGGCCCCGGTGCCGGACCCGCGCGGCCCCCCGCGCTGCCCCCGCTGGGCTAGCTAGTCCAGCTGGGAGAACCTCTCGACGTTCTCCTTCTCGCCGATCACCAGCAGGGTGTCGTCGGGCTTCAGGATGGTGTCGGGGCCGGTGAGCGAGAACGTGCCGCCGGGCGGCTTGGTGCACACCACCGTGACGTCGTATTTGCTGCGGAGCCCAACCTCCGCCAGCGTGCGGCCCAGGGCCTCCTTTGGGGCGGTGGTCTCGGCCATGGCGAAGTCGGCGCCGATCAGCACGAAGTCCAGGGCCAGGCCCACCAGGCCGTGCGCCACGCGGTCTCCCATGTCGCGTTCCGGGAACACCACGCGGTGCACGCCCAGGCGCTCCAGGATCTGCCCATGGCGGTCGCTCACGGCCTTGGCCCACACGCGCGGAACCTCGAGCTCCAGCAGCACCGATGCGGCCAGGATGCTGGCCTCGATGTCGTTGCCGATCGCCACCACGGCGGTCTGCACGTCCTGCGCGCCGATCAGGCGCATGGCGTCGATGTCGGTGGCATCCACCTCCACCGCCTCGGTGAGCATGGCGGCGTAGCGCTGCACGAGCTTGGACTCGGAGTCCACTCCGATCACGTCCTGCCCCAGCTCGATCAGGCTGTTGGCCGCCGCCGATCCGAACCGGCCCAGGCCCACGATCATGATCTCCGCACGACTAGCCAACGATCGGCCTCTCCTCGGGGTAGCGATAGGTGGATCCGGTCTCGCGCAGCACCAGGGCCGCGCCCAGCAGCTGCGGCGCAAGGCGTCCCACCACCATCAGCACGATCAGTATGCCTTCGGCCACGCCGGGGAGCGAGCTGGTGATGCCCGTGGACAGGCCGGTGGTGGTGAACGCCGAGGTCACCTCGAACAGCGCAGCGCTCAGTTGCACGTCGGCGGCGATGAGGAGCGCGATCGTGCCCACCAGGATGGAGCTGGCGAAGATGACCGTCACGGCCAGTGCCTGCCGGATGGCAGCTGATGGCAGGCGCCTGCCGATGAACTGCACGTCGGCTGCACCCCGCAGTGACGCCACGGTCGCCAGGGCGAGCACCAGCATGGTGGTGACCTTGATTCCGCCCGCGGGTGACACGCTGCCGCCACCGATGAGCATGAGGAAGTCCGTGAAGAACAGGGTCTCCTCGCGCATGCCGCCATAGTCGACGGTGGACAGGCCGGCCGAGCGCGGCGTCACGGCCTGGAAGGCACCATTCATCACGCGCTCGCCGTAGGGCATGGCACCCAGGGTGGCCGGGTTGGTCCACTCGAAGATGGTTATCACCGCGAAGCCCAGCACCAGCAGGATGGCGGTGCCCAGGAGGGTGAGTCGGGTATGGAACGACCACCTGCGCCGTGCCAGCTTCATGCGCCGGCGTCGCGTGAGGTCGGCCCAGACCGGCACGCCGAGCCCGCCGGCGATGATGCCGATGGCCACGGTGCCCAGCACGATCACGTCGCCCTGGAAGCCGGCGAGGCTGTCGGTGAACAGGGTGAACCCGGCACCGTTGAATGCGCTGACCGCCTGGAATATTCCGTCCCACGCGGCGTCGCCCGGCGATATGCCGATGGACAGGAAGCGCAGGAACAGGATGATGGCCAGGATGGCCTCGATCGTGGCGGACAGCACGGCCACGCCGATGACCACCCGCTTGATCTCGCCGGGGTCCAGGATGCCCTGCTCGGCCTGGGCGGCCTGGCGACGGCGCATGCCCAGGCGGCCGCCGATGATGACCACCAGCAGGGCGGTGAAGGTCATGATTCCCAGCCCGCCCAGCTGCATGAGCACCAGGATCACGGCCTCGCCGAACCCGGTCCAGTAGGTGGCGGTCTCCACCACGGTGAGCCCGGTCACGGTCACGGCGCTGGCGGCCGTGAACACCGCGTCCCCGAAGGGCGCGGCACCGCGGTTGGCGCTGCTGACGGGCAGCATCAGGAGAATGGTGCCCACGGCGATCACGCCCATGAACGCCAGAAGGAGCGGCCGGGTGGGGCGTACGCGGCGCCCTGTGTCAGGCCGCCGGGGGAACAACTTCATGGCGTCTTCCGCCCCGTCATCCCACCGATCCTCGCAGATGCGGGCGGTGACGGCGGAGTAGGGTCGGTTCCGTGGCGCACCTCACCCGCTTCATCCCCCACCGGGTCAAGGGCAAGCACTTCGACCCCTCCGCGTGGCGGCACATGGACCGCTCGGCGCTCAAGCACCTGCTGGGGCGCGTCATCACCTACGCCATCTTCCTGCTGATCATCTTCGGGATCCTCAAGCTGGTGCCGCGCATCTGGCAGGACGTCCGCGAGGGCGACCCGCTGTACGTGGCGCTGGCGGTGCCCATGGAGATCCTCTCGGTCGGGGGCTACGTGGTGCTGTTCTGGGCGGTATACGGCGCCGCGGCGCGCATGGGCACCGCGCACGACGCCGACACGCCCGCGCGGCCGTTGTCGCTGAAGGAGAGCATGCAGCTCACCACCTCGCGGCTGGCGCTTGGCGACACCTTGCCGGGCGGCGGCGCCACCGGGTTCGCGGTGCAGTTCTGGGCGCTGGCGCGTGCGGGGTTCACCGCGGCACAGATCTCGCGCACCACCACGGCGTTCCTGGTGCTGTCCAACACCGTGATGACGGTGATGATCATGGTGCTGGGGGTGCTCATCGGCGCGGGCCTGGTGGCGGGCGACCTCCACCCGGCGCTCACGTGGATACCGGCGGCCATCGCCGCGGCGGTCGTGGGGGTGATCCTGGGGTTCGCCTGGAAGGGCAGGACCTTCGTGCCGCCCGACCCCGATTCGCGTCCGGCCCTCACCGGCCGCTTCGCGAAGCTGCGCACCACGCTTCGCGACATCGGCGACCGCCTGCCGCCCGGCGCATACGACGCCATGCGCATCATCCGCCGCCCCGCCGCGATCGGCGGCATGGTCACCAACCCCGGCTTCGACTTCGTGGCCTTCTACCTGGGCATCGCGGCGGTCACCGAACCCATTGCCCTACCGGTGATGCTGATGGCCTACTTCATCGGCCAGGTGGGCTCGCTCATCCCCCTGCCCGGCGGAATCGGCGGCGTGCAGGGCCTGGCCATCGGCGTGCTGGTGGCGGGCGGCATGGAGGTGCACTCGGCAACGGCCGGCGTGCTGGTGTGGACCGGCGTGGCCCTGGGCACGCAGATCGTGTGGGGCCTCTGGCAGTACTGGTTCCTGCGCAAGTCGATCAAGCGCTGGCAGGCGGAGGACGCCGCCACCCCGGTGTCAGGCACGTAACCGTTCCTTAATACGAGATCACCGGAGGGAAAAATGTGCTCGCGCATCGTCATCCAGCGCCCCGGCGGCATTGCCGTTGCGTGTCGCACCGTTGACTGGGTAGTCAGCGATGAGCCCCGGCTGTGGGTGCTTCCCCCCGGGGTGGAGCGGCGAGGCACGCCGGGCGACGACTGCCTGCGATGGACATCGCGGCACGCATCGGTGGTGGTGAGCGGCTGGGACCTGCTCACCAGCGAGGGCGTCAACGATGCAGGGCTGGGCGCCCATCTTCTGTACTTGGACGACACCGCATGGGAGCCTGACGATGGCCGACCCGTCGTGGGCAACACCATGTGGGCCCAGTGGGCACTCGACACCTGCGCCTCGGTGGCCGAGGTCGTGGACTCCTTCCGGGGCATTCGCGTGGTCGATGTGCCGGCGCGCGGCCAGTCACTGCCCCTCCACCTTGCCGTGGAGGACCGGACGGGCGACGCAGCGGTGATCGAGGTGCTGCCCGAGGGGCCGGTGATCCAACGGGGCGACGCCGCTCGCGTGGTCACCAACGAACCCCCGCTCGATGCGCAACTGGCCAACCTGCGCCGGTACGCGGCCTACGGCGGAGACCTGCCGTTGCCCGGTGATGTCGACCCCATCTCACGGTTCGTGCGCGGCCGGTACTTCCTCGATCACCTGCCCGAGCCCGCCACCGCAGAGCAGGCGCTGGCCGGCGGCGTGGGGGTGGTCCGGGCGATGTCGGTGCCCTTCGGCGCCCCCTCGGAGCCGTTCGGCACGTACCCAACCTGGTGGATCTCCGGCATGGACCTGGTCTCCGGAACCTATGTATTCCACTCCACGCTGTCGCCCTTCGCGGTGTGGGCGGAGTTGCCGTCTCTGCGTGCGCGGGCGCTGGCGGAGGGCCCCCTCGCGATGGACCCGGCGGACCCGGCGAGCGCGGGCGATGTGGCGCCGCTGCTGGGGGCCGTGCCGCTCCCCTACTGAGGAGTGCGCCCGGTGCCGGCTAGTGCGCGGCCACGCCCTCCGGCTTCGGACCCGTGAGGCGCGGGGCGAACAACGAGATGATGGCGCCCAGCAGGAGCACGCCCGCGGCCACCAGCACCGCGGGGTTGAGGCCGTCCACGTAGGCCTGGCCACTTGAGTATGAGCCCGTGGCGGTGAAGATGGCGGTCATCACGGCGATGCCCATGGCCCCGCCGATCTCGCGGACCGTGTTGTTTGTGCCCGACGCCTTGCCGATGTCGACCTGGACCACCGACTGGACCAGCAGGTTGGACACCGGGGCGAACACCATGGACATCCCGAAGCCCGCCAGCAGGAACCCGCCGAACAGTCCCAGGTAGGAGATGGTGGGCGTGATGGCCAGGCCCATCCACAGGAAGGCCCCCGACATGATGAACAGGCCCGCCACCATGAATGGCCGAGCCCCCACGCGGTCGCTGAGCAGGCCGGCAACCGGCGCGATGAACATGGGCATGATCGTCCAGGGCAGCACCTTCAGCCCGGCCTCGAACGGGCTGTCGCCCTGCACCGTCTGCAGGAACTGGGCCAGGAAGAACACGGCGCCGAACAGACCGAAGTACAGGCACACCGATGCCGCGTTGGCCACGTTCAGGCCCCGGTTGCGGAAGAACTTGAGCGGCAGCATGGGGTGCGGCGCCCGCGACTCCCACCACAGGAACGCCAGCACGAACGCCACTCCGCCGAGGAGCGTGCCGAGGATCTCGGGCGATCCCCAGCCGGCCTCATTGCCGCGGACGATTCCGTAGACGATCCCGAACACGCCCACCCCCGCCAGCACCATCCCGGCCAGGTCCAAGCCGGTGTCAGGCCCGTACGACTCGCGGAGCTTCCACATGGTCAGGCCCGCGGCCACGAAGCCGATGGGCACGTTGATCCAGAAGATCCAGTGCCACGAGATGCCGTCCACGATGGCCCCGCCCACCACCGGCCCCGCCGCCACGGCCAGCCCCGAGATGCCCGACCAGATGCCGATGGCGAGCCCGCGCTTGCCCGGGGGGAAGGCATCGGCGAGGAGCGTGAGCGACAGCGGCAGCACGGGCGCCGCGCCCAGGCCCTGCAGTGCGCGGAAGAAGATGAGCCACTCGATGGACGGGGCCAGCGCGCACCCGGCTGACGCCACGGCGAAGATGACCAGCCCCACCGCGAACACCCGGCGCCGCCCGAAGCGGTCGCCCAGCGCGGCGCCGGTGAGCAGCAGCACGGCGAAGGCCAGCGTGTAGGCGTTGACCACCCACCCGAGGGTCTCCACCGATGCGCCCAGGTCCACGCGGATGACCGGCAGCGCCGTGGTGACCACCAGGTTGTCGAGCGTCACCATGAACAGGCCGATGCCGGTGAGCACCAGCGCCCAGATGTGGGAGCCCTTCGATCCGGAGGCGGGCTGGGCGGGGGCGTGCGTGGTCATGGCGCGGCACCGTACTCCGCACCATCACGCCGGGGTGGCCTGTACTGTGATGTTGCACGTGCAAGTAAATGCCCCGGGAGACCCCTCATGGCAGACGGTGCCGACATCAGCCTCAAGGAGAATGGTCCCATCCTCGTGACCGGTGAGTTCACGCTCACCGGCGAGGATGGCCAGCCGTTCACCGACCTCAACCCCACCATCGCCCTGTGCCGCTGCGGCCTGAGCGCCAACAAGCCGTTCTGCGACGGCAGTCACTCCGCCCAGGGGTGGAGCTCGAAGTAGTCAGGCGGGGGCCCGGGAGACCGGGCCCCTCGTCTAGGCCCCGCTGGTGGTGAGGCGCGCGATGTCGGAGAGGCCCTCCGCCGCAACGCTCGCCTGGCCCAACTCGTCCGGGTCGGACACCCGGATCTGGCCGTGCTCCACGGCCCGCGCCAGGTCGAGCGCGGCTTCGATGGCCCGCAGGTGCTCGGTGGTGAGCGCCACCACCACCGCGTGCCCGTCGCTGTGCTCGATCAGGTTGTTCATGCACCGCATGGTTGCGCGCCGCGCGGAAAAAGTCATCGGGATCCGTTCCCTTGTGGCCATTCCGTAACTTGTCCGTTTCGTCACGAGCGGGATCTGGCGCGGGCGTCGAACCGGTAGGTTCCCCCGCATGACCGACCTCCGCCGTTTTGGATCAACCGACCTCATGGTCTCCCCGGTGTGCCTGGGCACGAACGTGTTCGGGTGGACATGTGACGAGGAGACCTCGTTCGCCGTGCTGGACGCCTACGTGGCGGCCGGCGGCAACTTCCTCGACACCGCCACCGTGTACTCCACCTGGGTGCCCGGCAACCAGGGTGGCGAGTCCGAGGCCATCATCGGCCGGTGGTTGGCATCACGCGGGCGCCCCGACGGCCTGGTGATCGCCACCAAGGTGGGCTACCCGGGGGACCCGCACATGCGTGCGGGCCTGGACCGTGAGAACGTACGGGCGGGGATCGAGGGCTCGCTGGCCCGCCTGGGCGTGGACAGCATCGACCTGTACTACGCCCACAAGGACGACGAGTCGATCCCGCTGGCCGACGCCCTGCGCAACCTGGGCGAGCTGAAGGACGAGGGACTGGTGCAGTACCTGGCCGCGTCCAATTACACGCCCGGCCGACTGGCCGAGGCCCTGGCGGTGAGCGAGGCGACGGACCTTCCGCGCTTCCAGGGCTTCCAGCCGCACTTCAACCTTCTGGAGCGCGCCGAGTACCAGGGCGATGGCGAGGAGATCTGCGTGCGCGAGCACCTGGGCGTGGCGCCGTACTTCACGCTGGCCCGGGGGTTCCTCACGGGCAAGTACCGCCCCGGACAGGACTTGCCGGCCACCCCCCGCGCTGCCGGCATCTCGCAGGCGTACCTGAACGACCGGGGCTGGGGCATGCTGGCGGTGCTCGACGACGTGGCTGCCGCGCACGGCGCCACCCCGGGCCAGGTGGCCCTTGCCTGGCTCATGCGCTACCCCGGCGTGGTGAGCCCCATCGCCAGCGCCACCTCGCCGGAGCAGGTGCACGAGATGATGGGCGCCACGGGCCTGCAGCTGACCGATGACCAGTTCGCCCGCCTCGACGCCGCGGGACGGTGATCGACCGCAGCGTGTTCACGTTGCGAACGCGGTGCGGGTCATGTACCAATCCCCATCCTCCCGGCGCGGGGCCATTCCCGGCGCCACGTCCGGGAATCGCGTGACGCGTTGATGAACCTTCGCCCGACATCCACCCTTACGACACCCCGCCCGGAGGCGCGCGACTAGCGCGCCGGCAGCGGGACCGAACGGAAGAGCGAGATGGCCACGACTGAAACGCCGCGCATGGTCGTTGGGGTACCCCGGGAGAACCGTGCGGGCGAGACCCGCGTGGCCCTTACCCCCACCGCGCTGCCGCAGCTCACGAAGGCCGGGTTCGATGTGGTCATCGAATCCGGTGCCGGCGACGCCGCCGGCTACCCCGACGCCGCGTTCACCGATCGCGGCGCGCGCATCGGCAGCCGCGACGACGCCTTCGCCGCCGACGTGCTGGTGCAGGTGAACGTGATGGACGGCGACCCGGCCAGCGGCGACATCGCCAAGCTGCGCAAGGGCCAGGTGGTGGTGGGAGCCGTGGCCCCGTTCGCCCGCCCCGAGATGGTCAAGGCCATCGCCGGTACGGGCGCCACCCTGTTCGCCCTCGAGCTGGTGCCGCGCACCACGCGCGCCCAGTCGATGGACATCCTGTCGTCGCAGGCGGCCGTTGCCGGCTACAAGGCCGTGCTCATCGCCGCCGCCGAGCTGCCCAAGATGTTCCCGTTGCTCACCACCGCGGCCGGCACCATCGCCCCCGCCAAGGTGTTCATCGTGGGCGCCGGCGTGGCGGGCCTGGCGGCCATCGCCAACTCGCGCCGCCTGGGCGCGCTGGTGGAGGCCTACGACGTCCGCCCCGCGGCCCGCGAGGAGGTCGAGTCACTGGGCGCCCGGTTCGTGGAGCTGCCGCTGGAGACCGGCCAGGAGGAGGGCTCCGGCGGCTACGCCAAGCAGCTCTCCGAGGACACCATCAAGAAGCAGCAGGAGCTGATGGCCAAGACCGTGGCCGCCAGCGACGTCATCATCACCACCGCGCAGGTGCAGGGCAGCACCGCCCCGGTCATCATCACCACCGAGATGGTGAAGGGCATGGCGCCCGGATCGGTGATCGTGGACCTGGCCGCCGAGCAGGGCGGCAACTGCGAGCCCACCGTGGCCGGCGAGGTGGTGGACGTGGACGGCGTGAGGGTGATCGGCGTGGTCAACCTGCCCGGCGATATCCCCGTGCACTCCAGCCAGCTGTTCGGCAAGAACGTGGCCAACTTCCTGGGCCTCATGGTGGTGGATGGGAAGCTCGACCCCGGCGTCGATGATGACGTCATCAAGGAGAGCGTCGTCGCCGCCGGCGGCGACGTGGTCAACAACCGCGTGCGCGAGGCCCTGGGCCTCGAGAAGCTTCCCGAGCCGGAGCCCCCGGCGCCGGAGCCCGCGGCCGATGACACCCCGGCTGCTGAGGAGGCCGCGAAGTGAACGTCAGCGTCGAGTTCATCATGACCGGGCTGTTCGTCTTCGCCCTGGCAGGTTTCCTGGGCTTCGAGATGATCCGTCGCGTGCCGCGCCTGCTGCACACCCCGCTCATGGCCCTCACCAACGCCCTGTCGGCCATCTCGCTGGTGGGGTCCATCGTGGTGCTGGGCGGGCAGTACACCGCCTACACCACCATCCTGGGCTTCGTGGCCGTCATCGCATCGATGATCAACGTGGTCGGTGGCTTCCTCATCACCGACAAGATGCTCAAGATGTTCAAGCCGCGGGAGAAGCCCAAGAAGCCTGAGCCGGCCGAGGCGGAGGGCGCATCGTGAGCAACTTCCTCCCCATGGCGTCGTCATTCTTCCCGGACGCCAGCACCGAGACGGGCCTCTACATCCTCATCAGCCTGCTGTACCTGGTGGGCGCGATGGGCTTCATCCTGTCGCTCAAGTGGATGAGCGACGCCAAGACGGCGCGCAAGGGCATCTTCGCCGGCGAGATCGGCTTCGTGCTGGCGATCATCGGCACGCTGCTCCTGCCGGTCATCACCACCACCGGCTACATCTACATCGCCGTGGCCATGCTCATCGGTGCGGCCATCGGAGTGCCACTGGGCCTTCTGGTGCCCATGACCGCCATGCCGCAGCGCATCGCGCTGTCGCACGCATTCGGCGCCCTGGCCGCCGCGCTGGTGGGTATCGCCAAGTTCTATGACGCCACGCCTGACATCGGCTGGTTCGTCATGGCGGTGCTGGGCATCGAGATCGTGCTGGGTGCCCTGGTCTTCACCGGGTCGCTCATGGCGGCGGGGAAGCTGCAGGAAGTGAAGTGGCTGGCGCAGCGGCCCATCGTGTTCCCGCTCCAGAAGACCCTCAACTTCGCCATCCTGGCCGTGGCCGTGGCCGGCGTCATCATCCTGGCCGCCGATCCGTCGCAGCTGTGGGCCATCCCGGTCATCATCGCCGCCGGCCTGGCCTTCGGCGTGATGCTGATCATCCCGATCGGTGGCGCAGACATGCCCACGGTCATCGCGCTGCTCAACTCGTACGCCGGCATCGCGGCCGCGCTGCTGGGCTTCGTGCTGGAGAACAACCTGCTCATCGTCGCGGGTGCGCTCGACGGCATGTCCGGCCTGATCCTCTCGATCATCATGTGCCGCGCCATGAACCGGTCGTTCCGCAACGTTCTCTTCGGCGCGTTCGGGGCCACCGAGGTGGCGGCGGGTGACCAGGAGGTCGGCTCCATCCGCTCGGCGTCGTTCGACGAGGCTGGCGACCTGCTGAAGATGGCCCGCCTGGTGGTCATCGTGCCGGGCTATGGCATGGCGGTGGCGCAGGCACAGCACAAGGTGCGCGAACTGGCCGACACGCTCGAGAAGGAGGGCGTGGAGGTGAAGTACGCCATCCACCCGGTGGCAGGCCGCATGCCGGGGCACATGAACGTGCTGCTGGCCGAGGCCAACGTGCCGTACGAGCAGTTGATCGACATGGAGGAGATCAACCCCGAGTTCCCGCAGGCCGACGTGGTGCTGGTGCTGGGCGCGAACGACGTGGTCAACCCGGCCGCGCGTCATGACCAGAGCAGCCCGATCTACGGCATGCCCATCCTCGACGTGGACAAGGCCGCCACCGTCATGGTGGTCAAGCGGTCCATGCGCCCGGGCTTCGCCGGCGTGGAGAACGAACTGTTCTTCAACGAGAAGACCCTCATGGTGTTCGGCGACGCCAAGGACGTGATGGGCGAGCTCATCACCGAGGTGTCCGGAAACAGGGACTCCATCAACGTCTAGCGGGTTCCGGCGGCTCCGGTCGCCCCTCCATGCATGTCACGCGATGCCCCGGCCAGTGGCCGGGGCATCGCTGTCTGGTACGACTGCTGCATGGCTGACAACGCATCCATTCCGCAACTAAGCGATCTGTCGGGAAAGGTGGCCCTGGTCACCGGCGCGGGCCGGGGCATCGGGCGGGCCATCGCCCTGCGCCTGGCCCAGGCCGGCGCGCAGGTGGTGGTGGCCGACCTCGACGCCGACCTGGCGCTGGCGGTGACCGACCAGATCCGCGAGGCCGGCGGGCAGGCCGAGGCAGCACCGGCCGACGTGTCGGCCGAGGCCGATGTCAAGACGCTCGTGCGCGCGTGCGTGGAGAAGATGGGCGGCCTTGACGTGCTGGTGAACAACGCCGGAATCTTCCCCGCGTGCCCCGTGCTGGAGATGGAGACCGCCGACTTCGACCGCGTGCTGTCGGTCAACCTGCGCGGGGTCTTCCTGTGCACCCGGGAGGCGGCGGTGGCCATGGTGGAGCAGGGCCGGGGCGGGGTGATCATCAACGTCACCTCCATCGATGCCCTGCACCCGTCGATGGTGGGCCTTGCGCACTACGACGCCTCCAAGCACGGCGTTTGGGGCTTCACCAAGAACGCGGCGCTGGAGTTGGCTCCGCATGGGATCCGCGTGAACGCCCTGGCACCGGGTGGGGTGCTCACCGAGGGCGTGGAGGAGATGGGCGCGGGCACCGACGAGGCCGTGGCCGCCTTCGCCGCGCGGATCCCCATGGCGCGGATGGGCGACCCCGACGAAATCGCCCGCGCCGCTCTGTTCCTGGCATCGGACATGTCGTCGTACGTCACCGGCAGCCAGCTGGTGGTGGACGGAGGCGCCCTCCTCGCCTGACCCCGGGGGGCTGCGCCACAATGGGCGCATGGGCATTCCGCGTGCGCCTTCGTATCCGCTCGTGGCGGATCATGTGACGGTGGAGATCCGCGAGGACCGCGATCCCGCGAGCCCCGGCGGGAGGCTGCTGCTCATGGACGGAGTGGAGGCCAGCCATGTGGACCTGATCGATCCCACCTCCATCCGGTTCGAGTACCTACGCCACCTGGTGGGCGTGCTGGACGCCATGTTCCCGGCCACGGGCGCCCTGGATGCGTTCCAGGTGGGCGGCGGGCCCTGCACCCTGGCGCGCTACCTGGTGGCCACGCGACGCCGCGCCCATGTGAGGGTGGTGGAGCGCGACGCCGGCGTGGTGGCCATCTCCCGCGAGCACCTCATGCTTGACCAGGTGCCCCGCCTGCAGGTGCAGGTGGGCGACGGCCGCGAGGCCGTGGCCGCGCTGCCCGATGCGTCGCAGGACCTGGTGGTGGTGGACGCCTTTGTCGGGCTCATGGCCCCGCACGCCCTCTCCACCGGGGAGTTCATCGCCGACGTCCGGCGCGTGCTGCGCCCCGGTGGCCTGCACGCGATGAACCTGATCGATGTGGAGCCCCTGGAGCTGGCCCGCGCCGTGGCGGCCGGCATGGAGCAGGAGCACCCCCACGTGGCGCTGCTGGCCGAGCCTGCCGTGCTGCAGCACCGTACGTCTGGCAACGTGTTGCTGTTGGCGAGCGACCGACCCCTGCCGCCCCAGGCCACCGGCCGCGCCCTGGCCCGCGACGCATCCCCGTGGGAGGCCCGCACCGGCCGCGCCCTGGCCCGCATGACCCAGGGCCACGCCCCGCTTCACGATGACGTGCCGCCCACCCACCAACTGGCCCGCCTGGCCCCCCTATGGGGCCGTGTGAAGCAGGCCTAGCCGGGCCTCCCGGCCGAGAACAGCTCGCCCAGGCCCACCGGCCTGAGGCCCTTGGCCTTGAGCCCCCGCAGGATGCCCGGCATGGCGGCAGCGGAGTTGGGCTTGGTGTGCATGAGGATGATCGACCCCTTGCGCGCGCCGCCCACCGCACGCTGGGTGATGACCGACGCGCTGGGCCCGCGCCAGTCGTTGGTGTCCACGTCCCACAGCAGCACGTAGCGGTACCCCGTGGCGGCCGCGGCCTGAAGCAGGCCGGACCCATACGCCCCGTACGGCGGCCGGTAGAAGGGGCCCGAGGCCACGCCGGCCACCTGGTCCCACGTGCGATTGCGCGAGAGGTCGCTGATGCCGGCCGACCTGCTGGTGCCCACGCCGGTGCGGTGCGCGTACCCGTGGTTGCACACCTCCAGGTGGCCCTCGCGCACCGCCTGCCGGATGGAGCGCCGCAGCGATGCGTTCCACATCCGCTGGTTGATGGCGTTGAAGCAGAAGGTGATGGTGGCGTCGGCATCCCGCGCGGCCTGGATCATGCGCGCCGACTCCGCCGGCCCGTAGCCATCGTCCACGGTCACGGCCACCAGGGGCTTGCCCGTCTTCACGCGTCGTACCACCCTGGTGCCGGTGCCCGGCGGCTGCAGAGCCCACAGCACGGGATCGGACTGCCCGGAGTTGCCGGCGGCGTCGCGCCCCTCGGCCACCACCTCCACCGTGCCCATCACCCCGCGCGATCGCAGCACGGCGGGCAGCACCAGCGCCGTTCCCGCCGCGCCCCATGCGCCGGTGGCCAATGGCGCATCCGCGCCGGGCCGGCGCACGATGGCCCGCACCTCCGTGGCGCCGCCCGGGCGCAGGGGCAGGGAACGCCGGGTGCTGGCGGGCACCGTGGGCGCCGGGGCATCCAGTACCGGGCGCGGCACGGTGGTGTCCACCTCCACCTCGGGCGGCATGGCGGGCAGCACCGTCAGGCCGTCCGCGGCCACCCCCTCCAGCCGGTAGGTGCCATCGGCCACGGGCTGGCCCGTGCCGCCCGGTCCGCGCCCGCCGTTCCACGGCAGGGTCACCGGACCCGCCATGGCGTTGACCGGTCCCAGCGTGGCCACCGCCATGCCATCGGAGGCGCGGGTCACCCGCACGGTGATGGCCTGCGCCACCGGCACCTGCACGGTCACCTGGACCGGTGAGGTGGAGGGGTTGACGGGGGCGGCGGTGGACACCGCGGCCGTGGCCAGCAGGGCCACCGGGGCCAGCGTCACGGCGCGCCAGGGAATGGAGATGCTCATCCCGATGGCTTTCGCCCGGCCGGGGCGTCTCCCTGCCCCATGCCGGGGCGCGGCCACACCAGTGCCAGCAGCACGATGAGCACGGCGTTCCTCAGCACCAGCAGCGCCATCTCGGGATCCTGGAGGGCCACCAGTTCCCAGTAGGCGCGAGGGAAGTACGCCTGGGTGAGCAGCAGCGACAGGGCGGTGACGATGGTAGCCGCCCAGCCGAACCGTCCGCGCACCAGCACGGCGGCGGGCACGATCCACACCAGGAACTGCGGCGAGAGCACCTTGCCCGCCACCAGAAGAGCCAGGCTGGTGGCCGCGATGCCCGCCACGAAGATGGCGGAGTCGGCGCTGGGTGGCTGCGTGCCCACCAGTCGCAGCACGCTGAGCGCGATGGCCAGCACCAGCACCACCAGGGCGATGGTGGAGAGGAGCGCCATGAGGTCGGGGGCCTCGCCGGCCAGACCCTGCGACCCGAAGGACGTATCCACGGCCAGGGGGATATCGGCCAGCAATCGCATGGACATGAGGTAGGCCGACCCGGTGGACTCCAGCTGCAGGGGCCGGTCCAGGTGGTACGACACGCTGTCCCACAGGCCGGATGGGGCCATCACCGCCAGCGGCACCGTTACCAGCACCAGCACGGCCAGGCCCACCACCGCGCTCCTCAGGGCATCCGATCCGCCGTGCCGCCGCACGTGCACGATCAGCAGCACGGGGATGAACGCCAGGGGCACCAGCTTCACCAGCACGGCCACGGCCAGCAGCACCCAGGCGGCGGTCATGCGGTCGGTCACCACGGCCCACAGCATCCAGGCGATGAGCGCCGCCAGCACCAGGTCGAATCGCGTGCCCACCAGCCCGCCCAGCAGCACCGGGATGAACGCCGTGATGCCGCCCGCGGCCACCTGGCGGGCCAGGCTCAGGCCCAGCGCCCGCGCGGTGAGGGTGACCGGCACCACGGTGAGCACCATGGCGATCATCATGAGGAACGAGAACGCCGTGCCGTACGAGGCTGGCAGCACCCCCGCGAACCAGAAGATGGCAGCCGCCAGCGGCGGGTACTCCAGGCCGAAGTCGCGGTAGGGGAATGCCCCCTCCGCCATCTGCCGGTAGGCCTCCTGGTACACCGGGATGTCGGAGATCTGGGCCACCGCGCGGTTCATCCACTGCATGGGGCCCACCCACACGATGGCGGCCACGATGCCCATGATCCACGGCAGCAGCCGCTCCACCTTGGCCTGCTCGGTCATGCGGATGCCTCCGGGGCCGTGCGGCGCAGTCGCCTCATCAGGCGGCCCGGCTCGGGCGCCGGCTCGGGCTCGGGGTCGGGCCAGTCGGGCACCACCACCAGGATCACCAGCGGCAGGAACCACGGGATGTACAGGTAGAACCAGTGCTCCAGCACCAGCTCGAAGCCGATCAGCAGCGCAGCCGAGATGGCGGCCCACTGCACCAGGTCCAGGCGGCGGGGCCAGCGCAGCACCAGGAGCGCCGCCAGCACCACCAGGGCGGCCACCGCCAGCTGGCCCGGGCGCAGCCAGTCGTACTGCCCCCAGATGGAGAAGGGCGAGTCGCGATCGGCCTGGTAGCCAACCGTGCGCGACCAGAAGGCGCGGATGCCGTCGGTGCCGTCGAGGAACAGCACCCACCCGGTGAGCAGCGCGGCCAGCACCAGTCCCCCGATGTACCAGGCCAGGCGCCGCGGGCCGCCGGCGGCGTCACGGCGCGGGAACGGGTGCCGGGCCCACAGCGGCACCAGGATGGCGGGCACGATCTTGGCGGCCACGCCCAGGCCGAGCATCAGGCCGCGCCCCATGGGCCGGGCCGCCAGCACCAGGCCCCATGCCACGCATGCCGAGATGAGCGCGTCGTTGGAGTTGCTGGACAGCGTGAATGCAGTGAAGGGGAAGGCGGCCCATGCGATGGCGAACGTGAGGCCCATCTTCCGGCCGGCAAGGCGCCATCCCAGCACCAGCAGCGCCAGCAGGGTGAGGCCGTCGAACAGCACCGCGGCGCCGTGGGCGGCGGGCAGGTCGTCCCATTCGCCCGTGAAGGGCATGACGGCCTCGAACGGGATGTAGGCCAGGTAGTTGAGGGGGCCGTAGGTGTCGCACTGGCCGCAGTCGCTGGGGAAGTTGCCGTAGGGGGTCTGGCCGTCCACGATCAGGTCGGCGCCGATCACCCCGGCGTATCCCACGTCGATCACGTTGCTGTTGAGCCCGTTGAGCCCCCAGCGAACGGCCATGAGCAGCACCAGCACGGTGACCAGCAGCCATACGGGCATCCACCCGGGCAGCCCGGGAACCTGGCTGCGCCGCGCCGGGGACAGTCCCACCTCGGGGCGGGACTGTCCCCGGATGCGGGCGCGGCGCACCGTTATCCATGCCATGCGCGCCAGCAGGTAGATGAGCGGCGGGTACTGCAGCGGTACTGAGGTGGCGATGTCGCCCTCGTTGAACCACGCCCATGACACCGTGAACGACAGCAGCACCAGCAGGTCGAGCGTGCGCCACGACACCAGGCTGCGCGGGCGCGTGACGGGCAGCAGTACGAGCAGGAACACCACGCACAGCGGAACCCAGATGCGCCAGCGGTTCACCGCCCGCCCGAACGCCCCCTCGTAGCCGCGGGCCATCATCCACGCCACCTGCGGCCCGGTGCGCACCTCGGCGATGTTGCCCTCCTCATCGCCCACGTACACCTCGGCCTCCACCACCTCGGCATCCTCGGGCCCGCCGACGAACGACACCTTCCAGCGCCGGTCCTTCTCCTGCAGTTCTGCGGTGGTGCGCGTGACCGGGTTGCCGGCGACCCACTCCTGAAGCCGGGGATCGGCCTCGGCGATGGTGATGGCCTCATCGCGGCTGAGCGACGGGGAGTAGTCGGCGGTCGCCTGGTCCGCGCCCCCGCGGGCTGCCGCACCCGCCTGCGCCTGCAGGTCGGCCGCGCCCTTGGCCACGCCATCCAGCACCCCGTCCACCGCGGCAAGCGCCTGCGACGGGGTGGTGACGGCAATCCCCGCGCTGGCCTGCTGCTGCGCCCCGCCCGCCGCGGGCAGCGCCAGTGCCAGCGCCGCCGCCGCGATCGCGAGCCCGGCAGGCCGGGGGGCACGCCGCGCGGTCACGTCGCTGCCCGGCCGCCTATCGGAACGACCAGCGCCGGCTGAGCAGGTAGTTCAGCGGCGTGACCAGGATGATGGCGATGGCCTGGGCGTAGAGCTCCCCCAGACCCGCGTCCACCACGAGGAAGTGCAGGATGACCAGGTTGGCGCCCAGCGCCACCAGGCACACCAGCAGGTAGCGCAGCCCCTGCAGCAGCATCCCCTCGCCCGCAGCACGGAACGTCCAGTGCCGGTTGAGCGCGAAGTTGTTGAGCCATGCGATGGCGAACGCCACCACGGCGGCCGGGATGTAGTGCATTCCCGCCACGGTGGCGATCCAGAACACCAGCAGGTTGACCACGTAGCCCGACAGGCCCACGGCCAGAAACCGGATGAGCTGCATCCAGTCGGAGCGGGGCACCTTCCGGATATCGGGGATGCGAAGGAGGGCGAGCGGGGTGCGGCCGCTCGCCGGTGTCTGGTTCGCCGGCACGACGTCCGAGGCTACCAGAGGCCCGGAGCCCCCCCGGGGCCCTCTGTCACCTCCGCGGGCAGGTCCGGGCGGCTTGGCGGCGTATCATCAGGCACGGCCCGATCCCGGGCCCCTTCCGCTCATGAGCACCAGTGACGTGACCGACAACACGGGCACGGGGGCCCCGCTCCCCCCGCAGACGCCGCTGGTCGGCCCCGCCGACGCGGCGCGGTACGACTCGCGCTTCTCCGCGCTTGCCAGCGGCACCACGTCGTCGGTCATGCGCGACCTCATGGCCATCACCGAGAAGGCCGACATCATCTCGCTGGCGGGCGGGCTGCCCGACACCGACACCTTCCCGCGCGAGATCTTCGACGAGATCTCGGCCGAGATCGGCACGGACTTCCTGGCGTCGTCCCTGCAGTACGGCCCCACGGACGGCATGGGCGACCTGCGCGAGCAGATCGTGGCCGTGATGGCCGACGAGGGCGCCCGTGCGCGCCCTGACGACGTGCTCATCACCACCGGCGGCCAGCAGGCCATCGACCTCAGCTTCCGCACCTTCATCGACCGGGGCGACCCCGTGCTGGCCGAGGGCCCCACCTACCCGGGCGCCGCCCCGTGCCTCACCGCCTACGGCGCCGACGTCACCCACATCCCCATGGACGACGACGGCATGCGCGAGGACCTCCTGGAGGAGGCCTACCGCCGCCTTGCCGCCGAGGGCCGCCCGCCCAAGATCCTCTACACCATCCCCAACTTCCAGAACCCGGCCGGGGTCACCATGTCGCTCGAGCGCCGCGAGCGCCTGGTGGAGTTCGCGCACTCGGTGGGACTGCTCATCATCGAGGACAACCCCTACGGCCAGATCCGGTTCGAGGGCGACCCGCTGCCCACGCTGTACGAGCTGGACGACGGCGCCGGCTGGGTGGTGTACCTGGGCACGTTCTCCAAGATCTTGGCACCGGGCATCCGCGTGGGCTGGGCCGTGGCCCCACCGGCGGTGCTGCGCAAGATGAACCTGGGCAAGCAGGCCGCTGACCTGTGTTCCAGCACGCTCACGCAGCGGTTCGTGGCCGAGTACCTCAAGCGCTACGACTACCGCGAGCACGTGGCCCGGGTGACCGACATCTACCGTTGCCGGCGCGACGCCATGCTTGAGGCGCTCGAAGCCCGGTTCCCCGCCGAGGCCACCTGGACCCACCCGCGCGGGGGCCTATTCGTGTGGGCCACGCTGCCGGACTACATCGACACCACGGCGCTCCAGGCCAAGGCCCTGGAGCGCCAGGTGGCGTTCGTGCCGGGCGAGGGCGCGTTCCTCGACGGCCGCGGCAAGAACAGCATGCGGCTCAACTTCTCGGGCGTGCCCGAAGCCATGATCACCGAGGGCATCGGCCGCCTGGGCGACGTCATCAACGACTTCGTCACCCTGCACCAGGCGCTCAACCCCGGCGCCCGATGAGTCGCGTCGCCGTCCTCAAGGGCGGTCCCTCGCTGGAGCGCGAGGTGTCGCTGCGCTCGGGCACCAACGTGGAGTTGGCGCTGGGCCGGCTGGGCCACGAGGCCATCGCCATCGATGCCGACCAGCACCTGGTGCGCGCGCTGCGCGACGCCCGCCCCGAGGTGGCGTTCATCGCCCTGCACGGGCGCGGCGGGGAGGACGGAACCGTGCAGGAGATCCTCGAGATCCTGAAGATCCCCTATACCGGGTCGGGCGTGCTGGCCAGCGAGCGCGCCATGGACAAGGTGGTGTCGAAGGCCCTGTTCCGCGCGGCCGACATCCCCGTGCCGCACGGGTTCGCCTTCTCCAAGGAGGCCTTCAGCAAGATGGGCGCGGCCGAGGCCCTGCCCGAGATCCAGCAGTCGCTGGGCCTCCCGCTGGTGGTCAAGCCCGCGCGGCAGGGGTCGGCGCTCGGCATCTCCATCGTGCGCGAGCCGGGCGACCTGGGCGGGGCCATCCTCAACGCCATGGGCTTCGACGACCGCGTGCTGGTGGAGAGGTTCGTGCCCGGGCGCGAGCTGGCCGTGAGCGTGGTCATGGCCAAGGACCCCTGGGCCCTGCCGGTGATCGAGGCCGTCACCCTGGGCCGCGACTTCTACGACTTCGAGGCGCGCTACACGCCGGGCGAGACCGAGCTGCGCCCCCCGCGCGACCTGGATGAGTCCACGGTGCAGGAGGCCGCGGCGGTGAGCATCGCGGCGGCCACGGTGCTCCAGTGCCGCGGCATCGCCCGCGTGGACCTCATCCTCGATGACGAGGGTCGCCTGTGGGTGCTGGAGGTCAACACCATCCCGGGCATGACCGACACCAGCCTGCTGCCCAAGGCCGCCGAGGTGGCGGGCATCGGATTCGACCGCGTGGTGGCCGACATGCTCGACCTCGCGGCGCTCGACACCTGACCCCACCCCCGGAGGCCACATGAGCACCCTTGGCGACATCCCCGGCGCGCGCCGGGAGCGCATCGACTGCGGCGGCGCGGTGCTGTCGGTGCAGTTCATGGGCCCCGACGACGGCGTGCCGGTGATCATGTGGCACGGATTCCCCGAGCTGGGGTACTCGTGGCGCCACCAGGCGGCTGCGCTTGCGGGCGCCGGGTACCGGGCCATCGTGCCCGACCTGCGCGGCTACGGCATGAGCGACCGGCCGGAGGGCACGGAGGCCTACGCCTTCCCGCAGCTGGTGGGCGACGTGGTGGGGCTCATCAACGCACTGGGCCATGGCTACGCGCACCTGGCAGGGCATGACTGGGGCGGCAGCCTGTGCTGGGCCACCGCGGCGCTGATGCCCGACAAGGTGCGGTCGCTGATGATCGTGAACAGCCCGCATCCCGTGGCCAGCGCCGAGTGCCGCCAGGTGCCCGAGCAGCAGCAGAAGAGCTGGTACATGCTGATGTTCCAGTTCCCGGGCGTTGCCGAGGAGTGGCTCCTCAAGGACGACGCCGCCAACCTGGAGGCGTTCGTGTTCGACACTGCTGCACCGGGCACGTTCCCGCCCGAGGAGCGGCGCGTGTTCAAGGACGCCCTCATGCGCGAGGGCGCCATGACCGCGGCGCTGGAGTACTACCGCGCCAACATCCCGCCCGAGAACTGGCTCAAGCCCCCGCCCGACCTGCCGCCCATCACCGTGCCCACCACCATCATGTGGGCCGACGCCGACGCCTACATGACCCCGCTGCTGCTGGAGCGCTCCATCACCAAGGTGGACGCCCCACTGGAGGTGGTGATGCTGGAGGGCGTGAGCCACTGGGCCCAGCAGGAGGCCCCGGCCCTGGTCACCGACGCCATGCTGGCGCACCTATCGCGCAACGCCTGACCTCGGCGACGGTCCGCGGGGTGGGACCGTCCCCTCCTCCCTAGAGTGGACCCATGAGTGATTCCCCTGCTGCCGGGCGCATCCTGGCCGAGCGCGACGGCCTGGTGCGCGTGGTCACCATCGCCAACGAGGGCCGTGCCAACAGCCTGGACGACGCGATGCTGGCCGCGCTGGCCGAGGCGCTTTCGCCCGAGGCCCTGGAAGACGCCCGCGCCGTGGTGCTGACCGGCGCCGGCGACCGCAACTTCTCGGGCGGCGTGGACCTGCAGGACCGCGATGGCGAGGCGCTGACCGACGCCGTGCGCACCGGCGAGCGGTTGCTGGGCCGGGCTGCCGCCGCGGTGGAGGGGTGTCCCGTGCCGGTGATTGCCGCCCTCAACGGCAATGCGTTCGGCGGCGCGCTGGAGATCGCCATGGCGGCCGACTGGCGCCTGGCCGCCCGTGGCGCGCGCCTGGGCATGCCGCCCGCCCGCCTGGGGTGGGTGTACGCCGCCGAGGGCATCCAGCGGTTCGTGCGCGTGGCTGGCGGCCCCGCCACCCGTGAGCTGTTCCTCACCGGCCGGCCCATCGACGCGGAGCGCGCCCGCCAGATCGGCGTCGTCAACCGCGTGGTGGACCGCACCGAGCTGGTGGACCTGGCCGTCGCCGACGCCCTGGCCGTGGCCGCCAACGGACCCATCGCCGTGGCCGGCATGCGGGCCATCATCCGGGCCGTGGAGGACGGCGTGGCGCCGGGCGAGGCCGCCGAGATCGCCGAGCGCTGGCGCCAGCGGGCCTTCCGCAGCGAGGACATCGACGAGGGGCTGCGGGCGTTCCGCGAGAAGCGCGACCCGGAGTTCACCGGGCGCTGAGCATGACCCGCGCCTTCGCGCACGATAGGTTCACCTATCCGCTTCCCGAGGGCCACCGGTTCCCCTTGGGGCGCTACCGCCTGCTGCGCGAGGCGATCGAGGAGCGTGGGCTTGCCCGCGTGGAGGAGGCCCCCGCCGCCACCGACGCCGACCTGCTGCTGGCCCACGACCCGCTCTACCTCGAGCGCGTGGTGGCCGGCCGCCTGACGGACCGGGAGCAGAAGGCGGTGGGCCTGCCGTGGTCGCCCCAACTGGTGGAGCGCGGGCGCCGCAGCGTGGGCGCCACCGTGGCCGCCTCCCGTGCGGCGCTGGATGACGGCACGGGCATCAACCTGGGCGGCGGCACGCACCACGCCTTCGGGGATGCCGGAAAGGGCTTCTGCACCTTCAACGACGTGGCGGTGGCCGTGCGGCGACTGCGTGCCGAGGGCGCCATCCAGCGCGCCCTGGTGGTGGACCTCGACGTGCACCAGGGCGACGGCACCCATGCCCTGCTGGGCCCCGACCCCGCCACCACCTGCATGAGCATCAACGGCGGCGCCAACTACCCCTTCCGCCGCGTGCCGGGTGACGTGGAGGAGGACCTGCCCGACGGCACCGGCGACGACGCCTACCTGGCGGCTCTGGAGCGCCTGCTGCCCCGGGCACTCGACCGCGGCCGCCCCGACATCTGCTTCTACCTTGCGGGAGCCGACCCATATGAGCACGACCGCCTGGGGCGGCTGGCGCTGACCATGCACGGCCTGGCCGCGCGCGACGTGATGGTGCGCGACTGCATGCGGCTGCAGGGGGTGCCCGTGGTGGTGCTGCTGGCCGGGGGCTACGGCCGGCGCATGGAGGACACCGTGGCCATCAACCTGGCCACGGTGTCCTCGTTCGCGCGCGAGGGGTAGGCGCCGCTACCCGATGGGGCCGGCGGCCACCACCTCGGGGCTCACCATGCCCTCGTACTGCGTGAAGTTCTCGCGGAAGGCGTCCGCCAGCTTCTTGGCCGTCTCCTCGAACTGGGCCGGGTCGGGCCAGGTCTGGATGGGGTCGAGCAGCTTGGGATCCACGCCCTCCACGCTCACCGGCACGTGCAGGCCGAAGATGGGATCCTGGCGCGTCTCGGCGTTGTCGAGCTCGCCGTTGATGGCGGCGCGCACCAGGGTGCGGGTGGCCTTGATGGGCATGCGCGACCCCACGCCGTACTGGCCGCCGGTCCACCCGGTGTTCACCAGGTAGGCCACCGCGCCCGTCTTGGCCAGGCGCTCGCCCAGCATCTCGGCGTACACGTTGGGCTTCTGGGGCAGGAACGGCGCGCCGAAGCAGGTGCTGAACGTGGTCTGGGGCTCGGTGACCCCCACCTCCGTGCCCGCCAGCTTGGCGGTGTAGCCCGACAGGAAGTGGAACATGGCCTGCTCGGGCGTGAGGCGGGCGATGGGGGGCAGCACGCCGAAGGCGTCGGCGGTGAGCATGACCACCGTGCTGGGGATGCCCGCGCGCTTCTCGGGCACCGAGCCCGGGATCTGCGTGAGCGGGTAGGCCGCGCGCGTGTTCTCGGTGATGCTGTCGTCGTCGAGGTCGAGCACGCGGGTGGCGGGGTTGGCCACGGCGTTCTCCACCACGGTGCCGAAGTGGGTGGTGGTGGCGAAGATCTCCGGCTCGGCCTCGGCCGAGAGGTTGATGATCTTGGCGTAGCAGCCGTTCTCGATGTTGAACACGCCGTCATCGGCCCAGCCGTGCTCGTCGTCGCCGATCAGGCGGCGCTCGGGGTCGGTGCTGAGCGTGGTCTTGCCGGTGCCCGACAGGCCGAAGAACACGGCCACGCGGCCGTCGTCGGCCACGTTGGCCGAGCAGTGCATCGACAGGATGCCCTCCTCGGGCAGCCGGTCGTTCATCAGCGTGAAGATCGACTTCTTGATCTCGCCGCCGTAGCGCGTGCCACCGATGAGGATCTCGAGCTCGCTGAGGTTGAGCGTGACGAACCCGCTCGAGTTGGTGCCGTGCACCGAGGGGTCGGCCTTGAACTCCGGCGCGTGCAGGATGACCGCGCGCGGCTGGTGCACCGCGATCTCCTCAGGGCTTGCCGGGATGAACATGGTGCGGGCGAACAGCGTGTGCCACGCGGAGTCGCTCACGAGGCGCAGCGGCAGGCGGTGCTCGGGGTGGGCGCCGGCGAAGGCGTCCAGCACGAACAGCTCGCGGCCATCGGACAGCCACGCAGCGAGGTCCTTGCGGATATGCGCGTTGTGCTCGGGCGAGATGGGCTGGTTGGGGCCCCACCACACGCGATCGTCGCTGGCGGGCTCCTTCACCGTGAACTTGTCCTTGGGGGAGCGGCCGGTGTTGGGAGCGGTGTTGACGAGGAGCGGCCCGCCTGCGGAGATCTGGCCCTCGCCACGGCGCAGCGCGTGCTCGTAGATCTCCTCGGTGGTCGGGTTCCAGTGGACCTCGCCCGACGTGGTGATGCCGTGGGCGTCCAGGCCGACGGGACCGTTGCCGTTGCTCATGCATTCCCTCCGGTGGGATTTCGCTGCCACGCGGGGCGTGCACACCGCCGCGCAGTCCGGGAAAGGTACCGGAGACCCCGGCGCGAAGCGGCTTCCGGCACAGGGCCATTCGTCCCCCTGATACGGTCGCCACGTGCGCAGGGAACAGCTGGAATCCGCAGGGATCAACGTGCCCGTGCTCGCCACGGTGTGCGCCGGGCCGCTCCCGCAGCCGGGCAACTGGGCGCAGCGGCTGGAGCGCCTGGGGCTGGACGTGATCACCACCGGTGCCCCGGTGGACGATGCCGTGGCGGTGGCGGCGGCTGCCGTGGCGGTGCCGTTCCGCCCGGTCATGGCCTGGCCGGGCGACGCCCCCGTGGACCTGCTGGTGGAGGCCGGCGCGCGCATCGTGGCCACCGACGGATCGGTGCCCGGGGGCGCCTACGCCTTCACGGTGGATGAGGCCATGGTGGTGCCCATCAGCGCCGATGCCCCGGCAGAGAATGCCAACGACGTGGCGCGTGATGTGCTGGCCGCCGCCCGTGGCGGGCGGGCATCGGCCATCTGGGTGGCGGCCCCCGACCTGTCGGAGGTCCCCGAGGACGTGGTGGAGGCCAAGCTCACCGCCATGTGCGAGGGCACCCGCATGGCCCGCCTGTGGCTATCCAAGCAGCAGAGCGACCCGGACTGACCCTGGGACGTCGGGGCTAGGCGCTCTCTGGCAGGCGGTTGCGGCGCCGGGCCGAGAAGTACGTGGCCTGGGGGTGGTGCATGATGATGGCCGCGGTGCTCTGCTCGGGCGTGAGCTGGAACGCGCTGGTGAGGCCCATGCCCATCTCCTCCGGGTGGGGCGCCAGCAGGCGCAGCACGTCCACGTGCTGCTCCACATCCGGGCAGGCGGGGTAGCCCCATGAGTAGCGCCGGCCCTGGTCGGCGCCCAGGCCCAGCTCGCGCTTGATGCGCGCGTGCACCAGGTCGGCCATGCCCTCGGCGGCCTCCACGGCCAGCCCGTGGGCGAAGTAGGCCTCGGTGTACTCCTCCTCGGCCTGCAGGCGGTCCAGGTGCTCGGTGGCCTCCTGGCCCACGGTCACGGCCTGCAGCGCGATCACGTCGCGCACCCCGCTGTCGAGGGGGCGCAGGTAGTCGGCCAGGCACAGCAGACGGCCCTCATCCTGGCGCGGGAACTCGAAGCGCGCGGCCTCGTCACCCGTGTCGGGGTCGAAGATCACCACGGCGTCGCCATCGCGCCCGGCGGGGAAGTACCCATAGGTGGCGCGGGGCACGATCCAGCCGTCCGCGATGGACCGCTTCTCCATCTCGCGCCGCCGCGGCAGGAACTCCTCGGCCACGATGCGCTGGAACTCGGCGTCGTCCTGGCCGCGCCCGCCCCACGACATCTTGTACAGCGACTTCTCGTCCATGCGCGCGAACATCTCGTCCACGTCGAACCCGGTCACGCGCACCGCGCCCCAGAACGGCGGCTCGGGCACGGGGGCGTCGTCCAGCTCCACCGGCTGCGCGGCGGGGCGGGGACGGGCCTTGGCCTCGGCCACCTTCTCGTCGCTCTCAGCGGCCTCGTCCAGCCGCTCCTGGCGGAAGGCCTCGCGACTGCCGTCGGGCCCCTGCAGGCGGTCTACGGCGGCCAGCCCGTCGAAGGCGTCCTTGCAGTAGAACACCCCGCCCGCGTACGGCTCGCCGTCCTCCAGGAACAGCGTGCGCCGCCCGAATTGGCGGTTGATGGCCGCGCCACCGATGAGCACGGGGTAGTCCATTCCACGCGCCGCGAGCTCCTGCACCAGCAGGGGCATCTGCTTGCTGGTGCTCACCAGCAGCGCCGACACGCCGATCACGTCGGCCCCGTGCTCCTCGGCCGCGTCGATGATGGCCGTCACCGGCACCTGCCGGCCCAGGTCGTGCACCGTGTAGCCGTTGTTCTTGAGGATGGTGCCCACCAGGTTCTTGCCGATGTCGTGCACGTCGCCGTACACCGTGGCCATGATGACCGTGCCCTTGGTGTAGCCCTCCACCTGATCGAGGTACTGCTCGATGTGGGCCACGCTCTTCTTCATCACCTCGGCGCTCTGCAGCACGT
>JADHKZ010000079.1 GCA_016780995.1 Thermoleophilia bacterium | reverse complement strand
CGTCCCCCACCATCACGGCCAGGCGCCCGTCGCGCAGGACGCGGGCGTCGTAGAAGTCGCCGCCTACGGCCAGGCCGGGGCTGGACGGCAGGTAGCGGGCCGCAAGGCGCAGGCCCGGGCGCGCCGGGAGCGACTCGGGCAGGAGCCCCTGCTCCACGGTCTGCCACAGGAGGCGCTCGGCGCGGGCGGCCTCCGAACGACGGGCGCTGGCCTCGGCCTCGGTGCGCTGGTCCACCACGCGACCCTGCATCACGTTGAAGGCGTCCACCAGCTTCACCACCTCGCGCGCGGCATGCTGGGGGCTGGGCACCGATTGCTCCTGGTCGCCCGCGCCCACGCGCCGCACGCCCTGCGAGAGCGATCCGAGCGGCGCACCCACCCGGCGCCACAGCGACCGCGTGGCGGCCGCCACGGTGAGCACGGCCAGCAGGGCACCGCCCACCACCGCCAGGATCGTGAACAGCCGCCCCCGGTCGGCCCGCTCCAGCGCGCTCTGGCGCTCCTGCTGCACCAGCGCCCGCAACTCGGCATGCTCCTCGCGCAGGTCGTCCAACCGGGCCTTGTCGGCGCCCTCACCAATCCGCGCGACGGCCTCCCCCACGTTCCCCTGGCGCCGCAGGTTCACCAGGGCACGGGCCTCGTCGAACCACTCCCGGGCTGCCTCGTCGAACGACTCCACGGCCGGCACCAGCACGGCGTTCCCCTGCACCAGCGACCGCAGCCGGCGCATGTTGCGCGGGTAGGTCTCCTCGGCGCGCACGTACGGAACCAGGTACGAGGTGCCCCCGGTCAGGGTGTACCCGCTCACCCCGGTCTCGGCATTGAGGAGGTCGGCCAGGATCACCTCCGACGCGCGGGCGCGCTGCACGGCCACCTGCTGGTCATCGCGGTACGACGAGGTGGCCTCGTAGATGCCGAAGATGGCGAGCGCCGTGAGGACGCCCAGCACGAGGCCCACGCCCACCACGGCGCGCGTGAGCAGGCCGCGGAGCGACGGCGTGCCCCGGCCCCGGAGGACCTGCCAGAGGGAGCGGCGGCCGGGATCCGTCATGTGCGGGGGAGCCCCGGCGCGGGGCTCAGGACACGTCCGGGGCGGGGCCCTCTGCCACCAGTCGCTGCAGTGCCTCGAAGGTCTCGGGGGTGGTGATGACCACCAGGGTGTCACCGGCCTGGATGATCTCATCCGGGTGCGGCATGGCCACCGAGCTCTCCTTGCGGATGATGGCCACGATCGTGCCCCCCGTGGTGGTGCGGATGCGGCACGTGGCCACGGTGAGGCCCACCAGCGGGCTCTCGGCCGGGATGTCGATCCAGTCGATGGCCAGGTCCTTGAGGGCGATCTCGAGCTTGTCCAGCAGCTCTGGGCGGTACACCACGCCTCCGAGGATGGAGCCGAGCTCGTGGGCCTCGTCGTCCGACAGCACGATGACGGACTGGGCGTCCTCATCGGGGTCGGGCCGGTAGTAGAGCTCGCGCCGGCCATCGATGTGCACCACGGCGCAGACGTCCTCGCCCAGATGGGTGCGCATGGTGAACTTCTTGCCCACGCCGGGAAGGCGCGTCTCTCGGACCTCGATCACGTCTGCTGCCTCCTGGTGGACCCGAAAAGGGCACGTCCCAGCGTGCGGGACTCCCTCATAAGTAGCACTCCGACCGCCGCTGTGACCAGCACGAGCAGGCCGGCGAACGACACGATGCGTTCACGGAACTCCGGGGACAGCGCTGTTCCCAGGGCGGCCAGCTGGGCCAGGATGAGCGTGAATTCCCCACGGGCCACCAGGCTGGTGCCCACGGTGAACGACTGCCTCTTGCTGAATCCGGTCATGCGGCCCGCCAGCCAGCCGCCCACCAGCTTGCCGCCGATGGCGACCACCACGCCGGTGGCCAGCCAGGTCCAAACCTGGCCGAACGCGCCCAGGTCCACCTGCAGGCCGAAGGTGAAGAAGAAGATGGCGGCGGCGAAGTCGCGTAGCCCGAAGAGGTGACGCTCGATGCGGTCGCGCACGTCGGTCTCCGACAGCAGGATGCCCGCCAGCAGCGCGCCAACAGGCGCCGACAACCCGGCCTCCTCGGCCAGGGCGGCCGAGCCGATCACCAGCGCAAGGGCCGCCAGCACAAGGCGCTCGCGCTCGATCTTGATGGCGAGGCGGTCGATCACGCGCGGCAACTTGTGGCTGGCGTAGAGGAACGCCCCGACGAATGCCACCACGATCAGCACGCGCCACGTGATTGCCGGACCGCTCACGGCCGTGCCCACGGCCAGGCCCGAGGCCACCCCCAGGAACAGCGCGATGGCGATGTCCTCGAACACGAGCGTGCCCAGCACCAGGTCCGTCTCGTCGTCGGCCAGGCGCCGGAAGTCGAACAGCGCCTGGGTGATCACCCCGCTGCTCGAGATGTAGATGATCCCGGCCATGAGCACGGCCTCGGGCCCCACGCCGAACAGCAGGAAGCCCAGCCCCAGCCCCAGGCCGCCGTTGATGAGCAGGTCCACCGAGCCGCCGGTCAGCACCAGTTTGCGTGCCTGCAGGATCCGCTCGAGCGAGAACTCCAGCCCCAGGTAGAAGAGCAGCAGGATCACGCCGATCTCCCCCAGCAGGAAGAGCGGCTGGCTCATCTCGATCCAGCCCGGGAAGGGCTCGGACGGACCCAGCAGCACCCCGGCCAGGATGAACAGCGGGATGGCCGAGATGCGCAACCGCACGCCCACGATCGACATCACGGCCACCGCCACCAGGATGATGGCCAGTTGCGGTATCAGGCCCATCAGGCCTCCAGCGCGCTGCCGATGAGCTCCGAGATGTGCGACACGCCCTCATCCTGCATGCGCTGCATGAGGCCCACGGTGATGTCGCGGGCGATGGATGGGCCGCGGTACACCAGTCCGGTCCATACCTCCACCAGCGACGCCCCGCCGGCCATGCGGTCCCAGGCGTCGTCGGCGTCCATGATGCCGCCCACGCCCACGATCACCAGCTGCCCGGCGGCGCGGCGGGCTGCCACCCGCACGGCGGCAGCAGCGCGCTGGCGCACCGGTGGCCCCGAGAGCCCGCCCTGCTCCGACGCGCCGGGTGCATCGGGATTGCGAAGTCCCTCGCGCGAGATGGTGGTGTTGGTCAGCACCACCCCGGCCAGTCCCAGTTCGCCCGCCAGGTCCACGGCGTCCTCGATCTGGGCATCCGGCAGGTCGGGCGCCAGCTTCACCAGGAACGGCATGGGGACGCGGTCGTCGTAGCGCCGCATCGAGGCGTCCTCATCGCGCAGCGCGCCCAGGATGGCCGTGAGGTGGTCGCGGTCCTGCAGTTCGCGCAGCCCCGGGGTGTTGGGCGACGACACGTTCACCACCACCATGTCCGCCACCCCGCGCAGCAGGCGGAACGACGCCAGGTGGTCGTCCGCCGCGCGCTCCAGCGGCGTCACCTTGGACTTGCCGATATTCACCGCAATCGGGATGCCCGCGCCAGCGCCATGACGGGCGTCGGCGATGCGCCGGGCGGTAACTGCAGCGCCGTCGTTGTTGAAGCCCATGCGGTTGACGATGGCCTCATCATCCGGAAGCCGGAACAAGCGCGGCTTGGGATTGCCGGGCTGCGGGCGGGCCGTGACCGTGCCGATCTCGGCGAAGCCGAACCCCAGGCGGCCCCAGGCGCGCACGGCGCGGCCGTACTTGTCGTATCCCGCGGCCAGGCCCACCGGGGAGGGGAACTCCAGCCCCATGAGTCTCTGCCCCACCGTGGCGTCGCGCCGGGTCATCCACCCCGCGCCTGCGGCCAGCATGGGCCCACCGGCCTTGAGGGCGCGAAGCGCGGCCTCGTGCGCGCGCTCCGGATCCATCCGGAAGGCCGCGCGCCGGAGGATGGCGGCGGCGTTCCGGTTCATCCCGCCGCCAGGCGGTCGCACGCGGCGGCCAGCTCGGTGTCCTTCTCCGTGATGCCGCCCTGGTCATGGGTGACCAGTCGGAGCGTCACGGTGTTCCAGCGGATGTCGATGTCCGGGTGATGATCGGCGTCCTCGGCCGCCACCGCCACGCGGTCAACGAATGCAATGGCGGGCATGAAGCCGTCGGGGAACACATAGGCCTTCACCAGCATGCCGTCCTCCAGCCCCCAACCGGGCAGCAGGGCCAGGGCGGTGGTGATGTCGTCGTCGCCGAGGAGGGCCATGACCCAACCCTACCGGCGAGACTTACGGACGTGGACGACGTGCGACACCTCACGGGCATTGCCCGGCGCATCATCGGGCCGGGTGTGGGACGGCTGTCGCCCTTGGGAGGCCTGCGCGTGGCGGTGGCCCTGGCCGGTCCGCTGGCGATGGGCCTGGCCATCGACCGCCGCGACCTGGCCATCCTCGCCACGGGCGCCGCGCTGTTCACGGCCATGGTGGACCCGGGCGGCGGCTACGGACGCCACCTACGCGTGTACTCGGCCATGGCGGCGGTGAACATGCTGGTCACCATGCTGGCACTGGCCTGCGCAGGGCACGCGGTCACCGCCGGCCTGGTGATGCTGGCGCTGGGAATCGCCGCGGGGGCGGTCACCGCATGGGGGGCCGTGCCGGCCGCGGCCGCGCCGGCGGGGCTGATCCTGTTCATCATGGCGCAGGCATTCATGCCCTCCCCCGCCTTCTGGCCATCGGTGCTGGCCGTGGCGGCGGGAAGCGCGTGGGTGGCCATCATCGCCGTGCTCCCCTGGCCCGTTGCCCCCTACGCCCCGGCCGAGCTGGCGGTGGCCAATGCATGGATGGCCATCGCCGACCAGGCGGGGCGGCCCGACGACGACCGCCTGCGCGAGGTGGCGGTGCAGTCGCTGCAGTCGGCGCGCGACACCGTGGCGTCGGTGCGCAGCCGGCGCCAGGGATGGTCGCGCGAGTCGGCGCGCCTCTGGGCCACCATCCAGGCCGGCCAGCGCGCCACGTCGCTCATCGGCACCGTGGAGGACGAACGCCGGCGCGAGGGGGCGCTGCCCGCGGTGCAGCGCGCCATGGATGACGTGCTGGAACAGGTGCGCGCCTGCGCGCGCGGCGTGGCCGCCCTGTGCATCGATCCCCGCCACCCGGTGGACACCACCGGGCTCGACCACGCCGTGGACCGGATCCGTGCCCTGGCGCCCGACCCGGACGGCCTCACGGGCACGGACCTGCACGACGCCCTGGTGGCCACTGGCCGCATGAGGTCGGCCCGGCGCCTGCGCCGTCGGGTGGAGGATGCCGTGGCGGCGCTCACGGCCAGCCCGCCGCCCCGGCTGCGCGCTCCGGCACGGCCACGCACCGCGCACGGCCCCACCCTGCGCGAGGCGCTGGACTGGCGGTCAACGGGCATGCGGCATGGCCTGCGGCTTGGCGTGGCCACGGGCATCTCCGTAGGCGCCTTCACCGCGCTCTCCGGCACGCCCGTCATCGGCATCACGCACGGCCAGTGGGTGTCCATCGCGCTGGTGGGCGTTCTGCGCCCCACCCTGGGCGACTCCGTGCAGGTGGCCGGTCAGCGCGTCATCGGCACCGCGCTCGGTGCCGTGCTGGCCATGGGGCTCCTCGCCGCCTTCTCGGGTTCGCCGTGGGTGCTGGCGCTGGCAATCGTGAGCCTGGGGGCGATCGCCGGCTGGCTGGCTCCGGTCAACTACATGTGGTTCGTGCTGCTGTTCACGCCGCTTTCGCTCCTGCTGTCGGCGTTCGGCATCGGGCTCGACGCCGCCATCGCATCGGAGCGGCTCATCGCCACGGGCGTGGCGTGCGTCGCAGGGGTGCTGCTGGCCACGTTTGCCTGGCCCACCCGCAGCGGGGAGCAGCTCCCGGGCGCGCTGGCAGGCGCCCTGCGGGCGGCGGCCGATGACCTGGACGCCGTCACCCACGTGGCCGACGCCGGAGGATCACGGGCGGGCATGACCGAGTTGCACAACCGCGCCGTGGTGCGCATGGACGACGCCGCACGGGTGCTGCAGGCACGCATGGCCGAGTCGATCGACTCCTTCAGCCGCCCGGACGCGCTCGCGGCCATCGAGGCCACCTCCATGCAGCTGGTGCGCGACATCGGCACCCTGGGAGGACGCATACCGCTGGACGGGGTTGCCGTGCCCGGCATGCCGCAGGCCCGCGAGGCCATGACAAGCGCGCTGCGCCAGGTGGCGGGCGCCCTCGACCAGGGCACAGCGCCCCCGGTGCTGGACCACCTGCCGGCCGTCCTCGACCCTGCGCACGACGCCGTCCAGCGCATGGAGCAGGGCGGCACCGCGGTGCGTGGGCTGGCCAGCACCGTGGACATGCTCGACACCATCGCCCTGTCCATCACCCGGCTGGGCGACGAGGCCCGCACGTGGCGGGCGCAGCAGGTGCCCTCGGGCCGGCGGTGGTGGCATCGCCTGCTGCCGACCGCCCGGGCCGGGCCGGTCGCCTCCTAGATGCCGAAGCCCGGCGGCGGGGGCAGCTGGGCGTCCTCGCCCAGCACCAGGCCGATCAGGTAGCGCAGGGAGATCACGCCCACCGCCTCGCCCCCGAAGATCACCACGCAGTGGCGCACCCCCTGGCGCAGCATGGTGCGCGCGGCGGCATCCAGTGTGGTGTCGGGGCTGATGCTGGCGATGTCGTGCCGCATCCAGGTCTCCACCCGGTCCTTCGCCGGATCGGCGCCGGATGCGATGGCCACCGCCAGGTCGCGCTCCGACAGCAGGCCCGGCCCGGGCAGCGATGCATCCAGCACGATCACCGAACCCGCACGCTCTTCGATCATCATCCTGGCGGCGTCGGTGAGGTGGTGCATGGGGCCCACCACGGCGGTGAGCGGTGCCATGTAGTCGCGGGCGTGCTTGTCGGCGAGTGCGGTGAAGGTCATGCCCACTTCGTACCACTCCGGACCGACCGGCGCCGTGCCAACCACGGCACCGATACCCTTCCCCCGGGCCGTTAGCTCAGCTGGTCAGAGCAGGGGACTTTTAATCCCAAGGTCCTGGGTTCGAATCCCAGACGGCCCATCGAGGCAACCGTCCGCCTCAAGCGGCTTTCGGCGATCCGCCCAACGATCCTGATCTCGTGGTGTGGCACGCGAGTGGGACAGTCGGAGGGCCGCCGGGGGCTATCCTTACCTGCCAATCGATATTCCGACCAAGGGAACGGCGATGAGCACGCGCGGTGCATCACGCACGTCGATCACACTCGTGCTGGGCGCGGCCGCCGCCGCCCTTCCGGGCGCGGCCACGGCGCAGCAACCCACCATCTATCCGTTGCTCCAGAAGGACATCATCGTCAACGCCGACATCTGGAGCCCGCAACCCAAGATGCTGGCGGCCGGGCTCGGCTTTGTGAACATCATCGGCGTGCCCGGGGCCGATTCCGACGATGTCGCCGAGGCCCAGCGGGCCGTGCAGGCCGTGGGCGGCGCGTGGAACACCGGCCTCACCTGCGCTTCGGGCAACCCGCCCCCGCGACGTGCGCTGACCTCTGCCGCCAGCCCCGGGCAGATCTACACCGTGAACGCGGTGAGCCCGCGGTACGCGGCAGGTCTTCCGGTGGAGTTCTCATGGCCGGTCCTTCCCAGCACGGTGAACGCCGCCGACTTCCGCGTGACCCTGAACGACGGCACCGTGGTGGTGCCCGAGAGCGCCTCGGTCAATCCCAACTTCGAGTACAACGAGCGCTCCACCGTGGTGCTGTTCGGGCACTTCGGCAACGCGCTGCCCGGCACCGACCCGGGCGCACGGTACGTCGTGAAGGTGGAGGTGGTGGACGACGTGACGCCCATGCGCCTGGTGGGGCCGCGCAGCCGCCTGATGAGCGCCGTGGGGATGAGCGCCGCCAAGGGCACCTCCCCCTACGACGACCAGTCGGCTGACCCCACGAAGTGGACGGGCCCGCGGCTTGCGGGTGGCACCATCACCCGGATGTCCACCCGGGGCGAGGGCGCGCCGCCGGGCCTGCGGTCCACGCTGCCCAATGACGGCCGGGCGCTCTATGGGGCACGGGCGCGGTTCCGCGTGCGCGTGCTCACCACCGGGGGCTTCTCACCGGATGGCATCACGGGCCTCACCCCCACCGCAT
>JADHKZ010000004.1 GCA_016780995.1 Thermoleophilia bacterium | reverse complement strand
GCCCAGGCCCTCTACACCGAGGTGCACGAGCGCTGCGAGGGGCTGGACATCCCCTTCTACAACAACCCGCTCTTCCACGAGTTCCTGCAGGGCAAGCGCCAGTACCGGTGCTCGGCCTGGAGCATGCCCACGTACACCGTGGAGGGGTGGCGCTCGCCCTGCTACCTGCTGGCCGACAAGCACGTGCAGAGCATGAAGGAGCTGTTCGAGGACACCGACTGGGACAAGTACGGCACCGACCGTGACCCCCGGTGCGCCAACTGCCTCATGCATTGCGGGTACGAGGCGTCCACCATCCTGGATGCCATGTCCAGCCCCAAGGACCTTCTCGCGCTCGCGCGCGGGTGAGCCGGGGGCGCGCGGTCCGATGGATGCCGGCGTGGTGGCGCTGGTGTGCGCCGTCCCCGCCGAGGAGCGCATGCTCCGTCGGTTCGCAGGGCCCCGCGTGCGGGTGATCGTGTCGGGGATGGGCGCGGGCCCGGCCGAACGGGCCGTGCGCGAGGCCATCGCCGGCGGGGCCACCGCGGCCATCTCGGTGGGCTTTTGCGGGGCGCTCGACCCGGCGCTGCGCCGCGGCGACCTGGTGGTGCCCGCCGACGTGCGCGACGCGTCCACCGGTGACGCCTTCGCGTGCGACCCCGTGCTGGCCACCGGGGCCGCGGCGCCGCGGGGCACGCTGGTGACCACCGACGCGGTGGTGTCCGCGCCATCGGAGCGCGCGCGCATCCGGGGGCTGGCAGTGGACATGGAGAGCGCCGGCACGGCCCGGGCGTGCGCGCGGGCAGGCGTGCCCTTCGCGGCGATACGCGCCGTCACCGACCGAGCGGACGACGAGCTGCCCGACATCCGCGGCGTGGTGGACCCCGACGGGTCGGTGCACCCCCTGCGCGCACTGGGCCGCATGGTCCGCAGGCCGTCGGACATCCGTCGCTGGGCCGCCCTGGCGCGCGGGGCGCGCGCCGCGCGGCGCACCCTCGTTCCCGCGGTGGCCGCCGCACTGGGGCACGCGGCATGACCACCGCGCTCGTCACCGGGGCCACGGGGTTCATCGGCTGGCACGTGGCCGCGCACCTGCGCGACACGGGCTGGCAGGTGCGCGGGCTGGTGCGACCCGGGGGCACCACCGGCGACGTGCTCCCCGACGACGTGCGCCCGGTGCCGGGCGACGTGCGCGACGTGGCCGCGATGTCCCGCGCCGCGCGCGGGGTGGACGCCATCTTCCACGTGGCCGCCATCTACTCGCTGTGCCGCCGGAAGGCCCAGAAGGTGCACCAGGTCAACGTGGACGGCACGCAGGTGGTCATCGACGTGGCCCGGCGGGAGGGCGCGCGCCTCGTGCACACGTCCTCCGTGGCCACCATCGGCATCCCGGCCGACGGCACGCACGGCGACGAGGAGACACCCCAGCCAATGGCGCAGGTGATCGGCGCGTACAAGCGGTCGAAGGTGGAGGCCGAGGCCCTGGTGCGACGGGCGGCGGCCACGGGGCTGGAGGCCTACGTGGTCAACCCCAGCGCGCCGATCGGGCCGGGCGACCGCCGCCCCACACCAACGGGGCGCATCATCGCCGACGCGCTGTCGGGGCGCATGCCCGCCTACGTGGACACGGGACTCAACCTCGTGGACGTGCGCGACGTGGCCGCAGGGCACCTGCTGGCCCTGGAGCGCGGCGAGCCGGGGCGGCGATACATCCTGGGCAACGCCTGGGGCAACGTGACGCTGCGGCAGATCCTGGAGATGGTGCATCGGGCCGGCGGGCCGCCACCGCCCGCGCGCCGCATCCCCCATGCCGTGGCCATCGCGGCAGCCGCCGCCGACGAGCTGGTGGAGGGGCGCATCCTCCGGCGCGAGCCGCGGGCTCCGCTGGATGGCGCGCTGCTGGCCCGCAAGCGCATGCTCTTCTCGCCCCAGCGCGCCATCCGCGAGCTGGGGCTGCCCCAGTCGGACGTGGGCACGGCCCTGCACGACGCCGTGGCATGGATCCGCGACCACGGCACCCGCGAGGCGGTGGCGGCATGACCAGCAGCCTCACCCGCGGCGAGCTGCGGGCGGCGGCGCTGCTGGCCGCCGATCGCGGCGCCCAGCACCTGCGTGACCTGCAGGACCCGGAGGGGTTCTGGTGGGGCGAGCTGGAGTCCAACGCGTCGATCACGGCCGAGCAGCTGTTCCTGCTCGAGGCACTGGGGCGGGCGACCGATGACGACCGCCGCGAGATCGCCGCCGAGCTCCTGTCCACGCAGTGCGACGACGGCGGCTGGGCGGTGTGGCACGGCGGCCCGGGCGACCTGAGCGTCACGGTGGAGGCCTGGTACGCCCTGCGGCTGGCCGGCCTGCCGGCGGACGCCCCGCCCCTGCGCCGCGCCACGGCGCGCATCATGCAGCTGGGCGGTGCCAACAAGGCACGCTTCTTCACCCGGCTCTGGCTGGCCGTGCTGGGCAAGTACCCGTGGGAGGCCCTGCCCGCCGCGCCGTCGGAGCTCATGCTGCTGCCGCCGCGCGCGCCCATGTCGGTGTACCGCTTCGCATCCTGGGCCCGCGGCACCTTCGTGCCGATGCTGGTGGTGCTGTCGCGCAACCCCACCTTCCCGCAGGAACCCTCCGTGGAGGAGATCTTCGCCGAGGCCCCGGGGGCGGTGGAGGGACCCGTTCCGCGCCAGCCGGGCCCGCTCACCGGCCTGCTGGGGCGCCTCATGCCCGTGGCGCGACTGTACAACCGGTATCCGCTTCCGCCGGTGCGACGGCGCGCCGAGCGCCGCATCCGCGACTGGATCCTGGACCGCCAGGAGGTGGACGGGTCGTGGGCGGGCATCCAGCCCCCGTGGGTCTATTCGATCATCGCCCTGCATGCGCTGGGAATGCCGCTGGATCATCCGGTCATCGAGCGCGCGCTGGACGGCTTCTCCACGTTCGCGCTGCGCCGCGAGGGTCGCCTGCGCATCCAGTCGTGCATCTCCCCCGTGTGGGACACCTGCCTGGCCGCCATCGCCATCGACGACTCCGGCACGGCGGGTGACGACGACGCCGTGGAGCGCGCCCGCGCATGGCTCACGGGCAAGGAGATCACCCACGAGGGCGACTGGCGGCGCATCCCGCGGCGCGGCGAGGCCGGCGGGTGGGCGTTCGAGTTCCACAACGACTGGTATCCCGACACCGACGACACCGCCGAGGTGCTCATCGCGCTCATGCGCGCGGGCATGTCGCCCGACGACGGCGTGGTGCGCCGCGCCGTGGACTGGCTCCTGGCCATGCAGAGCGCGGGCGGCGGCTGGGGCGCCTTCGACGTGGACAACACCAGCCGCATGGTGGGCCAGTTCCCGGTATGCGACTTCGGCGAGGTCATCGACCCGCCCACCGAGGACGTCACCGCGCATGTGATCGAGGCCCTGGTCACGTGCGGCGTGCCGCCCGGGCACCCGGCCATCCGCCGGGGCCTGGCGTACCTGCAGGGCACGCAGCGCGAGGATGGATCGTGGTGGGGCCGCTGGGGCGTGAACCACATCTACGGCACGGCCGCGGTGCTGCCCGCGCTGGCCGCGTGCGGCGTGGACATGGGCCAGCCGTGGGTGCGACGCGCCATCGACTGGCTGGCCGCGCGCCAGAACCATGACGGCGGCTGGGGCGAGTGCATCGAGAGCTACCGCGATCCATCGCTGGCAGGCGTGGGACCGTCCACCGCATCGCAGACCGCGTGGGCGCTCATGGGCCTCATGGCCGCGGATCGCGACCACCCCGCGGTGCCGGACGGCATCACGTGGCTGGTGGACCGGCAGATGCCCGACGGCAGCTGGGACGAGGACGCCTTCACGGGTACCGGGTTCCCGCTCGACTTCATGATCAAGTACCACTTTTACCGCCTGTACTTCCCGGTGATGGCCCTCGGCCGGTACGCGCGGTGAGCACCGCGGGCGCACGGGCGCACGCGGAGCGCATCGCCCGCGACCACGACGAGAACTTCCCGGTGGCCTTCCTGCTGGCGCCGGCCGACGTGCGCGCCGACATGCGCGCCGTGTATGCCTGGTGCCGGGTGACCGACGACATCGGCGACGCCGGAATCGCCACCCCCGCCGAGCGCCTCGAGGCCCTCGACGCGTGGAAGGCGGGGCTGGCGGAGGCCCTGGACGGCCGCGGCGGCGACCCCGTGCTGGTGGCCGTGGCCGACGTCATCCGCAGGCGCGGGCTGCAGCTGGACCTGTTCGCGCGGCTGGTGGAGGCCAACCGCATGGACCAGCGCACCACCCGCTGGGAGTCGCACGAGGACCTGCTGCGCTACTGCGCGCACTCGGCAATCCCCGTGGGGCGGATGGTGCTGGGCGTGCTGGGCATCGACGACGCCCGGTCCGCGGCCCTGTCGGATGCCACGTGCGAGGGCCTGCAGCTTGTGAACTTCTGGCAGGACATCCGCCGCGACCTGGACGAGCGGGACCGGGTGTACCTGCCGCGTGAGGACATGGCGCTGTTCGGCGTGGAGGTGGACGACCTGCGCGCGCAGGCGGCGTCGCCCGCGCTACGCGAGCTGGTGCGCATGGAGGTGGGGCGGGCCCGCGCGCGGCTGGTGGAGGGCGCCCCGCTGCGCGGCATGGTGCCCCGCAGCGTGCGCCTGGACATCGGCATGTTCACCGCGGGCGGCCTGTGGGTGTGCGATCGCATCGCCCGTCAGGGCTACGACACCATCGCCGCGCGCCCGGCGCCGGGCGCGCGAGGTCGCGCGGCCATGGCGGCCGGCATGGCGTGGCGAATGCTGGGGGGCGCGCGGGCATGACCGTGGACGAGGCCTACGACCGCTGCACCGCCATCACGCGCGCTGAGGCGCGCAACTTCTACTTCGGGTTCATCCTGCTCCCGCGCGAGCGCCGCAGGGGCATCCACGCCCTCTACGCCTTCAGTCGCCTGTGCGACGACTCGGTGGACGGCGCCGAGGGCGCCGAGGAGAAGGCCGCCGCCGTGCGCGCGCGGCGGCACGACGTGGAGCGCGCGTACACCGGGGCGGTGCCGGCCGACGACCCGGTGCTGGTGGCGCTGGCCGACGCCATCCGGCGCTTCGGCATCCCGCGTGGCCCCATGGACGCGCTGGTGGACGGCGTGGAGATGGACCTGCACACCGACCGCTACCCCGACTGGCCCTCGCTGAAGCGCTACTGCGATCGGGTGGCGGGCGCCGTGGGGGTGCTGTCCCTGCACGTGTTCGGCTTCCGCGACCCGGCGGCGGTGGGCCACGCCGAGGACCTGGGCGTGGCCATGCAGGTGGTCAACATCATGCGCGACGTGCAGGAGGACGCCCAGCGGGGGCGCATCTACCTGCCGGCCGACGACATGGCCGCGCACGGCGTGGACGAGGCCGATGTCCTGGACGACCGCATGACGCCGGGAATGGCGGCCCTCATGCAGCAGCAGGCGGAACGCGCGCGGGGGTACTTCGCCGACGGGCACATGCTGCTGCCGCTGCTCGACCTCCGCGCGCGCATGTGCGTGCAGATGCTGGCGGCCCTCTACGAGGACATCCTGGCCCGCATCGAGGACCGCGGATACGACTACACCCGCGGACGGGTGTCGCTGCCGGGGCGTCGCAAGGCCGCGCTCATGGCGCGCTCGGTCGCGCGGGCCGTGACCACGAGGAGGCGCTGACCATGCGCGGCGCGCGCATCGTGGTGGCGGGCGGCGGGCTGGCCGGAATCGCGGCCGCGGTGGAGGCCGCCGGCTTGGGGGCGCGCGTGACCCTGGTGGAGCGGCGTCCGTTCCTCGGCGGGAAGGCCTTCTCGTTCACCGACCCGCGCACGGGTGCCGAGATCGACAACGGCCAGCACGTGCACCTGGGGTGCTGCACGGCGTACATCTCGCTGCTGGACCGCCTTGGCTCCATCGGCCTCACCGCCATGCAGCCCGCCCTGCGGGTGGACGTGCGCGACCGCGCCGGCACCCACGGGGTCCTCATCGCGCGCCGGCTGCCGGCGCCCCTGCACATGGGTCCCTCGTTCGCGCGGTACGGCCTGCTGTCGCCCGCCGAGCGGGTGCGCGCTGCCCGTGCGCTCACCGCCATCGCCGCCCTGGGTCCAGCCGGCCGGGATGCGCTGGACCACGTGGCGTTCGGCGAGTGGCTGCGGGCGCATGGCCAGCGTGATGCCGCCATCGAGCGATTCTGGGATGTGGTGATCCTGCCCACGTGCAACGACCGGTCCGACCGGGTGTCGGCGGCGCTGGCCATGTTCGTCATCACCGAGGGCCTCATGCGCACCCGGGGCGGGGCGTCCATCGGCTGGGCGCTCGCGGGCCTCTCGCACCTGGTGGACGCCCCCGCGCGGCGCCTGCTGCAGCGCGAGGGCGGCCGGGTGGTCAGCGGTCATGCAGTCACGTCCGCCGATGCAGGCGGTGTGGACCTGGATGACGGCACCCGGCTCGAGGCCGACGCCGTGGTGCTGGCGCTGCCCCCGGGCCGCGCGCGGGCCGTGGCGCCGGGCGCCCTGCCCGTGGACCCGGCGCTCGGCGAGTCACCCATCGTCAACGTGCACCTGTGGTACGACCGGCCCGTGCTTGACCGCGCCGTGCTGGCGGTGGTGGACAGCCCCGTGCAGTGGATGTTCGATCGCACGGCCATCACCGGCGAGGGGGCGCCGGGACAGCACCTGGCGCTGTCGCTGTCGGCGGCACGCGCGGAGATGGGGGTCCCGCGCCCCGAGCTGGCCGAGCACATGGACCGCGAGGTGCGCAAGTTGCTGCCTGCCCGGAACGCGGTGCTGCAGGCCTGGGCGGTCACCAAGGACGCCCGTGCAACCTTCGCCCCGTCCCCCGGCCAGGCCGCGCGCCGCCCTGCTGCACGCACGCCGGTGCAGGGCCTGGTGCTGGCGGGCACGTGGACGGCCACCGGCTGGCCGGCCACGATGGAGGGCGCCGTGCGCAGCGGGCTGGCCGCAGTGCACGAGGCCGCGCGCCAGATGGGCGGGGAGCGCGCGTGATCCGCGCGCTCCGGCGCTTCCTGTCGGCCCGGCACGGGCGCGTGGTGGAGGCCGGGATCGCGGTGGGCGGACTTCTGGCGTACAACCTCGTGAGGGCCCGCCACCGGGCGAACCACGACGATGCGGTGGCCAACGCCCGCCGCATCGCCCGCGTCGAGCGCGATGCCGGCCTGCTGGTGGAGCCGGGGGTGCAGCGCCTGCTCGTACGCGGCCCGGTATCGCGGTCCGTCCTGGGCGCGGCCTACATCGCCACCCAGGTGGTGGCTCTCCCGTGGGCGCTGCGCACGGCGTTCAACCGCCGGTTGCCGGAATACCCCGCACTCCGCACCATGGCGCTCATCTCGTGGGCGGCCGGGGTGGCGTGGTACGCCCGCCGGCCCGTGGCACCGCCGCGCATGCTGCCGGAGCTGGGCGTGGAGGATTCGGTGTCGCGCGGGTTCATCCCCATGGACAGCCCGCTCCTGCGGCACCTCTACAACCCGTATGCCGCCATGCCATCGCTGCACGTGGGGATGTCCCCCGTGGTCGCATGGACCATGTGGGCGGGCACGACCAACCCTGCCCTGCGCGCCGTGGCCGTCGCCTATCCTCCCGCCGTCGCCGCGACCGTCGTGGCGACGGGGCAGCACTTCATCGCGGACATCGCGGGGGGAATCGCGGTGGTCCTGCCGGCATGGGCCATCGCGCGGCGCATCACCGGCGCGGGACGCTCCGCGGCGTCGGCGGCCCTGACCCGGGAGCCATGATCCGCTCGCACACGCCACGCCTGCCCCACCGCCACCTACTGGTCGCCGGGTGACCAACCCGCGCCCGCAGAGGAGGGATCCGTCCGCGCGCCGTGACCGCGCCGCGCGGGCAGGATCGCGCAACGGGTCCGGTCCGCCGGGGCGGCGCGCACGCGCCCTTGTGCTGGGCGCGGGCGCGCTGATGCTTGTCGTGCTGGTGCTGCTCATCGCGGGCGGGGGCGGCGGCCTGGCACCGGGCACCACCGTGGCCGGCGTGGACATGGGGCAGGACGAGGCCCGGGCCAAGGCCGCCGTGGCGGCCAGGGCCGACCAGCTGGCGAAGCGCCCCGTGGCGCTGCGCGTGAGCGGCGGCACCCTCACCAGCGTGAGCCCCGCGTCCATCGGCGGATCCGTGGATGTGGACGCCGCCATCCGGGCCGCGCAGGAGGCGTCACCCAGCCGCATCGTGCGCGGGATCAAGGCCATCACGGGACAGGGCCCCAACGACGTGCCGCTCACGGTGGCCTACCGCAAGGGCGCGCTTGACGCATGGGTGGCGGAGGTGGCCGCCAAGGTGGACAGGGCCCAGGAGAACGCGGTCGTGACCGTGAAGGGCACCACCTTCGACGTGCGCCCGTCCGCCCCGGGCCGGGTGGTGGACCGCGCGGCCCTGCGCGCGCGCATGTCCGGTGACCTGGCCGCCATCCCCGCATCCATCGACCTCCCCCTGCGCGCGCCGCAGCCGGCGCTCACCACCGACGCCGCCAAGCAGCAGGTGGCACAGGCCGTGGACGTGCTCCGGCGCGGTGGGGGCCTGGTTGTGGACGGCATCGCGGCCACCCTCCCGCCCCGCGACATCGCCGGCGCCATGCGCTTCACGCCCGATGGCCTGCGCATCGCCGCGTCGGAACTGCGCCGCCCCCTCATCGCCGCCTACCCCACCGGGTCGGTCATCCCCCGCCCGGCGCGGTTCGACATCCGTGGCACCCGCGCCATCCTGGTGCCCTCGAAGGACGGGAGGCTGGTGGACGCCACGCGTGTGGCCGAGGGACTGCTGGGCGAGGACCGGCCGGTGGAGTCGTCGTTCATCCCCGTCACGCCGGTATTCACCACCGAGAAGGCATCGAAGCTGGGCATCAAGGAGGAGGTGGGTTCGTTCACCACCCCGTACGAGGCCGGCCAACCGCGCGTCACCAACATCCGGCGCGCATCGCAGATCCTCAACGGCACCATCATCCCCCCGGGCGGCACGCTCTCGCTCAACGCCGTGCTGGGGCAGCGCACCGCCGACCGCGGGTTCGTGCGTGCGCCCATGGTGGCCGACGGCCTGCTGGTGGACGCCGTGGGCGGCGGGGTGTCGCAGCTGGCCACCACGCTGTTCAACGCGGCGTTCTTCGCCGGCTTCCGCCTGGATGAGCACACCGCCCACCAGCTGTACTTCGACCGATACCCCGTAGGGCGCGAGGCCACCATCTCGTGGCCCACGCCCGACCTGAAGGTCACCAACAACTGGAAGGCCTCCGCGCTGGTGCGGGTTTTCAACGGGTCGTCCGGCGTGACCGTGGCCATCTACTCCACGTCGTTCGACCGCAAGGTGGAGACGGAGACCAGCGAGCGCTCCGACTTCACCGAGCCCGCCGAGCGCCGCGTTATCTCGGAGTGGGTGCCGGAGGGGCAGGAGGTGCTGCAGACCGAGGGGTCACAGGGCTTCAGCGTGCGCGTGACGCGCAAGGTGTTCCAGGGCACGCGCCTGAAGGAGGAGGACGTCATCACCACCACCTACCTGGCCCCGCCCAAGGTCATCCTGGTGCCCGAGGGCACCCCGGGCGCCGAGACGCCCTACGCCGCCGAGTAGCCGCGCCTAGGCGTCCCCCCGCCGCCGCGCCACCTCGTCGATGCCATGGTCGTCGGGCAGGCCCAGCGCGCGATTGATGGCCTGCAGGGGCGTGATGCCCTGCTCCGCCGCGTTGGCGCCGGTGCGCGCGGCGGGCGAGACCTCGCCGGGGTCGGCGTCCTGCGTGCGCCGCCGCTCCAGGTCCTGCGCCCACGGCTCGGCCAGCACCGGCCAGCGCGAAAGCACCGCCACCCAGCGGGCATCCCGGGCGCTCGAGCCCTGTGCCCGGGCGGATCCCGGCGTGTACTCGGCCATCAGTACGGCCGCCGTGGATGCCCGCGTACACTCATGGGGGAACGATACGGCACCGCGAGGGAGGGTCCCAATGGGCCACGACGATCCGGCCATCGAGGCGCTGCAGCAGGATGGCGTGCAGTACCCGCCTCCCCCGGCCCTGGCCGCAGGGGCCGTGGTATCGGACCCGGCCACGTGGGAGCGCGCCGCCGCCGATCCCATCGCCTGGTGGGAGGAGCAGGCCCGCCACCTGCAATGGGATGCCCCGTGGACGCGGGCGCTGGACGACGACACGCCGCCCTTCTACCGCTGGTTCACGGGCGGGCAGCTGAACGTGGCCGCCAACTGCCTGGACCGCCACCTGGCGGAGCGGGCGGATCGCGTGGCGTTCCACTGGGAGGGCGAGCCCGGTGACCGGCAGGACATCACCTACGGGCAGTTGCACGCGCGGGTGAGCCGGTTCGCAAATGCCCTTCGCGACATGGGCGTGGAGCGCGGTGGCCGCGTGGCCATCTACATGGGCATGGTTCCCGAACTGCCGATCGCCATGCTGGCCTGTGCACGCATCGGCGCCGCACACACGGTGGTGTTCGGCGGCTTCTCCGCCGAGGCGCTGCGTGACCGCATGGTGGACTTCGGCGCCACCGTCCTGGTGACCCAGGACGAGGGCTGGCGCGCGGGCAAGCGGGTGCAGCTGAAGGCCAACGCCGACGCCGCCCTGGACGGCGCCCCCGGCGTCCACCACGCCGTGGTGTGCCGGCGTACCGGGGGCGACGTGGCGTGGACCGAGGGCCGGGACCGCTGGTTCCACGAGGTGGAGGAGGCCGCGCACCCCGACTGCCCGGCCGAGCCCATGGACGCCGAGCAGATGCTGTACGCCCTCTACACCTCGGGCACCACCGGAAAGCCCAAGGGCATCGTGCACACCAGCGGCGGCTACCTCACCGGGGTGGCGGCCACGCACCGCATGGTGTTCGACCTGCACGACGACGACATCTACTGGTGCGCCGCTGACATCGGCTGGGTCACCGGGCACTCGTACATCGTCTACGGGCCACTCGCCAACGGCGCCACCAGCGTGATGTACGAGGGCGCCCCCGGGTTCCCCGAACCGGACCGGCTGTGGGAGATCGCGTCCCGGCATCGCGTGAGCATCCTCTACATGGCGCCCACCGCCATCCGGATGTTCATGAAGTGGGGCGATGAGTACCCCGCGCGGCACGACCTGTCATCCATCCGGGTGCTGGGCAGCGTGGGAGAACCCATCAACCCCGAGGCATGGGAATGGTACCGGCAGCACATCGGCGGCGGCACGGCCCCGGTGGTCGACACCTGGTGGCAGACCGAGACGGGCAGCATCATGATCAGCCCCCTCCCCGGCCTCAGCACGCTGAAGCCGGGGTCGGCGTCAGGCCCACTACCTGGAATATCCGCCCGCGTGGTCGGCGAAGACGGCCAGGAGGTACCGCGTGGGCAGGGCGGCTACCTGGTGATGGACCGGCCGTGGCCATCCATGCTGCGCACCATCCTGGGTGATGACCAGCGCTTCGTGGACACCTATTGGAGCCGCTTCCCCGGCATGTACCTGGCCGGGGATGGCTGTCGCGTGGACGCCGACGGTGACTTCTGGCTTCTCGGCCGCATCGACGACGTGATGAACGTTTCGGGACACCGGCTGTCCACCATCGAGGTGGAGAGCGCGCTGGTGGACCACCCCTCGGTGGCCGAGGCGGCCGTGGTGGGCAGGAAGGATCCCATCACCGGAGAGGCGATCGCGGCGTTCGTGATCCTGCGCGACGGCGTGCATGGCGACGAGGGCCTCATCGCCACCCTGCGCGACCACGTGGCCACCCAGATCGGGCCCATCGCCAAGCCGGCGTCCATCGTGCTCACGCCCGACCTTCCCAAGACACGGTCGGGCAAGATCATGCGTCGGCTGCTGCGCGACGTGTCGGAGCACCGGCAGCTGGGCGACGTGACCACGCTGGCCAACGAGGAGGTGGTGGCCGAGATCGCCCGCGAGGCGGCGAGCGGCCAGCACCAGGACGACTAGGCCGGGGCGTCCGCCAGCGCGGGGGGCAGTGCGTGCCCCGCAGCCCGCAGCCGGTCTGCGGCATGGATGCGCGCCGATGCCACGGCGTCGCGGGCAGGGGTGAGCCGGTGGGCCTCGGCGTACCAGCCGATGAGCCCCTCCAGCGCCAGCGCAATGGCCAGGCGCCCCTCCGGGCCCGCGCCACGGGCATCCCACGCAGCGGCCACCAGCCCTCCCAGCACCAGCGACGGGGCCGGCGGCGACCCCTTGCGCACCGGGACGGGGCCCACGGCGGAGTGCACGAGCTCCACCGTGACCGGGGCCGCGCGGCAGGAGTCGTCCCACTGCCCGGGCGAGACCGGCACGCGGCCGTGCGCCCGCGTGGGCATCTCGATGGTGCCGTCCGCCACCGACCCATCGGGGCTGGACGCGATGGCCGTGGCCACCGCCCGGATACGATCGGCCGTGGGGCGCACCGCGTGCTCATCCGTGCCATGCACCCCCCAGGCCAGCATGCCCAGCACCAGGTCGAGCACGTCGGCCTGGGCCGGACGGCCCGTTCCCCCGCCCGGGAACGATGCGCGCACGCCCGCGGTGCCCGGGCGGGGGAACTGCACCTCGATGCGCGCTAGCGGGCCGCGGCGGATCACGTGAAAACCCCTGCGGAAAGCCATTTTCCGGTGCGCGCGGCGTGGATGCGTCCGGGTGCGTTGGTAGCGTCAGCGGCAGTTCGCAGCGAATGCTGCAGCCTCCGTCCGGAGGTCACCGAAGCGAGGAGACCCATGACCAAGGCCGACTTCGTCAAGCGCGTCGCGCGTGCAGCCGACCTCACCAACGACCAGGCCACCCGTGCAGTGCAGGCCGTCCTGGACGAGCTGGAGCTCGCCCTCAAGGCCGGAGACGAGGTGCAGTTCTCCGGCTTCGGCAAGTTCTCGGTGTCGCACCGAGCGGCCCGCGAGGGCGTGGACCCGCGCAACCCGGGCACGAAGATCCAGATCCCGGCGCGCAAGGTGCCCCGCTTCCAGGCGGGTGCCCAGCTCAAGCGCTCGGTCGCCGGATAGCGACCACCCGTCCACGCATGACGGGCCCCCCTCGGGCCCGTCATGCGTGCGACGTAGGAGCCGGAGGCGGGACTCGAACCCGCACGCCCCGAGGGGCCGGGGATTTTAAGTCCCCCGCGTCTACCAGTTCCGCCACTCCGGCCGGCGGGCACCGAGGTCACCCCTAGCGCCCGAACGTCGCCGCGCCGGGGGTGCGATCCACCGACGACAGCCGCGTGTCCTCGATGCGCCGGCACCAGTCCTCGGCCAGGATCGGCCAGCGCTCCAGCACCTGCTCGTGCCGGATGTGCCGGGTGTTCTCCCCCTTCGAGAAGATCATCCGGCGGTCATCGGCCGGGTCCTCGGTACGGGCCAGCGCCTCGGCGAGCCCGTCCACCGCGTGGACGGCGTCGTGCTGGATCTCCGGTGTGGCCTCCGTGCCCATGGCGCCAAGTCTATTCGGCCCGCAGGCTCCCGTCGGCGGCCTGCATGGCCACGCCGTCGAGGATGTCCCTCTCGGACACCACCAGGTCCTCCGCGCCCAGGGCATCCATGCAGCCCGCCAGGATCGCCAGGCCCGGCACGATCACGGGCACGCGGTCCGGGTGCAGGCCGGGCACCGCGGCCCGGGCGGCGGCGTCCAGGCCGGCGAGCCGGTCGCGCACCTCGGCTACATGGTTGCGGGTGATCACCATTCCGTGGATCCGGTCCGGGTCGTAGCGGCCGGCCATGACGGCGGCCACCGTGGTGACGGTCCCCGCCACCCCGATGAGCGGCCCATCACCCGTGAAGTCCGCGGTGGCGTCGCGCACGAGCGCCCGGGCCTCGGCCTGCACGGCCGCCACGTCAGCAGGACCGGGGGGGTCGGTGGTGATCATGTCGCCCTGGCGGTTCACGCCCAGCGGCAGGCTCACCGCGCGCACCGGGCCGCCCGAATCCCCCTCCACCACCTCGGTACTGCCCCCGCCGATGTCGATCACCCGGCACGGCCCGGCGTCGCCGGTCAGCACCAACCGGGCGCCGGCGAACGACAGGCCGGCCTCGCGCCGGCCACTGATGACCATGAGCGGGGCACCCAGCCGGTGCTCGGCGATGGCCTGGATGCGGCCCACGTTGGGTGCCTCGCGCACCGCTGCGGTGCCCACCGCCACCACCGGCGGTGAGCCCGCCGCGCGAATGCGCGCCGCGTAGTCGGCCAGGCATGCATCAAGGCGCTGGAGCGCGCCATCCGTGACCGCCCCGTCGGGGGCCGCGCCGCGGCGAAGGCCCGTGACCGTGACGATGCGCTCGCCCTCGGCGCCCGATGCGTCCGCCGACCGCGCCAGCAGCAACCGCACAGAGTTGGAGCCGACGTCGATGACGGCGGCCAGCACCGCCTAGCGGGCGCGGTGGCGGATGAGGGCCCGGATGCCGGCCAGCCAGCCCAGCGGGCCACGGATCTCGCCGAATGCCAGCGCGGCGTGGCGGCCGATCACCTGCAGCTCGGCCACGGGCACGCGCAGGCGCTCGATCTCACCCGACAGCTCTGCGGCGCCGCCCTCGGCACGCGCCAGGCCCGCCTCGATCTGCGAGAGCGAGCGGCTGATGCCGTCGGCCAGTGGGCTGATGGCGCGACCGCTGGCGCCGATGCGGCGCTTGAGCCCGATGCCCCGCACGATGGCGTAGGCCAGGCCGGCGATGACGAGCACGCCGAGGGCGATCGCCGCCCCTGAGATGGTCCATGCCGTCCAGCCCATGCCTGAGGACACTACCTCCTTGCCGGGCTAGGGTGAGGGAGATGGAGCAACCGCCGCTGATCGGCCGCCGGCTGGCATTCGTGCTGGGCAAGGGTGGGGTGGGAAAGACCACCGTGGCCGCGGCGCTCGCGCTGGGCATGGCCGACCAGGGCCAGCGCACGCTGCTTGTGGAGGTGGCCGCCGAGCAGCGCACGGGCGCCCTCTTCGGAGTGCCCCCCGCCCTGGACGATCCCGTGCAGGTGCGCCCCGGCCTGTTCGCGCTGTCGGTGGATGCCGAGCGCGCCACCCAGGAGTACCTCACCATCCAGTTGAAGGTGAGGCCCCTCGTGGAGATGATGTCCCGGAGCCGGGCCTTCCACCAGGTCACCCAGGCAGCGCCCGGGCTGGCCGAACTGGTGACCCTGGGCAAGATCTGGGACCTGGCCACCACGGTGCGCGACGGCACACCGGTGTGGGACCGCCTGGTGGTGGATGCGCCCGCCACGGGCCACGGCATCGCGCTGCTGGAGGCCGCCGGGAATGCCCGCGAGCTGGCCGGATCGGGCCCCATCCACGACCAGGCGGGTGCCATCGAGAAGGTCATCCGCCATCCGCAGGCCACCGGCGTGGTGGTGGTGGCGGCACCGGAGGACCTGGCCGTGACCGAGGCCGTGGAGGCGATCGCCGCGCTGCGCGCCAAGGACCTGCCGCTCACCTGCGCAATCATCAACCGGGTCCGGCGCTCGCCCTTCGGCGCGGCCGACCGGGAGGCCCTGGTGGCGGCGGCAGGGTCGGCGGCGGCCGGATCTCCCGAGCGCGCGGCCGCCGACGCCGCACTGGCCGTGGCCAACGGGGCCGACCACGACGCACGCGAGGTGGAGGGGCTGGCGCAGGCCGGCGGGCTGCCCGTGGCGGTGCTGCCCGAGGTGCCCGACCTCTCACCGGGGTCCGGCGGGCTGGAGGTGCTGTCGGCGGCGCTCATGGACGACCCGGCCATCGGGGGCGCGGATGGCGCCTGACCTCGACCTGGTGGGCCTTCTGGAGCGCCGTCGCGTGGTGGTGGTGGCGGGCGCCGGGGGCGTGGGCAAGACCACGGTGTCGGCGGCGCTGGCGCTGGGCCTGGCATCGCGCGGGGCGCGCGTGGCCGTGGTAACCATCGACCCGGCGCGCCGCCTGGCCAGCGCACTGGGCATCGAGCACCTGGGGGATGTCCCGCACCGCGTGGACCCCGCGCGCATCACGCAGGCGGGAATGCCGATGGCGGGCACGCTCGACGCCCTGCAGCTGGATCCCCGGGCCACGTTCGACCGGCTGGTGGCGCGCGAGGCGCCCGACGAGGCCGCCCGCCAGAAGATCCTGCGCAACAGGGTGTACCGCCACCTGTCCACGGCAGTGGCCGGCGCGCAGGAATTCATGGCGGTGGAACGGCTGTATGAACTGGTGGACTCGGACGACTACGACGTGGTGGTGCTGGACACCCCGCCGGCCCGCAACGCCCTCGACTTCCTGGATGCCCCCGAGCGCATGACGCGCTTCGTGGAGGGGCGCGGCCTGCGCCTGCTGCTGGGCCCCCGGTCGGGCGCCGGTCGCACGGGGTGGCGCGCCCTCCAGGCCGGCGGGCACATGGTGATGTCGGTGGTGGAGCGCCTCACGGGGGCCCAACTACTCACCGACCTGTCGGAGTTCCTGCAGTCGTTCGACGGCATGTACCAGGGGTTCAGCGACCGGGCATCGGCCGTGCGCAACCTGCTGGCCTCCGACTCCACCCGCTTCGTGGTGGTGACCGGCCCGCGCCCCGAGCCCGCCGGCGAGGCAATCGCCCTGTGGCGGCGACTGCGGGACGACCGCTACTCCCTGGGCGCCGTGGTGGTGAACCGCGTGCACGCCGAGCCCGCGGGCGGGGGGGCACCGCCCGATGGGCTGGCGCACCTGCTGGCCGCGGCCGGCGCCGCCGACCCCGAGGGCCTCGCGCAGCGCGCCGCCGATGCCCTGTCCGCGGCCCGAGCCCGCGCGGCGGCCGACCGGCACGAGATGGCGGCCCTCGCGCAGGCGCTGGGCAATCCGCCAACGGCGGTGGTGCCCGCACTGGATGATGACCCCGTCGAGGTGACGGGCCTCGCACGCGTGACGCGCGAGCTCGAGGGGCGCTAGCGGCGGCGTCCCCGCCCCGGGGGGCGGGGACGCACGCGCGGCGCTTACGCGCGCAGGCACACCACGTAGGACGAAGCCTGCACCACCTGGTTGCTCTCGTTCACCACGCCGACGTTCCAGCCCACCGGCACGCGGCCGTTGGTCGGAGCCTGGCCGTCCGCGGTGGCGGGGCGCGAGAACGACACATGGGCCTGCGGGTTGCCCTGGCCGATCCAACTGGTGGGGTTGATGCCCCCAAAGCCGCCGCCCACGACGTCCTCACCCGAGTTGCAGCGCGCGAAGACGTTGGCCGTGGTCCCCGTGGGGACGTTCAGGACCTCGTAGCGGAGCACCGTGCTGATCGCGCCCGGCGCGAGCGTCGATGCGAGGACGCTGTTGGGCGCGAGGACGCGGTTGTTCACGGCCTTGTTGGCCATCTTGGCGTTGGTGACCGACTTGTTCACCAGGTTCTTGCCGTTGATCTGGCTCTGGGCGAATGCACCGGCACCACCGGCGGCAAGCACCAGCGCGGTGGTGGCGATGACCATCGACGCGCTGGGGCGGCGGACCTTCGTGGGGAGCTTCATATGAGGGACCCTCCGGGTAGGGGAATCAGGAATTTCCGGGGAGCATTCGTCCCGGATCCCCCGAATCCCCCCACGGGGGTTCCGGTGTCAAGGGCCCGCCACCACGGTGCCCTCGCGCCCGGTGGCCACCACCAGCGGAGGAGCGGGCGCCGCGGCCGACACCCCGCGCAACGCGGCGATGGCCCGCCCCGTGGCCAGGTCGTGCACGGCCACCCTTTCGCCCAGCGAACGGGTGCAGGCCACCAGCAGCCCGCCGGCCACCGCCAGCACGCGTCCGGTGCCCGACGGCACCGTGATGGACGGGCGCGCCGCCCCGGGCACGATGGAGTGCAACACGGCGCGATCACCCGCCCCCGCGATGACCACGCCGCCCGGGATGGATGCCAGGCCGGTGATGGGCTCGCCGATGGGGGCGTGCGCCCGGGCGTGCTCGGCCCCGTGGCGCACCAGCACCAGGTCCTCCCCCGCAGCCACCACCAGGTCGCCGCCATCAAGCCATGCGGCCGCGGTGGCGCCGTCCACCGCGGCAGTCCAGTCGCGGCGCCGGCCGGCGTCGGACCGGGCGATGACCGTGGCGCGGGGCAGCGCCGCGCGATCACCCACCGCGGCCAGGCGGCCAGCCGGTCCGGCGGCAAGCGCCAGGCGGCCGGGTCCCCGGGCGCGCAGCCCCACGCGCGGTGACCCCGCCGGGTCGTCGATCACCAGCAGGCCGCGGCGCGGCGCGAGCGCCAGCCGCCCCTCGTCCACCGCCACCAGCGACCGCACGTCCGATACGGCGATCTCACGCTCGTGGTCCAGCCCCGGCAGGCGGGCCACCAGCACCCGACCCGGCAGCGCCACCGCGGCCCATTCGCCGTCCGGCGACACCGCAACGGCCGAGCCCGGCCACGGGCGGGATGCCATCACCCGGAGGTCGCCCTCGATCTCCGTGCCCGCCGCCCGGGGGGTCATGGCTCAAGGAGCTGGCGGTACACCTGCTCGGCCCGCTCGGCGGTGGCCGCCCACGTATACCGCGCGGCCACCTCCCGGGCCGCGCCCGTGAGACGCACGCGAAGGTCGTGGTCGTTGACGATCCGTACCAGCGCAAGGGCCAGGGGTCCGGAATCGCCGACGGGTGCCATGAGGCAATCATCCCCGTCGCGCAGGAACTCCGCGAGCACGGGGAGGTCACTTGTGACGACGGGCAGCCCCGACGCCATGGCCTCCACGATGGCGAGCCCGAACCCCTCGCGGGTGGAGGGGAACGCCAGCACGTCCGCCGCGCGGTAGAGCGCCGGCATGTCGTCATCATCCACCACGCCCAGGCGCACCACGTCGGCGCCGGCGGGCACGCCGGGACCGCGGTGCACCACCAGCCCCAGTCGCACCGCATCGTCCTCCCAGGCCTCCACGGCCGCCGGGTCGGTGAACACGCCGTCCCCGCCGGCCACCACCAGCAGGGCGCCATCGGGCAGCCGCCCTCGTGCGCGTGCGAAGGCCTCCAGCAGCACACGGCTCCCCTTGCGGGGCTGCACGCCACCCACGGCCAGCACCGCGCACCGGCCCCCCCACCCCATGCGGCGCCCGGCCTCGGTGCGGTCCAGAGCGCACCCCCCGAAGCGTTCCGCGTCGACCCCATTTGGCACCACCGGTGCCTGCACACCGAACTGGTCGGCCAGCCGCTGGGCCCAGAAGGCCGACACCGCGATGCACCGGTCCACGTCCTGAATGGATGCGCGCTGGCACTCCTCCAGGAAGCGGTCGGTGAACGCCTCCACGTGGTGGACGGTGCGCACGACATGGGCCACCGCGCCATCGGCGCGCAGCGCGAGCAGCGCGCGGGCCGAGAGCAGGTCCTGGGCGTGGTTGATGTCGGCGGCGGGGGCGGCGCGCATGGCGTCGGCCAGCACCTGCGACGCGCGCCCGATGCGGTCGGCCACCGGCTCGCCCGCCACCGGCGGCAGCGGCACCTGGTGCACGGCCACCCCGGGGCCCACGATCAGGCCCGACCCCTCCATGGTGAGCGCCCACAGCTCCACCTGATGGCCCCGCGCGGCCAGTTCCTCGGCGAGGCGGCGCGCATGCACCGCGCCGCCGCGCGGCATGGCCGAATAGGTGGCGATGCGCACCCGCACCGGGGTGGCCTCAGCGACCGGGGCGCACGAGCGATGCCGCCAGCCGCGCGGCCTGCGCGCTGGTGGGGGCCACGCGTGCGCCTGCGCGCGTGAGCTGCTCTTCCTGGCGCGACAGCACCTGCGGGTCGGCCTCGGTGCCGCACACGTGCGTCACCACCTGCAGCGACGGCCGGGCCTGGAGCGCGGACGCCAGCGCCGGCGCCAGCACCCCCGCCGGGTCGGGATGCGCGCCGCGCCCCAGGATGACGTCCAGCAGGAGCACGGCCACGGTCTGGTCGCCCACGGTCTCTGCGATGAGCTCAGCCCGGCGCTCGGGGTGCTCCACGGGATCGGGGGTGCCGTGCCACGTGGACTCGGCGTGCAGGTCGAGGCACGCGTGCCCGCGCACGACGTCCTGCGGATCCAGGTGCTCAGCCGCACCCGCCGGCGTGTTGGACACCACCCGGCCAAGGCGGGCGGCCAGCAGGGCCGCGGCCTCGGCGCACAGGGCCGACCCCGAGAAGATGCCCCGCACGTGACCGGCGCTCACCCATCCGGTGGGCTCCGCGGCCGGGATGACCGGGCGCGCGCCGGCCCGGCGGGCCGCGGCCGCAACGGCCTGGTCGATGACCCCGTGCACCTCCACGCCGTCGGGCGCGGGAATGCCATCGGCCCCGATGAGGCATGCCGACCCGGCGAGGTCGCACGCGGCCAGGGCGGCCAGCGCCGCCTCGGCCCCGCGGCCCGAGAATCCCTCGGCCACCAGCACCACGCCATCCGTGGCGGGGTCGTCCGCCAGGCGCGCCAGCACGGCGGCCGTGGACATGGCCCGCACCTCGTCGGTGAGGTCGCGCGGGCCGGTGACCAGGCAGCGGCTCACGCCCACGCCGAAGCGGTCCAGCAGCACGGTGGCTTCCTGCGCGCCCGACCCCGAGGTGGCCACCACCGCCACGCGCCCGGGGGCCACCGCATTCGACACGCCGATGCCGATGCCGTCGATGATGGCGCTGGTGCTTCCGGGTCCCAGCACCAGGCGGCCGGCCGACGCCCCGCGGGCCTTCAGGTCCACCTCGTCGGCCAGGGGAACATCGCCCGTGAGCAACATGACGTCCGAGCCCGCGGAGATGGCGCGGTGGGCCTCCAGCGCGGCGAACGGCCCGGGCACCCCGATGACCGTGAGCCCTTCCACCCCCGGCGCGTGCCCCGCACCGGGGTCCGCGCCCGCGCCCGGGTGCAGCTCCACCACCACGTCGTCGTCCCGCGGGAGCTCGTCCACGCCCCGCACGCTACCGGCAGCGCCGGTCGCGGGGCTGCCCGCGCCTAGGCGGTCTCGGCCAGCAGGTCCGTGGACGCCGACTGGCGGACGAGGTGCGACCGCAGCATGCGGGCCTCCTCGCGGGCACGCCGCAGCGCCGCCTCGGTGGCCGCCAGCGCCGCGCGCATCTCGGCCAGGTCGGCATCGGCCTCGGCCACCCGGCGCGCCAGGACGGCCAGCGGGCGCTCGATGCTGCTTCCGGGCACGGGGGCCGCCACCTGCGCGCCGGAATCCACCAGGCCCACGCGCACCAGTTCGGACACCTCCACCATGCGCACCCCCCCGCGCCATTCCACGACGAGGGTGCCCCTCTCGGCACGGCGCTCGAGCGCCTTCTTGGTGGTGCCGCATACCTCGGCGGCATCCGACAACGTGAGGAGGCGGGGTGACGTCATGGCCTGCGGATTCTCCGCCGGGGGTGGCCTTCCCTTCCCCCAAAATTACAACTTGACAACTATGTAGTTGATAAGTACGTTCCGCCGCGTCCTTCGACCGAGGAGCCGTGGCATGGCCATTCCCCACCCGATACCCGACCCGCTCGCCGACCTCATCGCCGAGCGCTTCAAGGTGCTGGGGGAACCCATGCGCATCCGGATCCTCGACCAGCTGCGCGACGGCCCCCGGGCCGTGGGCGTGCTGGCCGAGGCCCTGGGCTCCTCGCAGCAGAACGTGTCGAAGCACCTCGCGCTGCTGCATGGCGCGGGCATCGTGAGCCGGGAGCGGCACGGCAACGCCGTGCTGCACTCGATCGCCGACGAGAGCGTGTTCGAGATGTGCGAGCACGTGTGCGGCGGGATCGAGCGCCACCTGGCCGAACTCCAATCCCTCGTATCAGGGGAGGTCATTCGTTGAGCACCACAGGTCGCTGGCCGCTTGAGCGGGTCCTGTTCCTCATGGCGGGCACCGTCACCATCGCGAGCGCACTGCTGGCCGCGTTCGTGAGTCCGTAGTTCCTCATCCTCACGCTGTTCGTGGGGGCATCCCAGTGGATGTACGTCGCATTCGGCGACTGCCCGTCGTCGCTGGTGATGAGGAAGCTCTTCGGCCTCCAGGGGTGCGCGCGATGACCGATCCCATGCCGAGCGTGGGGCCCATCGGGCGCCTGGGCCGCTGGTCGGCCACGCACTTCAGGTGGGTGGTGGCCGCCTGGGTGGTCATCGCACTGGGGCTGGGCTTCCTGGCCCCGCGCGTGGAGACGTCGCTGTCGGGCGCGGGCTGGGAGGACACCGGATCGCAGTCGGTGCAGGCACGCCAACTGATCCAGGACAACTTCGGGGGCAACTCCTCCAACGCACTGATGGTGGTGGTGCACTCCGACGACAAGACCGTGTCGTCGCCGGCGTTCCAGGCGGCGGTGACCAAGGCCACGACGACGCTCGAGGCCGACGGCGCCGTGTCTCAGGTGGTGCCGCCCATGCCGGGGCAGACCATCTCGCAGGATGGCCGCACGGCCATCGTGATGGCGGGAGCCGCCGAGAACGCCACCGAGATGGTGCGCGCGGCCGACCGCCTGAAGGCCCCGCTCGCGGAGGACGGGGCGGACGGCGTGTCGGTGTACCTCACCGGCGCGTCAGGCATGTGGTCCGACTTCAACGAGGCCAATCGCTCGGCCATGGTCAAGAGCGAGCTCCTCTCATGGCCGGTCACCATGGTCATCCTGCTGCTCGCATTCGGTGCCCTGGTGGCCGCGGGGCTCCCCCTGCTGCTCACCATCCTGGGCCTGGTGGCCACCGCCGGCGCGCTGTACCTCACCACCCTGGCGTTCGACGTGTCGATCTGGGCGATGAACTTCGCCCTCATGTTCGCGCTCGCGCTGGGCATCGACTACGCGCTGTTCATCGTGCACCGCTTCCGCGGAGCGCTGTTCGGATCCGGCCGGAGCCCGCTCGACGCGACGACCGAGACGATGGATACCGCGGGCAAGGCGGTGATGTTCTCGGGCCTGACCGTGCTCATCTCGCTGTCCGCGGTGCTCATCGTGCCCAGCCCCGCGTTCCGCTCGATGGCGCTCGGCATCATGATCTCGGTGGTCTTCATCCTGCTGGCCACCCTCACCCTGCTGCCGGCGGTGCTGGCGAAGCTGGGCTCGCGGGTGGACAAGGGGGCTCTCAAGTGGGCGCACACCGGCGAGCACCGCTCTGCCAGGTTCGAGCGCTGGGGCCAGAGGCTGTGGAGCAAGCCCCTGCTGTTCGGGGCGCCCGCCGTGATCGCCCTGATCATCCTGGCCATTCCGGTCCTCGGCCTGAAGACGGGCATGCCGTCCATCACGGTGGTGCCCGAGGACGACGGCTCGCGACAGGGCTACGCACTGGTGAGCGAGGCGTTCGGCGAGGGCGCGCCGGGCACCCTGCAGATCGTCGGCCCGGCCGGCGAGATGGCGGCGGTGCAGAAGTCGGTCGCCTCCGACGCCGGCGTGGCCGCGGCCATGCCGCCCATGCCGGGCGGGGGCGGGCTGGCGATGGTGCAGGCGGTGCCCACCACGGGACCGTCCACCACGGCCACCGCGGAGACCATCGACAGGCTGCGCACCACTCTGCCTGCCGGTGTGCTCATCGGCGGCGCGGCTGCCGAGCAGGCCGACCTGTCCTCGGCGCTCAGCACCTACACGCCAATCGTCATCGGCATCGTGCTGGTGCTGGGCTTCCTGCTGCTGCTGGTGGCCTTCCAGGCCCCGGTGGTGGCCGCCATCGGCGTGATCACCAACCTCCTGGCCGTGGGCGCCGCGTTCGGCGTGGCCCGCCTCATCTTCCAGGACGGCTGGGGGGCGGGGCTGCTGGGCTTCGAGTCACAGGGCTTCATCGACGCCTGGGGACCCGTCTTCTTCTTCGCGATGATCTTCGCGATCTCGATGGACTACACGGTGTTCCTGCTGTCCTCGGCGCGCGAGCACTGGGACCGGTCGCACGATGCCAAGGACGCCATGGTCGGCGGCCTCGCGCACTCGGGCCGGGTCATCCTGGCCGCTGCGGCGGTGATGGTGGCCGTGTTCTTCACGTTCGCCCTCTCCGGGCCGCTGCCGCCCAAGGAGATGGGCATCATCCTCGGGGTGGCCGTCCTGCTGGACGCCCTCCTGGTGAGGCTGCTCATCGTTCCGGTGGCGCTGCGCCTGGTGGGCAAGTGGGCGTGGTGGCAGCCCCGGTGGCTCGACCGGATCCTCCCGGACGTGCGCTTTGGGCACTGACGCCGGCGTGTGGGACCGGCGGTACTCGGCTCCGGACCTCGTATGGGGTTCGGAGCCGAACCGCCGCCTCGTCGCCGAGGTCGAGGCGCTCCCCCCGGGGCGCGCGCTCGACCTCGGTGGCGGGGAGGGGCGCAACGCCGTGTGGCTGGCATCCCGCGGCTGGGACGTGACCATCGTCGACTTCTCCCGGGCGGGCCTGGACCGGGCCGAGGAGATGGCGCGGCAGCAGGGCGTGGCGCTGACGGCCGTGCAGGCCGACGTGGGCGACTACCGGCCCCCGGCCGGGGAGTTCGACCTGGTCATCGTGCTGTACCTGCAGGTGCCGGACCCGGTGCTGGGTGCCGCGGTGTCCGGGGCCTCACGGGCGCTCACCCCGGGGGGGACCTTCCTGCTCATCGGCCACGACGTGGACAACCTGGAGCGCGGGCACGGCGGACCGCCCGACCCGGCCATCCTGCAGTCACCCGACCAGGTCACGAGCTTCCTGGAGGACGACCTGGAGGTGGTGGCCGCCCAGCGCATCGACCGGGTGGTGGACACCCCCGACGGCCCGCGCACGGCGATCGACACCCTGGTGCGCGCCGTGCGGCCCGCCGCCGCCTAGCCCACCCGCAGCAGCCAGTCGCGAAGGGCGCCGAAGGTGGCGTCGTGGTCGCCGAAGTCGTGGCCCACGCCGGGGAGCACCTGCAGGGTGACGTCCGCGTGGCCATCGGCGCGGGCACGGTCGGCCAGGCGGTCGGCGTCGTCCGGCGCCACGATCACGTCGTCCGTCCCCTGCACCAGCAGGACGGGAGCGGGCACGCGGCCGATGTGCAGGTAGGCCTTGGCCGCGTCCGAGTCGGGCCCCCGGCTGTGCCACCACGTGCGGGCCGTGTACACGCCCGCCGCGTGCGGGGCGTCATCGGGCAGGTACATGCGATGGATCACCAGGCTCATGTCGTCCTCGGGTTCCACGTCGGCGTACGGACGGCACAGCTCCACCAGTTCCTCATATGAGGGCGCGGCGCCGCAGCGATCCATGCGCGCGCGGCTCGACTCGGGAAGGCTCCACGCGGTGCCCAGGCCCGCGGCGCCCACAAGGGGGAGGCCCAGGTCGTGGGCGGCGCAGTAGAACGCCGCGGTGGCGCCGAGCGAGTAGCCCGACACCAGCAGGTGGTCGTATCCCTCCCCCGCCAGCCACGCAGCGGCCGCGCGCACGTCGTCCAGCACGTCCTCCAGCACGGCCGTGCCAAACAACTGCGACACGTTGCCGATGCGCGTGTCGATGGTGAGGATGGGCAGCCCCAAGCCGGCCACGGGGGCGCGCAGGAACCGCAGCGCCCCCACGCTCAGGTTGCCCTGGTTGCCGTGCAGGTGCACGATCGCCGTGCGCCGGCCGGTCTCCGCCGCGCGGGCCTCGGTGGCGTCGGCATGGCGCTCGAGGATGCCGTCGTGCAGGCTGCCATCCGCGCCCCGGATGGTCACCAGCCGCACGGTGCCCGACCCCGCCCCGCGCGGCGGCACCGGGGCCGGGCGCTGCTGCGGCAGGGCGTCCAACCACGCCACCGCTCGCTCGGCCACCTGCGGCACCATCCCCCAGAACGTGTGGTCGGCCCCGGGGACATGCTCCAGGTGCACGGGCACGCCAGCTGCCCGCGCGGCCTCGGCCAGGTTGTCGCCATCGTCCCCCGGCAAGACGGGGTCGTCTCCCGCCTGAATCAGCGCCACGGGCACGCCCACGTCACGGATGCGGTCCACCGACACCGGGTTGCGCGATTCCGGGCCCCGGCACTGCCACCAGCAGCGAAGCGACCACGCCTCGGCGTCGTACGGCGAGTCGGTGGGCCCGGCGCCGCGGTGCACGATCACCACGTCATCCGACCCGTCGCGGTCCACGCCCGCCCGCAGCGCCATGCGCGCCACCTCGGTGTACGAGGGCCGCGCGCGCAGGCGGGTCCACCGCGCACGCATCGACTCGGGCAGGCTCCACGGGTGCGCCAGAGTGCACAAGCCCACCACCTCGGGCGGGTGGCGCAGCGCCTGGTAGTGCGTGACGATGCTGGCGCCCAGGCTGTAGCCCATCAGCACCACGCGCTCGAATCCGCGCTCGCGCGCCAGGTCCATGGCGCCGGCGAGGTCACGGGGGGTCTCGTCGAACAGCCCGCCGCCGTACACCACGCCGAAGTTGGCCATGCGCGTGTTGATGGACAGCGCTGCGTAGCCGTGGTGGGCCAGCTCGAACGCCATCCGGCGCGGTACGCCCCCCATGTAGTTGCCAAGCGAGCCGTGCACGATGATCACCAGGGTGCCCGCGCGGCCGCCCCGATCATCGCGCGGGCGCATGAGGAGCCCGTCCCAGTGCTTGTGGTCGTCGGTGCGGATGACCACGAGCTCGGCGTCCGCGTCCACGTCGTCATGACCGAACTCCGTGTGGGGCCGCGCGCCCGTGCGCACCGACACGCGGTCGGGGCGGGGGGCGATGCCCGAGGGCTCTTCGGCGGGGCTCATGGCCGCATTGTCCCCCCCCGGCAGCCACCAGTTCCACCGCCCGAACAGGCTCAGCAGCGCGGGCGCCAGCACCAGGCGGATGATCGTGGCATCCACCAGCACGGCCGTGGCCAGCCCGATTCCCAGCATCTTCACCACCACGTCGTCGGTGATGACGAACGCCAGGAACACGCTCACCATGATCAGCGCGGCCGCGGTGATGACCCGCGCGGTGGAGGCCAGGCCCAGCGCAACGGAGCGGTGCGGGTCGCCGGTCTCGCGCCATGCCTCCCGCACGCGCGACAACAGGAACACCTCGTAGTCCATCGACAGCCCGAACAGGATGGCGAACATCATCATGGGCACCCAGGCCTCGATGGCCACGGCCTCCGGCACGCCGATCTGCTCCCGCAGGATTCCCCACTGGAAGATGCCCACCACCACGCCGAAGGCCGCGCCCACCGACAGCAGGTTCATCAGGGCCGCCTGCAGCGGCACCAGCAGCGACCGGAACTCGATCATCAGCAGCACGAACGAGATCAGGATGACCGCTGCGATGAACCACGGCAGGCGCGACGCCACCCGCTGCGACAGGTCCACCCCCACGGCCGTGGGGCCGGTGGCGTACACCCGCGTGCCGGGGCCGGCCACCGGGCGCAGGCGCTGCGCCAGCCTCTCCACCACCTCAGTGGTGCGCGGGCTGGACGGCGCCGCGGCGGTCACCACGGTCACCAGGGCGGCGTCGGCGCGGGGGGCCGGCACCGGCGGGGCCGCGTACACCACGCCGGCCAGGTCGCGTGCCCGCTGGGCCACGTCCTGCGCGCGCGCCTTGGCCTGCGGCCCCTCCAGGACCACCTCCACGGGGCCATTGAACCCGGGACCGAATCCCGTGGCGATCAGGTGGTAGGCCTCGCGCGTGGTGGACCCCTCGGGATCGGTACCCGCATCCACCTGGCCGAGCTCCATGAAGAACACCGGCATAGCCAGCGCCACCAGCACCGCGAGCGACGCCAGCAACCAGGGCCAGGGGCGACGGGTGACCGTGAGCGACCACCGGGCGAAGCCGTGCATCTCAGCGCGCGGGGCATCCAGGTCCACGGGCCGTGGACCCGACACGAACGGCAGGCGCCACCGGCCCAGGCCGTTGCCCACGATCGCGAGCGCCGCGGGCAGGAGGGTGATGGCGGCCAGCACGGCCACCACCACGGCGATGGCGGCGGCCTGGCCCAGGCGCGTGACGAACGGGATGCCGGCCACCGCCAGGCCCAGCACCGCGATGGCCACCGTGGTGCCGGCGATCACCACCGCGCGCCCGGCGCTGGCGGTGGCCCGCGCGATGGACTCGCGCAGTTCCATGCCGCCGGCCACCTGCTGCGCGTGGCGGCTCACCACGAACAGCGCGTAGTCCACCGACACACCGAGCCCGATCATCACCGCCAGGGTGCGACCCACGGCGCTCACGTCGGTGACCGACTGCAGCACGGTGAGGATGGCCAGCGCGGTGCCCACCGACACCAGCGCACCCACCACCGGGATGGCCATGGTGATCACCGATCCGAACGCCAGCAGCAGGATCACCACTGCCGCCGCCACGCCCACGACGGCCGACCAGTCGGTGCCCGATGACTCGGCCTGGACCGCGGGCGATCCCGCGAAGGCCACGACCAGGCCCGCGTCACGCAGGGGGCGGGCGGCATCGCGCAGGCGATCCAGGTCGGCCGCGCCCAGGTCCTGGGGGGCCGTGCGCCACTCCACTCCCATGAGGGCGGTACGGCCATCGGCCGACACGGTGCCCGGGGCGCCCGGCACGGCCACCGACTCCACGCCGGGGATGCGGCGCATGCCGGCGGCGGCCTCGGCGATGGCCGCCCGCGCGGGGGCCACCGCCAGCGGAGCGCCCTCGGAGCGGATGACCACCTGCCCGTCGGCGCGGCCCTGGCCGGGGAAGTCCCGCTGCAGCACCCGCTCGCCCTCGGCGGCGGAGAGACCCGGCACGGTGAGGTCGTCCGACGGCGTGCCGCCCAGTGCGCCGCCCAGCACCGTGAGGCCCACCAGGGCCACCACCCACGCGCCCAGCACCCACCAACGGCGGCGGGCGCACCACCGGCCAAGACCGCCGAGCATCGTGGTGCGGGGTGCGGGATCGCCCATCCGGGCGCGCACCGTAGCGGACCGGGGCCGCCCGGCCGTGGCATGCTCGCACGCGTGGTGGACCTCGGAACCTGGGCCCTCGTCGCCGTGCTGCTGGGCGGCGTCGCGGGCGGCTTCGTCAACTCGGTGGCGGGCGGCGGCACCCTCGTGAGCTTCCCGGTGCTCACCGCCGTGGGCATCCCCTCCCTCGACGCCAACATCACCAATGCCGTGGCACTGTCGCCGGGCTACGCCGGCGGCGCCTACGCGCAGCGCCGCGACTTCGCCGGCCGCCGCGACCTCGCGCGCGCGCTGGCCATCACGTCCATCGTCGGGGGCGTCACGGGAGCCGCGCTGTTGCTGGCCACCGGCCAGGAGTTGTTCGAGCAGTTGGTGCCCTGGCTCATCTTCGGCGCCACGGCCCTCCTGGCCGTGCAGGGGCCACTCCGGCGCGCCACCCTCGGCGCGCGCGGCGACACCGGGGAGATGGCCCGACCCGTGCTCATCGCGTCGGTGTTCGTGGCAACCGTCTATGGCGGTTACTTCGGCGCGGGACTGGGGATCATCACCATCGCGATCCTCGGTCTCATGCTCACCGACACCCTCAACCGCCTCAATGCCCTCAAGCTGCTGATGTCGCTGTGCGCCAACGGGGCCGCGGCCCTCTTCTTCGCGTTCAGCGGACGGGTGTACTGGCTGGCCGCGGTGCTGATGGGCGTGGGTGCCTACGCGGGCGGATGGATGGGCGGCAAGACGGTGCAGCACCTGAACGAGACGGTGTTCCGCGTGGGCGTCATCGTGCTCGGCATCGCCGTGGGCGTGGCCTTCCTGGTCACCTGACCCCGGCGCCTCCGAGGCGCGCCGTAGCATCAGCGCATGGCACTGGCCATCGCCACCATCGATGCCCCGCGCGTGGAGCAGTCGCTGCGCGACCAGGGGGTGGAGCCCCTGGTGGTGGAGTGGTCTCCCCCGGCACGCGGCGACCTCGCCGACGTGGCGCGGCTCACCCGGGCATACGCCGACGACGCCGTGGAGCAGGGCAACCGCGAGGCCCTGGAGCGGCTGGACGCCGCCCGGCCGCACCTGGTGGGCGCGGGGATCGCCGCCGACCTGGTGCCCGGCATGAACGGCCGCATCATCCTCCACGCCGGTCCTCCCTGCGAATGGGACGCCATGGGCCCGGCCATGCGTGCCCAGGTGGCGCGCGCGGCGGTGCTTGAGGGCTGGGCGCCCGACCAGGGCGACGCCGCCGCGCTCATCGCCCAGGGCGCCATCGCCCTGGAGCCCGGCGACGGCCACGGCGTGGCCGCCACCATGTGCGGCGTCCTCTCCCCCTCCATGGCCGCATGGGCGGTGCATGACGACGCCACGGGGGCCGATGCCTGGGCCCCCATGTCGGACGGCGCCGGCGACGGGCTGCCACCGGGGTCACCCAGCCGGCAGCTGCTCACGCGCCAGAGGCTGCTCGCCGACCGCGTGGCACCCGGCGCGGCCGCGGCCCTGGGCGCCACAGGCCCCATCGACCTCCTGGACATGCTCCGCACGGCCTCCGCGATGGGCGACGAGCCCGCGGCCACGCCGCGCGCGGCGTCGCTCCTGCTCATGAGCGCGCTTATGCCGGGACTGGCGTCGCGTGCCCTCGACGCCGTGCCGGCGCTGGCGCCAATGGTCGGCACCGGGCGGCTGGCCATGCCCCTCATGGCCGCCGCCGCCCGGGCCATGCTGCAGGCCACCGCCGGCTCGGGGCGGTCCAGCCTGGTCACCGCGATGGCGGGGAACGGCACCGACGTGGGGATCATGCTGGCCGGCCTCCCCGGGGCGTGGTTCACCGCCCCCGCCCCCATCGCCGACGATCCCCGCCTCGACCCCGGCACCTCCGCCCCCGACGCGGCCACGTGGACGGGCGACCAGGGGCTCATCTCCTGCGCCGAGGTGGCCATCGACGCGCGCCTGTGCCTCGACGCCGGTGAGGGCCCGGCCATCGCCACGGGCATCGCAGGTCGTACCGACGGCGCCTGGGTGGGCACGGGCACCGTGCGCGTGCCGCTGGCCGCGGTGCGCGACGCCCTCGACGCCCTGGTGCCGCCGACAACGTCCTGAGGGGACGGTCGTCCCGCGTGCCGCGACGCACGCGATGGCACACTGCCAAGCCATGAGCGCCCGGGGCATCTTGGCGGTGGTTGCAGCGGGCCTGGTGGTGGCGGGCGCGGTCATCGCGGGCGCCCTCGCGCTGGGCGGCACCACGCAGCTCGCCGCGCCCGACGAGGCCCAGCCCATCGTGGTGGGCGTGGTGGCCGCGCCCGGCCAGGAGCTCACCGGCCCCACCGACCTTCCCCCGCTTGCGATGGTGCTGGGTGACCCGGTGCCGGACGACATCGCGTCCCTCTCCCCCTCCGACCAGGTGGAGCGCTACCGCGACGAGGCCCGAGCCGACGACTCGGCGTCGCTCATGCGACTGGGAGCAGCAGAGCAGCGCGCGGGCGCGCAGGATGCCGCTGCCGATGCCTATCGCCGCGCCCGCGCCGCCGACCCCGACGCCATCGACCCGGTCATCGGCCTGGCCATGGCCGACGCCGCCACGGGGGATGCCGGCCTCCGGCGCGCGGCGGCAACCCTTTCGCGCATCACGCGCGACAACCCCGAGAGCCAGCTGGCGTGGTTCAACAGGGGCTGGCTGGCCACCTACCGCCGCGCGGGCGGGGACGTCCTGTCGTCGTGGCGCCGCGTCGTGCGCATCGACCCCGACACCCCGCTGGGCCGCACCGCCACGGCACTGCTGGAGGGCATCGAGGACCAGGCGCGCGCGCAGCGCGGCACCCGCACGAACGGGTGATCTTGGTGACGAAACGGTAAGGATCCCCCCGATCCCCCCTGACACCGGGGGGCAGGATGTTTACCCTCACCCGCGAACCCCTTAACCGGTCCATAAGGGCCGGTGGGGAGACTGCCGAAAGCATCATGCCGGTCGTGCGCACCGGCTCGCTGGATCCCCGGCGAGGCCCCTGGCCATCGGGTGAGAAGGGCAGGTCCCGGGCACGGAAGCCCGGCAGGAGGACCGGACGGCACCCGCCGCCCCGGTTCCGGTGACGAGTCGCCCGGCGCAAGCCGGGCCGGAGGGGACGGAACGAGATGACGCTCAAGGAGATCGTGGGCCACGAGGAGATGCAGGTCCTCCTCACGCGCGGGCAGGAGCAGGGGTTCCTCGGCATCGAGGAGGTCGCCGAGGCGCTGCAGGGCATGGACATCGTCCAGGACGATGCCGAAGCCCTCTACACGCACATCGACGAGATGGGCATCGAGCTGCTCGAGGAGCCCGAGGCCCAGGAGCGCCGCGCCAAGCTGGCCGAGGAGGCCGAGCGTCCCCGCCGCGTGGCCGCCAAGGCCGAGAGCACCACCGACCTCCTGCAGCTGTTCCTCCGCGACATCGGCCGCATCCCGCTTCTCACCGCAGCCCAGGAAGTGGAGCTGGCCAAGCTCATCGAGGAGGGCGACCTCGCCGCCAAGCAGAAGATGGTCGAGAGCAACCTGCGCCTCGTGGTCTCGATCGCCAAGAACTACCGGAACCAGGGCCTGGCGTTCCTCGACCTCATCCAGGAGGGCACGCTGGGCCTGGTGCGCGCGGCCGAGAAGTTCGACTACCGCAAGGGCTACAAGTTCTCCACGTACGCCACGTGGTGGATCCGCCAGGCCGTGGCGCGCGCCATCGCCGACAAGGGCCGCACCATCCGCATGCCCGTGCACGTGGTGGAGAAGCTCAACAAGATCAACCGCACCGAGCGCAAGCTGCTGGCCGAACTGGGGCGCGACCCCAGCAACGCCGAGATCGGCGCCTCCATCGGCCTCACCGAGGCCGAGGTGGAGTCCATCCGCCGCAGCGCGCAGACGCCCGTGTCGCTGGAGAAGCCGGTGGGTGACGAGGAGGAGTCGGAGTTCGGTCAGTTCATCGCCGACGAGAAGGCCATCTCCCCGGAGGCCGCCGCCGACGAGACCCTGCGCAACGAGGCCCTGCAGGAGGTGCTCAACAGCCTGTCGTACCGCGAGCGCCGCGTGCTGGAGCTGCGCTACGGCCTGGGCGGCGAGCAGCCCCGCACCCTCGACGAGGTGGGGCGCACCTTCAACGTCACCCGCGAGCGCATCCGCCAGATCGAGAACCAGGCGCTGCAGAAGCTCGCCGGCATGATGGACATCCGCGGCCTCGCCGAGGTCGCCTAGCCCGCTCCCGCGGGGCGGGTTCAAGGGCTGGCGACAACTCGCCGACGGCGGCGCGCTTCCCATCCGGCTTCGCTGGGGGGCGGCGCGATCGCCCCGGCTGCGGTAGTCGCCACCCCTTGAACCCGCCCCGCGCTCGCTACTCTCTCCCCCATGGGTTGGGACGACGAGGACGATGACTGGCCGGAGCGCGAGACCGACCCGGAGGTCATCGCGAAGAAGCGCGAGAACGCACGCGTGGTGACGGTGGGAGCAAACCGGGCGGTGCGCCTGGTGTACGCCACGCTGGCGATCCTGCTCATCATCGTCATCGTGCTCGCGATTGTCCTCACGTAGGAGCGCCGTGGTCGGGCTGGTGTCCGATCTCTGGCGCTACCCGGTGGCGTCGATGGGCGGCGAGCGCCTGCGCCGGGCCTTCATCGGGCCGCTCGGGGTGGTGGGCGACCGGAGGTTCATGCCGTTCGACCCCGTGGAGGGCGCGGCCCTCATGGCGCTGCGCAACCCCGCGCTGCTCACGTTCCGCGCACGGTGCCGCGATGCCGCGCAGGGTGATGACGTGGTGGTGGACGGCCCGGACGGCCAGGAGTGGCCCTGGGATGACCCGGCGCTGGCCCATGCCGTGGACGCCGCGCTGGACCGCGACGACGATGCCCCCGTGCAGGTGGTGCGGTCCCCCCCGGGTGCCCACGCCGCGCAGCCGGTGGCGCTGCTGGCCGAGTCATCCATCCGGCAGGTGTCGGAGTGGGCGGGCGAGGACGTGGACCGGCGGCGCTTTCGCCCGAACCTGGTGGTGGAGGCCGACGGGGCCGATCCATTTCCCGAGGACGACTGGATCGGTCACCGCCTGCGCATCGGCGACGTGGCCGAGGTGGAGGTGACCGCGCCCACCCGGCGGTCGGGCGTGCTGAGCCGCGACCCCGATACCGCCGAGCGCGACACCCGCGCCCACGCGGCGCTGGCCCGCGAGCGCCGCAATCACGTGGGCGCGTGCTGCAGGGTGGTGCGCCCGGGGTGGATCGCCGTGGGAGACCCCGTGCGGGTCAGCTCCTGACGGCCAACCCGATGTCGGTGATGTGCCGCTCCTCGGGCGCCAGGTCGCCCGGCGACGCCGCCGGCCGGTAGTCCTCGTTGATGAGGGGGCTGGCCAGCAGGAAGTCGGCAGTGGCCCGGTTGCACGCGATGGGGCAGTTGTGCACCACCGCGATGCGCAGCAGGGCCTTCACGTCCACGTCGTGGGGCTGGGGCTCAAGCGGATCCCAGAAGAAGATCACCACGTCGAGCCGCCCCTCGGCCAGGGCCGCGCCCACCTGCTGGTCGCCGCCCAGGGGGCCTGACAGGAACCGATGAACGTCGAGTGCCAGGTCGTCGGCGATGATGCCGCCGGTGGTGCCGGTGGCGTGCAGCTCGTGGTGACGCAGCACGTCGTAGTGGTCGCGCGCCCATTCGAGCATGTCGAGCTTCCTGTTGTCGTGCGCGATCATCACGATCCGCTTCCGCTGGTGCATCATGGCCGTCACCTCCCGAGGTGGTCCGCGTGGAATCGGGCGTCACCCTAGGTCGGTCTCGCCCCCTGTCCAGTGATGAGGGTTGGGTGCTACATTCACGAGACGCCGCGGGGTGGAGCAGTCTGGTAGCTCGTCGGGCTCATAACCCGAAGGTCGCAGGTTCGAATCCTGCCCCCGCTATGAGAAGGGCCCGCGCTCGGGAGAGGCGGGCCCTTCGCGTAGGGTGCCGCGCGTGAACGGGCTCGTTCCCTCGCGCGCCGTCCTTGCAACCCGCGCATGGTGGCTCACCGCCGCGGGGGTGGCGCTCGTCGCGCTTGTCGCGACCCTGCTGTCGTACTCGGTCGCCCTGACGGCGCTGCAGGTCTCCCCCATCCTCCTGCTGCCGGGAGTCGGGTCGACGCTCCTCGCGCGCGTCGGCCGCTCCCTGTGGCCGGCCGTGATCCTGGGGGACGCGGTCGGGCAGGTGGTCATGCACGACCGCTCGGGCGTACTGGTGGCGGCCACGGTGGTGGTCCACGCCGCGGTGATCCTCGCCTGCGCCACGTGGCTGCGGCGCGCCGGGTGCTGGCTTCAGGACCTCGGCCAGGGAGTGCGATTCGCCGCCATCGCCGCGGCGGTCAGTCTGGCCGGGGGTGCGCTCACCGGCCCGCTGCTGTTCGCCATGCATGACATCCCGCCGCAATTCGGCGTGGAGGAGATCGTGGCCTGGCTCGTGGTGGGGTACCTGGCGGGCTTCCTCGTGGGCGGGGGCTTCGTGCTGGCCTGGGGGAACCCCGCCGTTCCGGTGCGCGGTGCCTTCCGACAGCCCGTGGCAATGGCGTCGTTCGTCGCCGTGACGGCCATCGCAGGCATAGGACTGCTGCTCGAGATCGGCCCGCTGGTTCCCTTGGCGATGGCCGGGACGATCGCCATCGCCGGGCGCGCGGGGGCCCGGTGGGGCACCGCGACGATCCTGGCCATCGGCCTCCTGACCATCGAGGCGTCGCACCGCGGCGTGCAGCCGCCGTTCGGCGGCCAGGACCCGGCTGAGCACGCGGCAAACGCCATGCTGGCCCTCTCGCTCTTCGCCGCCGCGGTCATCCTGCTGGCGGGATACCGGGAGGCGGGCGAGGACCGCGAGCGGTCGCCCGTGGTTGTGGCCGTCATCTTCGGCGCCCTCATGCTCGTGGCCGGCGTCACGTCGCTGGCCGCCAACGAGGTGGCCATGAACCGCACCACCCCGTACGTGCTCTCCGGCCTGCTGTCGCTGGGCGCGGCGATCGGGCTGGGGGTGCTGAGGATGTCGCGCACGCCGGCGATGCCGTCCACCCGCCGCGGGATCGTGCTGGCATCCATGGCAGGGGGCATTTACGTGGTGAACCTCGCGCTGTACCTGAAGTCGGTACCCTTGGTGGGGTCCGGCCCGGCGACGGGGCTCGCCATGACCGCCCCGCTGTGGGTGGTGGTCCTCGGGGTACTCGCGTACCGCACGCGCCCCACCATGGGCGTGGTGGCCGGCGTGGCGCTCATCGTGGGCGGGGCGGTCGCCATTGCATCCGACGCCATGGGCAGCCCTGCGGGCGTGGCGCTCGCGCTGGGGTCCGCAGCCGTCTTCGCCGGCTCCGTCATCGTCACCAAGCAGGCACTCCAGCACGCCAACGTGATCGACGTGGCGTTGGCCTCGGCCGCGTCGGCCGCGGTGGTGGCGCTGGCCGTGGGCGCCGTGCTCGAGGGCGCCGAGGCCTTCGACCTGACGGCGTCGGAGTACGGGGCACTGGCCCTCGCGGCGCTCGGGGCCCAACTCGTGCCCACGCTGGGGCGTTCGTGGGCCCTGTCCCGGATCAGCGCCGACGTGGTCGGTGCCGAGGGCGTGCTGGCCCCGGTCACCAACACGCTCCTGTCCTTCTGGTTCCTCGATGCCGTCACCACCGGTGGCGACATCACCGGGCTCGTGCTCATCACCGCGGGCGCGGTCGTGGCTGCCCTGCTGGGGTCGCGGCGCCCCACGCCCGAGAGGGCCGCATCGCCCACGAGGTCCGCGTTGCCCGCACGGGGCTAGGGCACTACCCGCACCTCGGCCATCATCCCCTTGTCCTCGTGCACCAGCACGTGGCAGTGGAAGACGAATCGCCCGGTGAAGTCGGAGAACCGCTGGCGAATGGTGATGCGACTGTTCGGCGGCATGGCCAGCGAGTCGGCCCACTCCGGCTGGCCCGTAACGGGCTTCCCGTTACGGGCCACCACCTGGTACGGGTCGATGTGGATGTGGAAGTTGTGCCACTCGGGGCTGTCGTTGACCAGCAACCACTCCTCCACGGTGTTCAGCCGGGGGCTGAACATGGGCCGGGGCTTCCCGCCCGGCGTGTGCGCGAAGCGCTTGCCATTTACGAAGAACTCCGCCTTCGCGGGGTTCTGCGTGAACACCACGCGGCGGCGCGCCGCGATGGGCACGTCGTCGCCGCGCAGGTCATCCACCTGGTCGAGGACCCGGGGCACGGGTCGCCGCGGCTGGCCATCGCCGTCCACCCGGACGGTGGCCACCTGCACCTCGGGCTGTATGCCGAAGGGCGTGGGCCGCTGCTGGAAGTACTGCTGCACCAGCTTGAAGTCACCCCGCTGCGCGCCCGCGCGCACCAGCACCTCGAATCGCTGTCCGGGGGCCAGGAAGATGGTGGACAGCCGCTGGGGGGTGCGCAGGGTCACCCCGTCGCGTGCGAGCAGGAAGTACTCCCCCCCGACCGGGAGGAACTTCAGGAACCTCTCCGTGGATGCGTTGACCAGGCGCCACCGCTGCGATTCACCCGGGCGGATGTCGATGCGCGGCTGCAACTGACCGTTGATGAGGATGAGCCGGTCCTTGGGTGGCCGCGCCTGGCTGGCCGCCGTGGACGACCCGCGCACCTCGGTGTTCTGGAACACCATCACCCGGTCGCGCAGGTCGCCCACGCCCGGCAGGTCGTCAAGCCCACCGCGCACGATGATGGTCCCCGCCTGGCCCGCGAAGGTCTGCATGTCGACGTACCTGTGGTGGTGCGGGTGGTACCAGAACACGCCCGATGGGTGATTGGCGGGCAGCTGGTACCGGTACTGGTAGTTCTGTCCCGGCCGGATGGTGAGGAACACGTTGTCCTGCGGCGAGTCCGGCGACACGTGGAGGCCGTGCACGTGCAGGTTGGTGATGGCCCCCTTGGGCTGCACGAAGTTGTTGAGGTCCTGCGTCTCGGGCAGGTAACCCGGGGGAAGGCGGTTGCGGAGCAGCACGTTCAGGTCGTCGCCCGGATCCACCACCCACGTGGGCGCGGCGAAGGTGGATGCGTACGTCTGGCTCGACACGTCGCGGCCCCCGATGTCCACGGTGCGCGTGCGCGGGGTCATGACCACGTCCAGCAGTCCACGCCGTGACTGCATCACCGGCGGATCCTGCAGCACCTCACCCGTGGCGAAGCCCTGGCACGCCTCGCACGGCGGTGGGTCGGCCGTGGCCGCGGTCACCACCGCGGCGGCGGCGCCCACGCCCGCCACGGCGGCGCAGGCGGCCAGGCCCCCCAGCACAAGGCGGGGCCGGCGGCGGGTGCGGGGCGGGTCAGCAGCCAACGGGT
>JADHKZ010000078.1 GCA_016780995.1 Thermoleophilia bacterium | reverse complement strand
AGCAGGGTGGTCACCGTGTTCTGGAACGCGGGCTCGAGCCCGTTCCACTTGGAGTTCTCGTACATGACGAACCAGTTGCCGCCGACCACGATAAACCCGAGGAAGAACACCATCAGGCCCACGGCCCCGCCGATGAGGGTCCAGCGCTGGCCGGGCTCCCAGCCCGCGGCGGTGCGCGACCGCCGCAGCCCGAGGATGCCCCCGGCAAGCAGCAGGATCCCCGCGATCGTCTCCCCCGCGATGATCCCGATGTAGGCCAGCACCTGGAACCACGTGGCGTCGATGAAGCGCCACTCGAAGCCGTTGTCGGGGGGCGTGCCCTCGCCGCTCAGCACGCCTTCCACGAACGGCCAGTTGCTGCCCGTGGGGTTGGTGGGGTTGGTGATGTTGTCGAAGGCCACCACCAGGTAGTAGGCGGCGGCCATCAGCACCACGAGCGCCGCCACGATGCGCGCCACGCGCCAGAAGGGCCAGGACGATTCGGAGGGGGACACGCGCGCACGGTACCCCACCTACACTGCCCGCATGCGGGTGTTACTGATGCGCACGTGCCTCTCGGATGCCGTGGCCCCCTCTGTCTGGAAGGCCACCCGGCGGGTGCTGCAGCGCTGCGGCGTGGAGGTGACGGTTCCCCGCTCCCAGACCTGCTGCTCGCAGCCGGCCTGGACCGCGGGGCATCCCGACCAGGCCCGCGCGGTGGCGCGCCACACGCTGAAGGTGTTCGCGGGCCCCGAGGAGGTGGTGGTGCCCTCCGGGTCGTGCGCCGGCATGGTGGTGCATGCCTACCCCGAGATGTTCAAGGGCGAGCCCGAGGAGGAGGCCGCGCTCGACCTGGCGCGGCGCACCATCGAGTTCACCCAGTTCCTGTCTAAGCACGGGCTCGACCCGGGCCCCGGGTCGTCGGGGCCCGTGACCATCCACGACTCCTGCCACATGCTGCGGGTGCTGGACGAGAGCGCCTCGCCCCGCGAGGCGCTGGAGGTGGCAGGCTGCGCGGTGGAGGAGATGGAGCACACCGACCGCTGCTGCGGATTCGGCGGTGTGTTCAGCATCACCTTCCCGGAGCTCTCGGCGCGCCTGGGCGAGGAGAAGGCGCGCGCGGCGGTGCAGAGCGGCGCCGGCGAGGTGACCTCATGCGACCTGGGGTGCCTCATGCACATCGTGGGCGTGGCCCACCGGCAGGGCATCCCGCTGCGCGCACGCCACATCGCCGAGGTGCTGGACCGGTGAGCACCTGGCGCAGGCGCGATGCGGGCGGGGTGGCGTATTCCGACGTGGAGGGCACGCTGCGCGAGCGCACCATCGTGGCGTTGTCCGACCGCACGCTGCGCGGCAACCTGGACACCGCCGCCACCAGCTGGGGCGAGGGGCGCGATGCCATGCGCCGCGACCACGGGCTGGATGAGATGCGCGAGCGCGCGCGCGAGATCCGCCGCCAGAACATCCGCGATCTCCCGGCGCTGCTGAGCGAGATGCAGGCGAAGGTCCGCGAGGCGGGCGGCACGGTGGTGCGCGCGGCCGACGGAGCAGAGGCCTGCAGGTACATCACGGGCCTCGCCCGGGCACGGGGAGTGCGGGTGGTGGCCAAGAGCAAGTCGATGGCCACGGAGGAGATCAAGCTGAACGAGGCCCTGGAGGATGCGGGCCTCGAGGTGGTGGAGACCGACCTGGGTGAGTGGATCCTGCAGCTGGCCGAGGAGCACCCCAGCCACATCATCGCGCCGGCCGTGCACCTGAACCGCTCGCAGGTGGCGGATCTCTTCCGCGAGGAGGCGGGCACCGACGATGTGCCCGACGATCGTGAGGGGCTGGTGGCCCACGCGCGGGTGCGGCTTCGCGAGAAGTTCGCGCAGGCCGGGATGGGGGTGTCGGGCGTGAACCTGGGCGTTGCCAGCACCGGCACCGTGTGCATCGTGGAGAACGAGGGCAACGCCCGACTGGTCACGTCGCAGCCGCGCATCCACGTGGCGGTGATGGGCATGGAGCGCGTGGTGGCCGACTGGGACCAGGCAGCGCACATCCTGCAGGTGCTGCCCATGGCCGCGATAGGCCAGGACGCCGCCAACTACGTGAACCTCATCACCGGCCCGCGCCGCGAGGACGAGGCCGACGGACCCGAGGAGTTCCACCTGGTCATCGTGGACGGCGGGCGGGGGGCCCTTCGCGGCACCGAGTTCGAGGAGGCGCTCTCATGCATCCGCTGCGGGGCGTGCCTGTACTCGTGCCCGATGTGGCGATCGGTGGGCGGGCAGGCCTATGGCTCCCCCTACTCGGGTCCCATCGGCGCGGTCATCACACCGCTGCTGGAGGGCCCGGCCTCCCCCGCCTCGCGCGACCTGCCGTTCATGTCGTCGCTGTGCGGGGCCTGCGGTGAGGCCTGCCCCGTGGGGATCCCCCTGCAGGACCTGCTGGTGCGCGCCCGTGCCCGGGCGTCGTCGCCCGCCACGCGAACCTCGGGCCTGGCGTTCCGCGCGTGGAGCCGCCTGTGGCGGCACCCGTCCACATACCGGACGTGGATGGCCGGCTGGCGGCTGATGCTGCGTGCCCGCGGCAAGGCCGGCTGGGCGAGCCACCTGCCCGGGCCCGGTGCCGGATGGACCCAGGTGCGCGACATGCCCACGCGGTGGCCGCCGCGCAGGTGAGCGCCGCACCCGTGAGCACCCCGCTGGTGGAGGAGCTGCTGGCGTCGCTCTCGCGGCGCAAGGCATCCGGGCAGGTCGCGGCCGCGGGACAGGCCGGATGGGCCGCCGCGCGCTGGATGGCCGATGCCGGGGTGACGCGCGCGGTGCTGGCCGACGATCCGCTGGTGCAGGAGATCGGCCTGCCCGACGCCCTCCGGCGCGCGGGGATCGAGGTGCTCACGTGGCCCACGGGGCAGGCCAAGCGCGAGGCCCTGGGGCTTGAAGGCCCACCCGACGTATGCGGCGTCACCGTGCCCGCGCTGGCGGTGGCCGAGCGCGGCACCGTGGTGCTGGAGGCCTCGGCGGGCCATGGGCGGGGAATCGACGTGACCAGTCGCCATCACGTGGCCCTGCTGCCCGCGGATCGCATCGTGCAGACCCTGGCGCAGGCACTGGCGCGCACGTTCGACGGCAGCCGGCCCGTGCCGTCTGCCGTGAGCCTCGTGTCGGGTCCCAGCCGCAGCAGCGACATCGAGAAGATCTCCACCCTGGGCGCGCATGGGGCACTGACCGAGCACGTGGTGGTGATCACCTGACCACCCGTGGCACGGGGGCCGCGTGCCGTGTGGCATTCGGGTTCCTGCTGCTGGCCGTGGTGGCGCTGACCCTGGGCAGCAGGGGCGCAACGCCGGCGTGGGCCGCCAGCGCAGCGCAGCAACTGGCCGACCGCTATGCGCCGGTGGTGATGCTGAAGGAGCAGGCGCGCGAGTGCGACGCCACCGGGGAGCCCTACGGCCCCAGCGCGGTGAACCCCATCTTCGGACAGCCCGACTTCCTCTTCACGCGCGACGGCGCCACGGTGCTGACGGGCCCCACGGCCGCCGACCTCTACGAAAAGCCCACGGGCTACGCCATCGACTACCCGGGCAACCCGCTGGCTCCCGGGTGCGACTACGAGCAGCTGGCGCGTCGCCTGGGAATGGGCGTGCCGCCCGCCGACCCCGTGGCCTACGCCCACATCGCCACCCAGGAGGACAAGCCCGGGAAGCTGGCCCTGCAGTACTGGCTGTTCTACCTGTTCAACGACTACAACAACCTGCACGAGGGCGACTGGGAGATGGCCCAGCTTGTCTTCGACGCCGACACCCCCGAGCAGGCGCTGCAGCAGGCCCCCACCGAGATCGGGCTGTCGCAGCACAACGCCGGCGAGCGGGCGGCGTGGACCGACCCCAAGCTGCAGAAGGACGGCCAGCGGCCGGTCATCTACCCCGCCCAGGGGTCGCACGCCAACTTCTACGGGGAAGGCCTGTGGCTGGAGCGCAGCCCCAGCGAGGGCGTGGGCTGCGACGACACCCGCGGGCCCAGCGTGCGGGTGCCCACCCGTGCGGTGGTGCTGCCGTCGGGGAATCCCGGCAGGGGGTCGGCGCTGCAGTGGATCACCTACCGGGGCCAGTGGGGCGCGCCGCTGAGGGCGCCGTACGACGGCCCGCCAGGCCCCAACATGACCGACCGCTGGACCCAGCCCATCACGTGGCAGGAACAGACGCGCACCAGCAGCACGGCCATCCCCGACATGGGGTCGGAGATCGTCACCTCATCATTCTGCGCGGTGGTGGAGTGGGGCTCGGGCCTGCTCACCGACCTTGGCAACAACCCGCTCATCACCATCATCGCGCTGGCGGTGATCGGGGTGTTCATCATCATCCTGATCAAGGCCACGCGGTGGGACTACGTGCCCATCTCGCCCACGGTGCGCACACGGCATGCGGGGCAGATGATCCGAAGCGCATTGTCGGTGGTGCGGCGCAACCCGGTACACGCGCTGTCGGTGGGCGTGTTCTTCATCCCCATCGCCGCGGTGGCCGGGCTGATCGGCTGGGGGCTGTCGAACATCCCCGTGAGCGGCCCCCTGCTCACGGAGCTGGGGGCCGAGCGGAGCCTGCTGTGGTTCGGCGCCATCACGTTCGCCGTGCCCGGGGGGATCATCGGCTACATCGTGGCCATCATGCTGGTGAGCGCCTGGGTGCGCATGCGCGATGAGCAGGGACGCACCCCGCCCGTGCGCGCCGTGCTGCACGAGGCCCGCACGCAGCTTGCCACCGTGGCCAAGTCGGTGGGCCTGCGCGCCGCCCAGATCGTGGGCCTGGGCATCACCATCGTCGGCATCCCCTGGGCACTCAAGCTGCTGGTGGAGACCCAGTTGCTCACGCAGGTGTGCGTGATCGAGCAGCGCGCCGCGCGCGACTCGCGCATGCGCGCGCGGGCGCTGTCACGCCGGTCGTGGCTGCGCATTGCCACCATCAGCCTGCTGGCCAGCCTGGTGCCGCTGGTGATCGCGCCCATGCTGGCAATGCCCATCCTGCTGCTGCAGATGCCCGTGTGGGTGGTGAACCTGGTGGGCGCCGTGTTCGCCGCGGCGCTCACGCCGGTAGCCGCGCTGGTGATGGTGCTGCTGTACGGCGACCGGGCGGCGGCGCTAGCCGCGACCACGCCGGGCGTTGGCGCGCGATAGCTCGCGCTTCATCTCGCGGTCCTTGATTGCCACCCGCTTGTCGTACTGCGTGCGCCCGCGGCCGATGCCCAGCTCCACCTTGGCGCGGCCGTCGTCGTTGAAGTACATGCGCAGCGGAATGAGCGTGACGCCGGCCTCGGCCACCCGGCCCGCGATCTTGTCGATCTCGCGGCGATGCAGGAGCAGGCGGCGCGTCCGCTGGGGGTCGTGCCCCCGCCCGCCCGCCGGGCCGTAGTCGCTGATGTGGGCGCCCACCAGGAACACCTCGCCGTCGATCACCTGGGCGTAGGCCTCGCGGATCATCGCGCCGCTCTCCCGCAGGCCCTTCACCTCGGTTCCGGTCAGCGCGATGCCGGCCTCGTAGCGGTCGAGGATCTCGTACTCGTGCAGGGCCTTGCGGTTCTGCGCGATGTCCTTGCGGGCCGGCGCCTTGGCACCGCCCTTGGTCTTTCCCTTCTTGCCCATGGCCGGGGGAGGTTAGCGCCGGGAGCCCGCATGGCCTGCGGGCTCCAGGGTGACGCGGCCGCGGAGGGGCTCGGCATCATGCACGCGCACCCGGATGGGATCGCCCAGGCGGATGCGCCTGCCGGTCTCCTCGCCCACCACCTCGGCGTCTGACTCATCGGGCACGTAGTGGTCGTCGCGCATGTGGCGGAAGGGCAGGAAGCCGTCGAACACCTGGTCGAAGGTGATGAACAGCCCCGACTGCCCGATGCCGGTCACCTCGCCGTCGCGCGGCCGGTCCCAGTCGTCGCCGGTGAGCGACTGCGCCAGCAGGTAGGCGAGGCACATGCGGTCGGCACGGCGCTCGAGGTCGGTGGCCTCCCTCTCGCGCTCGGATGAGTGGCGGCCCACCTCGGGAAGGGCCGCGGCATCGGGGGCGGGCTCGCCAAGCCCCAGCGCGTGCACCAGCGCCCGGTGCACCACCAGGTCGGGATAGCGGCGGATGGGCGAGGTGAAGTGCAGGTAGGCGGGGCTCGCCAGGCCCGAGTGCGAGGTCTCGTCGGGGCGGTACACGGCCTTCTGCAGCGCGCGCAGCACCATGGTGGGCAGTCCCGCGGCGCCCTGGCCCGTGCGCTCCACGTGCAGGCGGACGGCATGCGCGGCCACCCCGGCGGCCTCGCGGCGCTGATCGGAGGTGAGCACCCCGTCCGCCAGCGGGGGCACGGCGATGCCGAGGACCTCCAGTCGATTCCACAACTCCTCGATGGCCATCTGCTCGGGGTCGGCGTGCACGCGGTAGAGCGCGGGCACCTTCCGGGCGATGAGGAACCGGGCCACGGCCTCGTTGGCCGCGATCATGCACTCCTCGATGAGGCTGTGCGAGTCAGTCTGCGTCTCCATGTCCACCCCCTCCACGCGGTCGCCGTCAAACCGGAAGCGGGGCTCCGACGTGACCACGTCCAGCGCCCCCCGGCGCATGCGGCGCGCGCGCAGGCGGCGTGCCAGCTCCATGGCCAGGCGCACCTCGTGCTCCATCACGTCGTCCCCAAGCGAGGCGTCACCCTCGAGGAAGGCGTCCACCTCGGGGTAGGTGAGCCTGCGGTCCGACCGGATGAGTGAGCGATGGAAGCCCTCGGACGTGACCGATCCATCGGGCATCACCAGCATGTGCGCCGTGACGGCCTTGCGGTCCTCTCCCGGGCGCAGCGAGCAGATGTCGTTGGACAGGCGCTCGGGCAGCATGGGGTCCACCGTGCCCGGCAGGTACACCGAGCAGCCACGGCGCTCGGCCTCGCGGTCGATGGCGCCTCCCGCCGGCACGTAGCGGCTCACATCGGCGATGTGCACCCACAGGCGAATGCCCTCGCCCTCCTCGGCAACCGCTATGGCATCGTCGTGGTCCTTGGCGCCCTCGGGATCGATGGTGATCACCCGCTGGTCACGGAGATCGCGGCGGTCGGGGTCGTCCTCGGCCTGCGCGCGCGCCGCCGCCTCGGCCTCCTCGCGCACCTTCGAGCCGAACCCCCGGCCAATGCCCTCGTGCGCCATGAGCGCCCGCATGGCGGCCCCCGCGGCGTTCATGGGGCCGTGGATCGTCACCACCTCACACCCGCCGCCCTTCATGCGGGCGGTCACCAGGTCGCCCATGCGCGCCTCGCCCCTGCGCGCCTTGAGCAGGGGCACCTCGGGCCCGGCCTCGAACGCCGGGCGCGCGGCCATGCCGCGGCCGGCCGGCACCATGAGCGCCACGAAGGTGACGCCCGTGCGGCCGCGCCCGCGGGGTCCGCCGGGCCTAGGGGCGGGGCGGCGCGAGCGCGCCAAGCGCGGCCTCCAGGGCCTCGTCCCGCGCGGTGGCGGGGTCGTCGGTGGAGCGGATGGTGGGCGTCACGCCGCCATCGGCGATGTCCAGGCCCTTGGGCGTGCGGTAGCCCGCGATGGTCACGCGGATGGCCCCGCCGTCGCTGGTCGCCTGCGTCACCTGCACCTTCGACTTGCCCAGGGTGGGCTGCCCCACCACCACGGCGCGGCCTTCGTCCTTGAGGGCGCCGGCCACGATCTCCGACGCGCTGGCGCTGGCGCCGTCCACCAGCACCGCCACGGGGATGTCGGCGGGGATGGGGTCCCCATCGGCCTTGAACTCCCGGCGCGGCGACGCCCGCCCCTCGGTGCTCACCACCAGGGTGCCCGGCGGCAGGAACACCCCGGCCACGTCCACGCCCTCGTCCAGCAGGCCACCGGGATCGCCGCGAAGATCCAGCACCACGGCGGTGGCGCCGTCACGGATGAGCCGCATGGCCTGCTGGCGCACCTCGTCGGCCGCGCCCCTCTCGAAGCGGTTCAGGTCGATGTAGGCCACCTTCGCGCCGCGCGGGCCCGTGACCATGCGCGCCTGCACCATGGGCACGGTCACCTCGCCCCGCGTCACCTTCACGGTGCGCTCCGCGCCGCCGGGCGCCCGCACGCGCAGCGTCACCGGCGTGCCCGCCGTGCCCAGGATGGCCTCCCGGCTGCGGGCAGGTCCTCGGCGCGACACCGGCACGCCTCCGACCGCGATGATCGACTCACCGACCTGCAGGCCCGCCGCGGCGGCCGGGCTGCGCGGGTACACCTCGCGGATCACCAGCGCGTTGCGCGTGGCGCGGATGGTCACGCCGATGCCCGTGTACTCGCCCTCGGTGGCCCGCTGCAGGGCCTGCCATTGCTCGGGCGTGAAGTAGGTGGTCCAGCGGTCCCCCACCTCCTGGGCCATGGCGATGGCGGCCGCGCGCTCCAGGGCCGCTCGATCCACCGGACCCTCGTACCGCTGGGTGATGAGGTCGGCCACCTGATCGGGCACGGAGTCGCGCGAGGGCAGCAGGGCGTCGCGCAGCGGGGCACCGAAGATGGCCCCGATCACAAAGATGCCCAGCACCAGCGCGACGATGCCGGCCACGCGGGATGCACGGCGGGATCGGGGAGGCGCGGGCACGGGCCGATGTTAGGCCCTCGCGGTGGCGGACCCCCGGGGGTCC
>JADHKZ010000077.1 GCA_016780995.1 Thermoleophilia bacterium | reverse complement strand
TGCGCCGTGCCGCCGCGGGGCTGGTGCGGGTGGCGCTGGATCGCGGGTGGGACCTCGACCCGGTGGGTCTCTACGCGCCCGCAATGGCCCGCTTCCGCGGACAGGCGGCCGACCTGGAGTTGGGGGATGAGGAGGCCATGGACGCCCTCCTGCAGTTCACGGCGGACCGGCTGGTGCATCACCTGGGGCAGGAGGGGGTGCCGCAGGATGCCGTGCGCGCCGCGCTCGCCGCCGCGCCGGGCGGCCTCGCCACGGTGGCCGCGTGGGCGCGGGCCCTGGATGCCCATCGTGACGACCCGGCGCTGGTGCGCGCGGGCACGGGAGCCAATCGCTGCCGCAGGATCGTGGCCGGCTCCGATCACGGCCTGGACGGCTATGCGTCGGCCGGGGACCCCCACGAGGACGCCCTGGCGCAGGCGCTCGAGCGTGCCGAGCAGGCGATTCGATCGGCCCGTGAGTCGGGCGATGCCCCGGCCGCCATCGCCGCCGCCGAGGCGCTCGCCGCGCCCGTGGACGATTTCTTCGACGCCGTCATGGTGAATGCCGACGACCCCCGGGAGCGTGATCGCCGTCACGCTCTGGTGCGAAGGGCAGGTGAGGCGTACGGTCAGGTCGCGGACTTCGCGGTCCTCGTCCTGAAGGGTGGTGAGTAGTGGCCGCAGCGGCGTCCCCCACCTGGGTGTACGCGTTCAGCGAGGGCTCGCGCGACATGCGCGACCTGCTGGGTGGCAAGGGCGCCAACGTGGCCGAGATGACCCGCCTTGGCCTCCCGGTGCCACCGGGCTTCACCGTCACCACGGCAGCGTGCATCGCCTACCTCGAGGGCGGCCGCGCCTTCCCCGAGGGCATGGAGCAGCAGGTGCGCGACCAGCTGGAGCGCCTGGAGCGCGACGCGGGCAAGCGCCTGGGCGACACCGCTGATCCACTGCTGGTGTCGGTGCGCAGCGGCGCGCGCTTCTCGATGCCCGGGATGATGGACACGGTGCTGAACCTGGGGCTCAACGACCGCAGCGTCGAGGGGCTGGCTGAGGTGACCGGCAACCCCAGGTTCGCCTACGACTCCTACCGTCGCTTCATCCAGATGTACGGCGACGTCGTGTGCGGCGTGCCCCGCGAGCACTTCGACGCCGCCATGGATGCCCTCAAGGCCGACCGCGGGGCCGCGGCCGACGTGGATCTCTCGGCCGACGACCTGCAGCAGTTGGTGCGCACCTACGCCGCGATCTTCCGGGAGCACCGGGGCGAGGACTTCCCGCAGGACCCGGAGCACCAGCTGGAGGGCGCCATTCGCGCCGTGTTCGACTCGTGGGAGAACCGACGCGCCTACGACTACCGGCGGCTGCACCGCATCCCGCACGACCTGGGGACCGCGGTCAACGTGCAGCGGATGGTGTTCGGCAACACCGGGGAGAAGTCGGCCACCGGGGTTGCGTTCACCCGCAACAACGTCACGGGCGAGAGCGGACGGCCCTTCGGCGACTTCCTGGTGAACGCGCAGGGCGAGGACGTGGTGGCCGGCATCCGCACGCCGCGCCCGCTGGAGGAGCTGGCCCACGTCCTCCCGGAGGCCTTCGACGAGCTCATCGGCACCATGGCCATGCTGGAGCGCACGTACCGCGACATGCAGGACGTGGAGTTCACCATCGAGGACGGGCGCCTGTACATGCTGCAGACGCGCAGCGGCAAGCGCAGCGCGCAGGCGCGGGTGCGGATCGCCGTGGACATGGTGGATGAGGGCCTGGTGTCGGAGGACGAGGCACTCCGTGACCTGGTGGATCCCGGGCAGATCCCCCAGCTCCTCCTGCCGCAACTCGATCCCGAGGGCAGCGCCACCCCGTTGTCGCGCGGCGTCAACGCATCCCCGGGCGCCGCGGTGGGGGCCATCGTGCTCTCGGCCGATGAGGCCGCGCGCCGGGGCGATGCCGGCGAGCGCGTGATCCTGGTCCGGGACGAGACGACGCCCGACGACCTCCACGGGATGATCGCCGCCCAAGGCATCATGACCGCCCGCGGGGGCAAGACCAGCCACGCTGCCATCGTGGCCGTGGGCATGGGGCGTCCGGCCGTGTGCGGCGTTCCCGACCTCGAGTTCACCGACGACGGCGCGGTGCGCATCGCCGGCACCCGGCTGGCCGCGGGCGACATCATCACCATCGATGGCTCGTCCGGGGCCGTTTTCGCGGGCGAGGCCCCGCTGGTGGCGCCCGACCACGACAACCCCTACCTGGCGCGCATCCTCCAGTGGGCCGACCGCGTGCGCGACCTCACCGTGCGGACCAACGCCGACACGCCCGACGACGCCAGGCGCGCACGCGAATTCGGCGCCGAGGGCATCGGGCTGTGCCGCACCGAGCACATGTTCTTCAGCGACGAGCGCGTGCCCATCGTGCAGTCGATGATCATGAGCGAGGAGGACGAGCAGCGTCGCCGGCTCCTCGCGCTCCTGCGCCCGTTCCAGGTGGACGACTTCACCGGGATCTTCCGCGAGATGCGCGGCCTGCCCGTCACCATCCGGCTCCTCGACCCCCCGCTGCACGAGTTCCTGCCCAGCCTGGTGGACCTCACCCTCGAGGTGGAGCGGGCCGAGCGTGATGGGGCACGTCGCCCGGACCTGCACGCCCAGCTCGCGCGGGTGCAGGCCCTGCACGAGATCAACCCCATGCTGGGCACCCGCGGGGTGCGCCTGGGGCTGGAGTACCCCGACATCTACCGCATGCAGGCGTCAGCCATCATGACCGCTGCGGTGGCCGTGCGCGACGAGACGGGTGAACCCCCCATCGTGGAGATCATGATCCCGCTCGTGGCGTTCCGCGAGGAGCTGCGCACGGCGCGTCAGATCGTGGTGGAGGAGGTGGAGGCCGTGCTCGCCGCATCCGGCGGCCCGGCCATCGAGTACCTCGTGGGCACCATGATCGAGCTCCCGCGCGCGGCGCTGACGGCCGACGAGATCGCCGAGGAGGCCGACTTCTTCTCGTTCGGCACCAACGACCTCACCCAGACCACGCTGGGCTTCTCCCGGGACGACGCCGAGGGCAGGTTCCTCACGGCCTACCTGCAGGGTGACATCCTCGAGTCCAATCCCTTCGAGACGCTCGACGTGGCCGGGGTGGGGAGGCTCATCCGCCTGGCCGCGCAGGGCGCGCGCCCGGTGCACCCGGGCATCAAGATGGGCATCTGCGGGGAGCACGGCGGCGACCCCGCATCCATCGGGTTCTGCCACGAGGTGGGGCTCGACTACGTGTCGTGCTCGCCGTTCCGGGTGCAGGTGGCCCGCGTTGCCGCAGGACAGGCGGCCCTGCGCGCGCCGCACGGCGCCGGGGCGGGGTAGGATCGCGAGCGGCATGGCCACGGAGGAGCGATACCGGCCCGGCAGCCTGGGTGACCTGATCGAGATGATCGTGGACGGGTGGCAGGTGGACCGGCTGCACTACGCCGACGACTGCGCGATGGGCGAGGGCGACGCGCACGTTCCCGCGGCGTTCATCGAATTGGTGCGGCCCGACCAGGGCCGCTACGGCCTCTACATCCCCGACGACGGCAAGGCGTTCTCCCACCGGGCGCTCATCTCGTTGTTCCGGGAGTGCCCGCACATCTGGAAGCACCGTGGCGCCGACCGCATCCACCAGATGGCCGCCGAGGTACCCATGGCCACGCCGCACGAGCAGGATGAGTGGAGCGCGCTGGTGGAGCCCTTCCCCGGGGCCCTGGTCTTCAGCCCGGGCACGCTCCGGGCCGTGGACGTCATCGACGAGGTGCAGTCCGCCGGCGGGGTGACCATCGCCCTCACCACCCTCGAGCGCTACCGCGACGGCGCGCGCCTGCGCTTCCTGCTGCAGGCGCCCGAGGCACGCAAGCGCCGCCAGATGCAGTTGCTCGACCTGGTGGTCACCGACGACCGCGGCCGCCGCTACTCCACGGCGCTCATCGACGAGCACCACGACCGTGACCGCCTGGATGGCGCCTACGCCATCGGCCCCGGCATCCCCACCGATGCGTCCGGGCTGCTGGTGCGCATCGCGGGCGTGGGGGATGCCCGCAAGCCGGACGAGGCCGTGCGGGGCCCGTGGGAGTTCGGCGTGCAGGTGACGCACCCCCTGGCCTCCGCGCACGCGTGAGGGAGCCCCCGCTCGGACCGCGCGCGGCCCGGGCCGCCGACGCCACCCGCGAGGTCCCGGAGGAGCCCTGCCCCCTGCGCACGGCCTTCCAGCGCGATCGCGACCGCATCATCCACACCAAGGCCTTCCGGCGCCTCAAGCACAAGACCCAGGTGTTCATCTCCCCGGAGGGCGACCACTACCGCACGCGCCTCACGCACACGCTCGAGGTGTCGGCCATCGCCCGCACGGTGGCCCGGGCGATGGAGCTCAACGAGGACCTGGTGGAGGCGATCACCATGGGCCACGACCTGGGGCACGCGCCCTTCGGCCATGCCGGCGAGCATGCCCTCGACGACCTGCTGCAGGGCCACCATGGACGGCGTTTCCAGCACAACGAGCAGAGCGTGCGCGTGGTGGAGGTGCTGGAGCGCGACGGCCGGGGCCTCAACCTCACCCGCGAGGTGCGCGACGGCATCCGCCACCACACGGGGGACGGCAGGCCCATGACCCTCGAGGGCCAGGTGGTGCGCCTGGTTGACCGCATCGCCTACGTCAACCACGACATCGACGACGCCATCCGGGCCGGCATCATCGACCCGTCCGACCTCCCCGCCCCGGAGATCGCGGTGCTCGGCTCCACCACCTCCGAGCGCATCACCACCCTGGTCACCGACATCGTGCGCACCTCCGCCGATGCGGATGAGATCCGCCAGAGCGACGAGGTGGGGGAGGCCTTCCGGTCGCTGCGGGGGTACATGTTCGACGAGGTCTATCTCGCGTCCCCGGCGGCGGACGAGGCCCAGCGAGCCCGCTACGTGGTGCAGGCCCTGATGCGCGCGCACCTGGAGGATCCGGCGCTGCTCCCGCCCGGCGGCGACCCCGACCTCGTCACCCGCGTCACCGATCACGTGTCGGGCATGACCGACCGCTACGCCCTGCGGCGGCACGCGGAGCTGTTCGTGCCCCATGAGGGGCCGCTCTGATGCCGCGCGTCGACGACTCCAGCATCGACGAGGTGCGGCGCACGGCGGACCTGCTGGAGCTGGTGCGCGGCCAGGTGCAGCTGGCCCGGCGCGGCGGGCGGTGGTGGGGGCGGTGCCCCTTCCACGACGAGCGCACGCCGTCGTTCTGCCTCATCCCGCCCGAGAACCGCACCTACTACTGCTACGGGTGCGGTGCCACCGGCGACGCCTTCACGTGGATGCAGGAACGCGAGGGCGCGGGGTCGTTCATGGAGGCCGTGGAGGGCCTGGCCGACCGGTTCGGGGTGGAGCTGCGCTACCAGGCGTCCTCCCCCCAGGAGGAGGCCCGCAGGCGCGAGGGCGAGCGCATCCGGGAGCTCATGGAGCGGGCGTGCGCCTTCTACGCCGCCATGCTGTGGAAGGCCGATGAGGCCGCCACCGCCCGGGAGTACCTGCTCGGCCGCGGGTTCCCCGAGGAGCTCCTGCGCCTGTTCCGCGTGGGGTGGGCCCCGGGCGGCGGCACCGCCCTGGCCGGGCGGGCCATCCAGGAGGGGTTCTCGCGCGAGCAACTGGCCCAGGCGGGGCTCGCGCGGGTGCGGGGCGGCACGGCGCAGGACTTCTTCCAGTCGCGCATCACCTTCCCCATCAGCGACGCACGCGGAAGGGTGCAGGGGTTCGGCGCGCGCACCCTCGATCCCAACGAGCGCGCCAAGTACGTCAACTCCCCCGATGGCGATCGCTTCCGCAAGCGTGAGCTGCTCTTCGGGCTCGACCTCGCGCGCCAGCCGGCGGCCAAGGCGGGGTTCGCCGTGGTGAGCGAGGGGTACACGGACGTCCTGGGACTGCACATGGCGGGCATCCCCGGCGCGGTGGCGTGCATGGGCACGGCCCTCACCACCGCGCAGTTGCGCCTGCTGGCCCGGGTGGTGCCCGAGGTGCGCCTGTGCTTCGACGCCGATCGCGCCGGGGAGGAGGCGGCACGTCGCACCATCGAGGCCGCGCGCGACGTGCCGGTACGCCTCGCGGTGGTGGGCCTGCCGCCCGGCAGTGACCCCGGGGAGCTGGCGGGCCAGTCGTCGGGACGCGAGGTGCTGGCGGCGGCGGTGGACAGCGCCGACCCCCTGCTGCCGTGGCTGGTGGACCGCCGCATCGCCCGCGCCGGGGACGCGCCCGCCGACCAGGACCGGGCGCTCTCCGACCTGGGCGACCTGCTCGAGGCATTCCCGGAGTCCCCCGACAAGGACGAGGCCATCCGCCGCGTCACCGCGCTGGGGGTCTCGCCTGTGCTGTTCGACCGGTTCATGCGCCGGGCACAGGGCGGCGGGGGAGGTCGACGGCGCCCTGGCGGCAACCCGGCGCCCGAGGCGGCCCCGGAGGAGGGCCCGTCGCTGGACGAGGCGCGCGAGCGCCGGCTGCTGGCCCTCGCCATTGCCATGCCCACGGCGGGCCGGCCGATGCTGCAGGGCATGCGCGAGGACCATCTGGCATCACCCGCGCATCAGCAGGCGCGTGCCCTGGTGATGGAGGGCACGGAGGGCTGGCCCGACGACCTGAAGCCCCTCGAGGCCGCCCTGCGGGCCGAGGCCGCGGATGGCGGCACGGAGGAGGAGCTCAAGGACGCCTACCTGCGCGTGGAGAAGCGGGCGCTCGAGCGCAAGATGGCCGCGGCGCGCACGGCGGGCGACGACCAGGAGTTCCTGCGCCTGCAGGCGATGGTGAAGAGGGTGGAGTCGGTGCTGCGGGCGGGCGCCTAGGACACCAGCGCCACGGCGGCGGCCCGCACGTCGCCGGTGGGGCCCGACATCCGGACGCTCGCCGTGATGGCGGTCCCCGCCACGTCGTCGGGCCGGCGCGCGGGCGGGCCGATCCAGGCGATCCTCGGTGCACGCCCCAGCATCTCCGCCCGGGCCGCCCATGCCAGCACCCGCGCCAGGGCCAGCGCGCCCGGGCTGGCGCCCGTCGGGCGGCCGCGCGTGGCCACGTAGGAGTCATGCGCCTGCAGGCAGGCGAGAAGCGTGACCGGGTCGAGGGGGTCAGGCGGGTCGAGCGCGACCTCCTCGATCAGCAGGTCCGGCTCCGAGCCGTCGTCCTGCGCCGGCCTGAGCGCCGGGGCCAGTTCCACCAGGCGCATCGCCACCGCCGCCCCGATCCCGCGCGCCGCCTGGGCGACGGCAGGATCGAGGGCGGCAGCGGCGTCCGGGTGGCCGGGGTGGCGGATGCCCACCGGGACCCGGCAGGACCCTCTAGGCGGCGTCGGCGGCGGCGTCAGCCGCGTCGCTGACGGCCTCGCCCACGGCGTCGGCACCGTCCGCGGTCACCTCGGTGAAGGTGAACTCGTCCGGCTCGCCGCCCAGGCGGTCGCGCACGAACCAGTAGACGATGGCGGCGATGCCCACGAGGGCGAGCAGCTTGATGACGGTCTTCATGGATCTCCTCGGATTGCGGGCCGACGACACGCTAACACGCGCACCATGAACCCGTGACAGGCCTGTCAGGGGACCGTGAGCACCAGCTTGCCCACCGCGGCATCCGCCTCCAGCCGGGCGTGGGCGGCTGCCACCTCGGCCAGTGGGCGCACCTGGTCGATCACCGGCTCCAGGGCACCGGATTCGAACAGCGGCACCGCCCAGGCGGCGAACTCCCCCATTATCCGGGCCTTGTCGTCCACGTCGCGGGCGCGCAGGCTGGATCCCAGCACCGAGATCTGCCGGGCGATGAGGGCGCCCATGTCCAGTTGGCCGGTACGCCCTCCCACCAGGCCGGTGAGCACCAAGCGGCCTCCGGTGGCCAGCGCGCGCACGTTGTCCGGCAGGTAGCGGGCCCCCACGAGGTCCAGCACCACGTCCACGCCGCGCCCGCCGGTGATCTGGCGCACGACGTCCGCGAAGGCGTCATCGGTTACCACCAACGGCTCGGCTCCCCACGCAGCACCTGCCGCGGCCCGCTCCGGGCTACGGGAGGTGCCGATGCACCGGGCGCCCAGTGCGCGACACACCTGGGCGGCGGCCGTGCCCACCCCGCTGGCGATGGAGTGCACCAGCGCCACCTGCCCGGCCTCCAGGCGGCCCAGTCGCACCAGGCCCTGGTATGCCGTGATGAACACCTCCGGGATTGCCGCGGCGCTCTCCCAGTCCATGCCGTGGGGCACGGGGATGCAGTTGACCGCCGCCACGGCCACGAGCTCGGCGTTGCCGCCTCCGGGGACCAGGCACATCACTCGGTCGCCCTCGGCCGGTCCCGTGCCCGGCGCCTGCGAGGCATCCACCACCTCTCCCACCGCCTCCAGCCCCAGCACCGGGGACGCGCCGGGGGGAGGGGGATAGAGGCCCCGCCTCTGCATGGTGTCCGCGCGGTTGACCGCCGTGGCCCGCACCCGCACGAGGACCTCTCCCGCGGCCGGCACGGGGTCGGGGACCTCGGCCAGGGCCAGTACCTCGAGGCCGCCTGGCGCGGTGGCGATGACCGCCTTCATGGGGCCGACACTAGCCGCGCCCGGGGGTCCGGCGATGGGGACGGTGGGAGTCGAACCCACACCACCTCGCGGTGAGCGGAGTTTGAGTCCGCCGCGTCTACCGTTCCGCCACGTCCCCGCGCGGGTCAGTCCTCGGGCGTGAGGCGGGCCAGGCCCTCCTCCACGGCAACCCGCCGCGTGGCCGCGGCCAC
>JADHKZ010000076.1 GCA_016780995.1 Thermoleophilia bacterium | reverse complement strand
CGTGGCGGTGGGCGGCACCGCGGGGCGGCTGTTCCGCGCGCCCTACGGCGCGGTGGACCCCACGGTGCTGAAGGGCGCCGAGAACGCCAAGCTGCTGTCGGTGCTGTGGGACGTGGACACCCGGGACTGGACCGGGCCCAGCCCCGACCAGATCGTGCAGGCAGCGGTGTCCGGCGCGCAGCCCGGGTCCATCATCCTCATGCACGACGGCCCCGGCAACCGGGCGTCCACGGTGGCGGCCGTGCCGCGCATCATCAAGGAACTGCGGGCCAAGGGCTTCGAGTTCGCCACGGTGGGCGACCTGGTCATCTCCGACCCGCCGGGCTCCGACGACATGTCCTCGGAGTCGCGCGACACCCAGCGCTAGGGCCCGGGCCCCGGGTCCTCCCCGCGGGAGGCCAGCCAGGCGTCCAGCGCATGGGCCCAGCCGTCATCTCCCGTGGCCGCGATGGCGGTGATGCCCAGCGCCTCGGCGGCATCCAGGTTGGCCCGCTGGTCGTCCACCACGGCCACGGTGGCTGGCGGCGTGCCGTCCCCCAGCAGCACCTCCCAGGCGGCGGGGTGGGGCTTCACCCGCCCCGACAGGCTGGACACCTCGATGCGGTGCACCACCTGGTCAAGCCCGTGGGCGGCCAGCGCCGGCAGCAGCCACTCGTGCCGATGGTTGGAGATGATCCACACCTCCGCCACGCGGGCCCAGCCCGCCACCCGGGCCGGATCCACCCGCGGGCGCAGGTCGAGGATGCGTGCGCGCTCCCGGTCACCCGGCGGCTGCAGGCCCAGGGCCTGCCAGAAGGCACCCTCCGGCAGGTGACCGCCCCAGTAGGCCCGGCGGAAGGCGTCGTCAGTGAGCAGCGCGCGCACGGCATCGGCGTCGGCCCCGGCGCGGGCGGCGGCGCGCGCCGGGAAGTCCGGCATGAGGGAGTCGATCAGCACCCCGCCGGCATCCAGCCCGATGCGCGGGGTCAGGAGGCGCTGCCCCCGGGGGCCGTGGCCTCGTGGATGCGGCCGGCCTGCACCGCGGCATCGGCCACGGCCTCGCGCAGCGCGCGCACGTCGCCCGCGGTGGCCGCGCGCGCGGCCGCGCGCAGGTCATCGGCAAGCCCCACGTAGAGGGGCCCCACGGTGGTGCGCTGGCGCTCCAGCCGCTGGTCGTCAAGACGGGCGGCCGATATCTGGCGCGCGGCGGCCTCGCTGCGAAGGGCTGCGGCCGAGAGCCCGGGGGCGGCCTTGCGCGCTTGCTGCGCCGTGGGGGCAACCGGAAGTGCGTCCAGGCGGATGGCCGCGGCGCGCGACGCGGCCACGGCCTCGCGCACCAGGCCCAGGTAACGGGCTGGCGTGACCGTGCTGCCGGGTGTCACCTCGGCAGTGGACAGGGGCTCGGGCGTGCCGCCGCACCCGGCCAGCAGGCCGGCCATGGCGCCCGCCGCGACCAGGCTCAGGAACGTGCGGCGGATGGGATCCCCTCCAGTGCCATGAGCAGCGCCGTGGTGGCCCCCGACAGCCCCGCACGGGCGTCGGCGCGCAGGATTGCCTGCACGGCCCGCATGCGCTGCACGATGGGCGTGAAGGCCGCCACCAGGCGCCGCTGCTCGGCCACCAGCGCGGCGTCGCCCGGGCGCAGGGCGCGGAACTCGCGCAGCTCGCGCGCGGCGTCGCCCACCAGGCCATCCACCTCCACCGAGGAGGGCTGGGGACCGTCCGGCCGCAGCGCCGCAGCCGCCACCACGCCCATCCGCTCGGCCGGCTGCACCAACTCCTTCACGGCGTCCACGAAGGCCGCCGGGGGCGTGGTGGCCGCGCTCTCCGCGCTTGGCCCCTGGCCGCAGCCCGCGATCACGAGGGCGGCGAGCGCCAGTGCCCCTGCCGGTCCCGTGCGTCGCGTCACATCCGGAACATTAGGCGCCGTGGTGCGCGCCGTCGCCGCGCCGGGCATACGTAGACTGCGCCCGCCCACCACACGGAGAACCACGTGACCCAGCCGGCATCGCCCGACACCTGCATCGCCACCGTCCGCACGCTCGCCATCGACGCCGTGCAGGAGGCCAACTCCGGGCATCCCGGAGCGCCCATGGGGCTGGCCCCGGTGGGCTGGGCGCTGTACTCGCGGCTCATGCGGCACGCACCGTCCGACCCCGCCTGGCCCGACCGCGACCGGTTCGTCCTGTCGGCAGGGCACGCGTCGGCGCTGCAGTACGCACTGCTGCACCTGAGCGGCTACGCGCTGTCGCTGGACGACCTCAAGGCGTTTCGCCAGTGGGGCAGCATCACGCCGGGCCACCCCGAGCGGGGTCACGTGCCGGGCGTGGAGGTGACCACCGGGCCGCTGGGGCAGGGGCTCGGCAATGCCGTGGGCCTGGCCCTGGCGGAGGCCATGCTGGCCGCCGAGTTCAACCGCCCGGGGCACGACGTGGTGGACCACCGCACGTGGGTCATCGCCTCCGACGGCGACCTGATGGAGGGCATCTCGCACGAGTCGTGCTCGCTGGCCGGCTTCCTGGGCCTCGGCAAGCTCATCGTGGTGTTCGACGACAACCGCATCAGCCTGGACGGCCCCACGGGCATGTCCACGGGCGATGACGTGACCCTGCGGTTCCAGGCCTACGGCTGGCGCGTGCTGGACATCGCCGACGCCAACGACACGGGCGAGATCGACCGGGTGCTGGACCAGGCGTGCCAGTCGGACGGGCGCCCTACCATCGTGCGTCTCAAGTCGCACATCGGCTTCGGTGCGCCCGGCGTGCAGGACACCAGCAAGGCGCACGGCGCGCCGCTGGGAGAGGAGCAGGCCCGCCTGGCCAAGAAGGCCTACGGCTGGCCCGAGGACGCCCACTTCCTGGTACCCCCCGACGTGGCCGCGTGGGCGGGCGTGCTGCGCGAGCGCGGCGAGCGCGAGGTGGCCGCGTGGGACGCCGCCATGGACGCCTACGCCGCCGAGTTCCCCGCCGAGGCCGCCGAGCTGCGGCGGCGCCTGGCCGGCGACCTCCCGGCCGGCTGGGACGCCTCCATGCCCGTGTTCGAGGACGGCGAGGCACCGGCCACGCGCGTGGCGGGGGCCGCCGCGCTCAATGCCATCGCCGCGGGAATGCCCGAGCTGGTGGGCGGCGCGGCCGACCTGGCGTCATCCACCGGCACCACCATCAAGGGCGCGGCCGACGTGGCTCCCGGGCAGTTCGGCGGCCGCAACATCCACTTCGGCGTGCGCGAGTTCGGCATGGCGGCGGCCATCAACGGCATGGTGGCCCACGGCGGGCTGCGCGCCTTCGGGTCCACGTTCATGACGTTCTCCGACTACATGAAGAATGCCATCCGCATGGCGGCGCTCCAGGGGCTGCCGTCCATCCTGGTGTTCACCCACGACTCGGTGGCGGTGGGCGAGGACGGCCCCACACACCAGCCCATTGAGCAGCTGGCGGCGCTGCGGTCGATCCCGGGCCTGGTCACGCTGCGCCCCGCCGACGCCCGCGAGACCGCGGGCGCGTGGCGCATCGCCGTGGAGCGGCGGGATGGCCCCACGGCGCTGGTGCTCACCCGCCAGGGCGTGCCCGTGCTGCCAATGCAGGAACCGCCCGTGGAGCGCGGTGCCTACGTGGTGGCCCCGGGCGACGACTGCCTGATCATCGCCACGGGGTCCGAGGTGTCGCTGGCGCTGGACGCGCGTGAATTGCTGCAGGCGCAGGGCGTGCAGGCGCGGGTGGTGAGCATGCCCTCATGGGAGCTGTTCGCCGCCCAGCCGGCCGACTACCGCGACCAGGTGATCCCGCCTGCGATCCTCGCCCGGGTGGGCGTGGAGGCCGCGTCGCCGTTCGGCTGGGAGCGCTGGACCGGCACCTACGGGCGCATCGTCGGCATCGACCGCTTCGGCGAGTCGGCGCCCGGCGGGCGCGTGCTGGAGGGCCTGGGCATGACCCCCGAGGCCGTGGCGCGGGCCGCCGTGGAGTCACTGGCGGCGGCCCCGGGCTGATGCGCATCATCCCGCGCCCCGGCCCCGCGGCCGGCCTGGTGGAGGACGCCCTGGCGGACGCCCAGGGGCGCGGACTGGTGGACGCGGTGCTGGCGGGAGAGCCCACCGCATGGGGCGACCACGCCGACGCCGCGCGGGACTGGACGGGGTGGATGCGCGCGCCGCAGGAGATGCGCGCGCGCATCCCCGGCATCGACGGCCTGCTGGCCGGGGCACGCGACGCAGGCATCGACCACGTGCTGGTGCTGGGCATGGGTGGGTCCAGCCTGTCGCCCGAGGTCACCCGGCGCACGTTCGGGCACGGCGATGGCATCGAGCTGCGCATCCTCGACTCCACCGACCCGGTGGCCGTGGAGCAGGTGACCCACGGGGTGGACCCGGCGCGATGCCTGGCCATCACGTCGTCCAAGAGCGGCACCACCGCGGAGCCCCTGGCGTTCCTGGCCCACGTTGAGCAGTGGCTGGGTGACGCGTTGGGGAGCGCGGCGCGGGAGCACCTGGTGGCCATCACCGACCCGGGCACGCCGCTGGCCGCGCGGGCCACCGACGAGGGCTGGCGCATGGTGGCGGGGAACCCTGCCGACGTGGGCGGGCGGTTCTCGGCTCTCACGCTGTTCGGTCTGATCCCCATGGCGTTCGCCGGGGTGCCGCTGCAGCCCCTGCTCGACCGGGCGCAGGACGCGCGCGATGACCCGGCGGCCGTGCGCATGGGCGTGGCCCTGGCGGCCCTTGCCCGGGCCGGACGCGACAAGCTCACCATCATCGCCGACCCCGGCATCGGGTCGTTCGGCCTGTGGGCCGAGCAGTTGGTGGCCGAGAGCCTGGGCAAGGCCGGGCAGGGCATCGTGCCGGTGGCCGACGAGCCCATCGGCGACCCCGACGACTACGGGTCGGACCGGGTGCTGCTGCACCTCCGGCTCACCGGCGAGCACGACCCCGACGTGGCGGCCATCGGCGCGGCGGGCATCCCGGTGTTCGTCATGGACATCCGGCACCCGCTGGACGTGGCGGGGCTCTACATGGGGCTGGAGATGGCGGTGGCCGCCGCCGGGGCCGAGCTGGGCGTGAACCCATTCGACCAGCCGGACGTGCAGGCCGCCAAGGAGGCCGCCAACCGCGCCCTGGCCGGCGCGGGTGTGCCGCGCGATGAGCGCGGCGAGCCCGAGGACATCCGGCATGCCGTGGACATGCTGGACCGCGGCGACTACCTGGCGCTGCTGGCGTTCACCACCCCCACGCCGGAGGGCGACCGGCTCATGTCGGCCATGCGCGGCGAGATCCGCCGCCGTACGCGATGCGCCACCACCGCGGGGTGGGGCCCGCGGTTCCTGCACTCCACCGGCCAACTGCACAAGGGCGGCCCGGGGTCGGGCGTATTCGTGCAGTTCCTGGGGCCGGGGCAGCCCGACCTGCCCATCCCCGGCCAGGACCACACCTTCGGCGAGCTGCTGCGCGCGCAGGCCATCGGCGATGCCCAGGCCCTCGACACCGCGGGCCGCCGCGTGGTGCGCATCGACCTGGGCGACGACCCCCTGATGGGCCTGCGCCGGGCCGCGGCATCGCTGGGCGCCGCCCCGGCTCCCTAGCCCGGCAGGCGGGGGCCCAGCGCCGACATCGCCGCGGCGGGGTCGGGCACGCACGTCACCATGGTGAGGTCCGCGGCGTCCACCACCAATGCGCCCCGCATGGCATCCACCACCCGGGCCCAGCCCTCGCCCACCAGCACCAGCGGCCGGTGCGCCACGTGGGCGTTCTGCATGAGGTTCCACGCCACGGCGATCTCGGCCAGCGTTCCCACCCCGCCGGCCACGGCGATCCATGCGTCGGCATCCAGCAGCATCGCAAGCCGTGCGAAGAGGTCGCGGGCCGGGCGCTCCTCGGCCACCCAGGCATTGGGGCTGCGGCCCTGCGGACCGGGCAGGGTCACCCCCACCACGTGGGCACCCGCGTCGCGGGCGCCGCGCGACACCGCGGCCATGGCGCCGTCGTGCCCACCCGTGGCCACCGTCCACCCGGCCTCGCCCAGCAGCCGGCCCATCTCCATCGACACGGCGTAGTCGGGGTGCTCAGGACCGATGCGGGAGCTGCCGAACACCGCGGCCACCCGGGCGCCGGCGGGGGGATGCCCGCCGGTCACAGCAGGGTCCTGATGGCCTCGTCCACCGCCTCGTCTCCCTCGGCATCGGCGCGGGCGCGCTCGTCGGCACCCACCTCGGGGTCGGGATCGCCCATCAGGAGGTGGGTGAGGTCGTCGCGGGCGCTGCGCTCCGACGCCAGCGCCAGCCAGTCGGCGGGGATCTCGTCGGGCAGGTCGGTGCCGGTCATCTCGGCGAACAGCAGCGCCCACGCGCGCGGCAGCACGTCCACGTTGTAGCCGCCGCCGCCCAGGGCCACCCAGCGCCCGCTCGCGGCCTGGTCGGCCAGCTGGTGCAGCACGCGCCATACGCGCGGGAACGTGACCATGCGCACCTGCAGGTGCGCCAGCGGGTCCTGGTGGTGCGGGTCCACGCCGTCCTGGGTCACAAGCACGTCTGGCCGGAAGGCCTCCACGGCCGGCCCGATGACCTCCTCGATGGCGCGCAGGTACGGCCCATCGCCCGAGAAAGCCGGGAGCGGGATGTTCACCGACGTCCCCTCACCCGGGCCGATGCCCCGCTCGGAGATGGCCCCGGTGCCGGGGAACAGGTACCGCCCGCTCTCGTGCACCGAGCACGTGAGCACGCGCGGGTCGTCGTAGAAGATGAACTGCGTGCCATCGCCGTGGTGCACGTCCACGTCCACGTAGGCCACGCGCTCGGCGCCGTTGTCCAGCAGCCAGCGGATGGCCACCGCCGGGTCGTTGTAGATGCAGAAGCCATTGGCCTTGTTGGCGAACGCGTGGTGCAGGCCGCCGGCCACCGATAGCACGCGGTCGGCCCGGCCCTCCCACACCTCGCGCGCGGCCGTGACCGACGCCCCGCACACCGCCACCGCGGCCTCGTGCATGCCGGCGAACGCCGGGGTGTCGCCGCCATGCGCCAGGCCCCACGTGCCGGCCTCGAACGCCGCCGCCAGCTGCGGGGTGGCGCTGTAGCGGCGCACCGCGGCCATGTAGGCGTCGGTGTGCACCCGGCCGATCAGCTCCTCGTCCCCGGGCTCCGGGGCCAGCACCGTCACATCGGGGCGATCCAGCATGCCGTAGGCACGGATGAGATCGATGGCCAGCTCGCGGTTGGCGGGGGCCAGCGGGTGGTCCGACCCCAGGTCGTAGCCGGCGAGCCCCTGGCGATCGACGAAGGCGATGGTGGCCATGGCGGGAGGACTAGCAGACCACGGGCAGGACCGAACACAGGCCCTGCACCTGGCCGCGCAGCTCGTCTACCGATTCGCGCAGCTCCTGCAGCGTCTCCGCCGGCGTACCGCCACCCGACTGCAGCTGCTGCGCCAGGGTGCCCACGTCACCGCGAAGCTGCGACACGCCCGCCTCCACCACCGACAGGCGCTCGTTCACCTCGGACGTCCCGGCGATGCCGAACGACGCCGGCGAGGCGATGATGGCGAACACCAGCACCAGCGCCAGCACCGCCACGCCGATGGCCGCCGCCAGCGCGGCCAGGAGGCGGCGGTCCGGGGCGGCCTGCACGGGCGGCGGTGCCGGCACGACGCGCGTGGGCGGCTCGCTGGCCACGGGCATGGTCACGGCCGCATCCACCGGCGGGGCGGGCGTGAACGCCCCCGCACCCGGCACGGGGCGTGCCGCGCCCAGGCCCACCGCCGCGGCACGGGCAGCCACGGCATGGTCCGACGCGGAATCGGGAGATGCCGCCACTTGCTCCCCGAGGGCACGCAGGGCAAGCACGGAACGGGCCATGGCATCGGCCGATCCCCCCGATGCGCGCCCCACCAGGGCGGGCACCATCCAGGGCACGCGCGCGGCCCAGTCGTCGGTCCACTGGCCCTGCGGAAGGCGGATGGGGTCCACCGAGACCACGGCCTCGGGCGGCGTGGCGCCCTCGGCCAGCAGGGCGCGGGCACCCCAGCCGCGCGCGCCCACCTGCTCCTCCCGGCGAAGGTCATGCACCGCCGCGCCGGGCACCCGTCGCGCGGCCAGGTCGGCGGCGGCGTGGCGGGCGTCCAGCGCCGAGAGGTCGCGGGCCACGGCCGCGCGACGGTCGGCGGGCAGCCCCGCCAGTGCCGCCCGCGCAAGCGCCGTGCCCAGCACCACGGCCAGCTCGCCATCGCGTAGCGGCGGGCCCGGCGGGCCAGTGCGCTGGGCGCCCAGGCCCACCTCGTCGTCACCCCGGACATCCACGTCCAGGCGCATGCGCAGCGCGCGATCGGTCACGCCATCACCCTAGAAGTCCTGCTCGGTGGGCCGCATGTACACCTCGTTGATGCTCACGTGCGGCGGCTGCGACACCGCGAACATCACGGTGCGCGCCACGTCGTCCGGAGTGAGCGGATCGCCGCCGGGAGGATCGTCGTAGAAGGCCGTGTCCACCACGCCGGGGGCGATGAGGGTCACCCGCACGCCGGTGCCCAGCAGGTCCTTGCGCGCGGCCTCGGCCATGGCGGTGACGGCCCACTTGGTGGACGAGTACAGCGATCCGGATCCCACCTGCCGGCCCGAGATCGACCCCATCAGCAGCGCATGCCCGCGCGAGGCGATGAGGTCGGGCACCAGCGCGCGCAGCGTGATGGCCGCCCCGTACACGTTGGTAAGCACCATCTCGCGCCAGAACTCCGGGCTCTCGGCCAGCAGGCCGCGCTTGGCGCCGAAGCCCGCGTTGGCCAGCACCGCGTGCACGACCCCGAAGCGGTCCCGCGCGGCGGCGGCCATGGCCTCCACCTGGTCCCACTCCG
>JADHKZ010000075.1 GCA_016780995.1 Thermoleophilia bacterium | reverse complement strand
CCACGTGGCGCGTGAGGAGACGGCCCCAGTGTCGCGGACACGCGCCCGCTGACCCGTCGTGGTCTCGTAGATGAAGGTGTACTTCCCGACCTTGTCGAGCTGCAAGGGCACCGATACCTGCGAGCAACCGATCGCGTTCGACTGCCGGGTGTTCTGCGTGGTCGGGGCGCGCAGCAGCTGGGCGGTGGGCGGAGGCGGCGCGGGAGCCGGCGTGGCCGCGGGCGTGGTGGGGGTGGTGGGGGTGGTGGGCGTGGTCGATCCGATGGTGATCTCGCCCACCTTGCCCCCGAGGGCCCCGCTCCTGCGATCCCAGACCTGCAGTGTTCCCGGCTGATCGACAGTGTAAAGCCCCCTGTCGCCAGGGTTTAAGCTCACGCAGGGATTGTTGAGCTGCGTGTCCCCGGCGACAGGTGTGCCGTTGCACGGGCCATCGGTCCCCCTGCTGAACGATCCGGTGCCGTTGTACAAGACGATGTTCCAGCCCGAGGGCCCGGTTGCGTACTCCACCCAGAAGGTGTCACCCGCGACGGCGGCGAGGGTGCTCGGGCTGATCGTGGACGCGGTCAAATCGACGGAGACGGTTCCGGCGTTTGCGGCCATCGTGGCGGCCGGTGCGCTGAGGACGCAGCACGCGGCGGCGATGACGGTGATGGGCTTCTTCATGGTGTCTCCTCGATAGGGGTGGGCGCGGCATGCGGTTTCCCGCCGCACTGGCGGTGCAACCACTTGGGAGTGGTTCTCGTCAGCCGGGACCTGTCGATGCAGAAAGCCGCCGCAGGTTCAGGTGGACACCGCCCGCATGGGGGTGATTTCGTTCAAGTTCCACCGAAAACGAATGCACGATAGTGCGCGCGCCAAGTCCGTGAAGGTGGGCAAGGTGGTTGTGCGAAAGGGCGTGCGCCTCCGGTGCACCAGGACGGCGCGGGCTTCATCCCACCCCGCACTTGGGACTGCAGCACCGGGTACTACCCATACCCCAGCTACAGCACCCTGGTCACGTCCGGCAGCTCGTACACCGCGTCGTGGCGCGACGGCAAGGTGGCAACCCAGGACTCCGTCGCGGTGGCGGATACCCGAAGTAGGCCGGTCCGAGGGGTAGGCCGCTCGGGCCACTATATTCCCTGCATGCCCCCTCGTCCCAAGGCCCGCGCTTGCCTGACCGCGCTTGCCTCTGTTGCGGTCATGGGCACCGCGGTCATGGTGGCCGGCGGCTGCGGCAGCGCCCAGCAGGCGGGCAGCTGGTGGCAGGTACCCCAGACCGACATCACCTTCCCGGTTCCATGGGCCGGTTCGGGACCCGACGGCCAGCCGGCCGCGGGCATCGAGCCCGCCGGGATCAAGGTGGGCACCTCCGGTGACCCCACGTTCGAGGTTCAGCTCGACGGCATCAGGGCCAAGGGTGCGGGCCCGCAGTGGCAGGCCTCCACCGCCAGCGCGGCCACCGTGGCCACCCTCTACACGGGCGCGGACCCGTCCACGCTTACCGTGGGCTATGACGTGACCGGGCCCATCGATGGACCGTCAGGCGGCGCGGCGCTCACGCTCGGGACCATCGCCGCCATCCGCGGCGATGCCGTGCGCCCCAAGGTCGTGATGACCGGCACCATCGCGCCCGATGGCACCATCGGTCGCGTGGGGCTGGTCCCCGAGAAGGCGCGGGCGGCTGCCCGCGAGGGCTACCGGCTGTTCCTCATCCCGGTGGGCACCGAGGCGTCGTTCGACCAGCGCTCGGGGCGTCCGGTGGACGTGGTGGCGCTTGGCCGTTCCCTCGGGCTCACGGTGAGGACCGTGCGGGACATCAACGAGGCATACGTGCTCTTCACGGGCAAGACCATCGCACCGCCGGTGGCCCGACCCGCCGTGCTCACCGACCGCGCTCGCGGGGTGGCGGTGACGACCACCACGGACACCCTGGCGGCCGCGCGCGCCAGCCTGGCTCGCAACCGGCAGCTCATCGCCCCGGCGATGCGCGCGGGGATCACCGAGGAACTCGACACCGCGGCGGCGGACCTTCGCGCGGGCCGGCTGGGCCGGGCCTACGGCCGGGTGGTGGATGCGTACTACCGCATCGGCCGCAGCAGCGCGCGCCAGCGGGTGCGCGTGATGGCGCGCGACAAGGGCATCGATGCCACCCGCAACGCCATACGCGATGACGTCACGGCGCTGCTGGCCAAGGCCGATCAGCAGCTGAAGGACCAGTCCAACCCCGCGGGCCTGCGGGTGGAACAGTGGCTCTCGCTTCCGTCGGCGATGGGCTGGGTCACGTACTCGCAGGGCGTGCTGCAGGCCATGGAGACCGCGCTCGAGCAGCCCCCATCCATCCCCGACGAGGGCGCGCGCCTCGAGCGCCTGGCCGATGTCGCCGCCGTGGTGGAGGACATGCGCGCCTCGCTCGACCACTTTGGCCCGGACGCGGTGGCCATGGTGCGCGCCGCACCGTCCCGCACCGACGTGCCGGAGGACGAGGCCACCACCTTCATGTCGGGGTACTCCACGTTCCTGGCCCGCGCGGGTGCGGACAGCCGCACCCTTTTCGAGACCCAGGCCAATGCTGCGGATGCCGCCGCCGATGCCACCGACATCTACCCGGTGCTGGTGGCGCTCGGTGATGAGATCGAAGCCGCCGCGGGCGATGCCGGATCGCTGCAGGAGGCAATCCAGCAGTCCGCGTACGCCAGCACCTACTACGTGATCGGCGCCACGCTGGTGAGCGGCAGCGCATATGGCCTGTCGGGCTTCGGGCTCGGGGAGGAGACCAGTCGCGCCGACGAGGACACTCTTCTTCGCAACGCCGTGGAGTCCGGTGAGGACGTGATCCTCGGATGGAGCGCGTTCCTGCAGTGGAGCGGGCAGAACATGAGCTACCCGGTGTGGCAGCGCCAGTGGTCCAGCGCCATCTATGACGCCCTCAAGGGAACTCCACGCGAGGAGTCGGGCGCCACCATCGCGCTGAACGAGGTCTGGTACGCGGTGATGAACAACCTCATGATCCGCTCGGCAAGCCTCAACCTCGGGTAGGGAGAGGGTCGGCGCCGTGCGGCTCCGGGTGGGTACAGTCGAGTCCCCGTACTCAAGGAGAGTCCTCCGATGATCGTGAAGTCCCTCGCAGCCGGCGCAATCCTTGTGTCGCTCGGCGCCCTGGCCGGGTGCAGCATGTCCGGTGATGACGGCGCCACCAGCGCACCGGCGACCACCGAGGCCGCGCCGCCCACGACCACGAAGGCGACGACCGCAGCCGGCGGCCGCTCGTTCGAGAATGCCACCGTCAAGGTCGGGACCGATGTTCCCGCCGGCAACTACACGGCGAACATCACGTCGGAGTGCACGGTGCGCGTGGAGGGCGGCGAGCTCGGCGACCTCAGCGCCGGCGGAGCCGATGGCAACAACTCGGGCGTGTCCCTCTCCACCGACATGGACGGCGACGCCACCGTCGTGACGATGACCGGCTCGGGTACGGTGAGCATCGGGTTCGTGGCCGGGACCACGGTCACGTCCGCGCCCGGCTGCGGTACGTGGACGGCCAAGTAGGGCGCGTCATCCGGGACGGCAACGCGCGGGCTGCGAGATAGCGGAGGAGGGACTCGAACCCCCGACACGCGGATTATGATTCCGCTGCTCTAACCAACTGAGCTACTCCGCCGGATCGCCGCTCGCGCGGCGGGGCGCGACGCTAGCAAAACGCGGCGCAGGGTCCTTCGGTGACGGCTGTACCCGCCGCGGCCCGTTGCCCCCCCACCGGCCGTGCCCCCGTCTATGGTGGCCGCCATGACTGGCTACCAAATCGGAATCCTCTTCCACCTCATCGGGGTCATCCTGTTCTTCGCGGGCGCTGCCGTGGCCGGAGTGGCCACCGTGGCCGCCGGGAAGCGCGAGAAGCCCTCCGAGGTGGCTGCGATCCTGGGCCTCGCCCGGCCGGGCGCCCTCATGTTGGGCGTGGGCGGGGTGATCCTCCTGCTGGCGGGCTTCTACCTCTCGGGCAAGATCGACGGCTACGGACAGCGCTGGCTGGAGATCTCCATCCTGCTGTTCGTCGTGGCGCTGGTGCTGGGCGCCTGGGGTGGCCGTCGCAGCCGCCGGGTGCGCGAATACGCCGTGGGCCTGGCCGATGGCGGCGAGGGGGATGACGCCACGCTGCGCTCCATGCTCTCCGACCGCCTCACGTGGCTGCTCCACTGGGGGGCCGTGGTGCTGGCGGTGATCGTGCTGGTGCTCATGTTCTGGCAGCCGGGAGCATATGGACTACTGCGCGGAGATCACCACCAGCGGGATCTCCCGCTCGGTCTTCTTCGCATAGTCGTCGTAGTCGGGCCAGATAGCCGTCATCACCGCCCACAGGCGGTCGCGGTCATCGGGTCCGGCGGTGCGCGCGCGGCCGGGCATCACCTGCTCACCCACCTGGATCACCACCTCGGGGTCGGCATCCAGGTTCAGGTACCAGTCGGGATGCGCGGGTGCGCCGCCGTAGGAGGCCATCACCACGTAGTCGTCGCCGTCGCGGCCGTAGATCAGGGCCGTGCGCCGCGCAGCGCCGCTCTTCTTGCCGCGGGTGGTGAGCAGCAGCGTGGGAACGCCCGGCTGCCACTCGTGCCCCTCGGTGCCGCCCGATTGCACGTACTGCCGGATGTGGTCCGCCACCCAGCCCTCGGTGGGGTCGATCGGTGTCTCGTCGATGAGTGCCATGTCATCGACGGTACCACCCGCGGGATCGGCGGGATGTCCGCCCGTCGTGCGCACGAGCACCACCGATCACGGTGTGCACCCGCTCGGGCATTTGGCATGTTTCCCGTGTGTCGCCGGACTCGGAGCAGCCCGAGGGGCAGGAGGGCGTCGGTGACGCCGTGCGGGGCATGTTCGCGCCCTCCGGCATGGACAAGGCGGACCGCCGGCTGGAGATCATCGCAGGCGTCCTCCTCGCCATCGCGACCATCGCCATCGCATGGAGTGGGTACCAGGCCACGCGGTGGAGCGGCGAACAGGCCGACGCCTACGCCCGCGCCAACACCGCGCGCACGGAGTCGGCCAAGGCGGCATCCCGTGCGCAAACACTCGGCTCGATTGACATCGCGCTGTTCACCGAGTGGGTCAATGCCACGGCCGCCGGCGACTCCCGCAAGGCGGCCTTCTACCGGGCGCGCTTCCGCGACGACTTCCAGAAGCCCTTCGCCGAATGGCTGGCGCTGCGGCCGCTCAAGACCCCGTCGGCACCGAAGTCCCCATTCGAGCTGGAGTCGTACGCGCTGGCCGACAACATCGCGGCCGCCCGCCTCACCGAGGAGGCCGGCGAGAACACGGCCATCGCCCGGAAGGCCAACCAGCGCGGCGACAACTACGTGCTGGCTGCGGTCCTGTTCGCCACGGTGCTGTTCTTCGCGGGGATCTCCACCCAGCTCGAATCCCGGCAGGTCCGCGCGTTCGGGCTGCTGGCAGCAGTCGTGATCCTCATCGGTGGCACCGTGTGGATCCTGGCAATGCCCACCAACTTCGGGCTATAGGGGCGGCGCGCGGCTATCCCGCCGCCAACGGGAGTGGCGCGCGCTTTCGCCCGGTGATCGCCACGTAGTGAAGCGGGTCACCGTTCATCGCATCCCGATGGCGGTACCGCGAAGAGCTCGCTACCTCCAGGGCGCCCTCGGTGATCGCGCGGTCGATCAACTGTGAGAACCCCGATCGATCGGCGTCGTCGTCGAGGAAGTCCTCCTTGATGTTGAAGCCGACCACGGCGTCGTCGCTCACCAGGTTCCAGGCCGCTGCGAAGGCGTCGGGCGGGATGTCGCCGAAGCCCAGTGCCGCCACGCATGTCAGGCACGTCGGCTCCACCGCCGCGATCACCTCGGCCTCGCCATCGGGCAGGTCCCGGATGTCCGTCGCGAGATAGGCGTCGTAGACGCCGGGCCGGTCACGCAGGGCGGCAGTGCGCGCCTCCTCGATGATGTCCACGCCCACCACTGCCGACACCCCGATGCCGCGAAGCTCCTCGCCCATGATCCCGTTGCCGGCACCCAGGTCGAGGGCCCGGACGGTGGCCGGGTCGATGCCGTCCTGCTCCATCTGCCCGGCCAGCATGCCGGCGAGCGTCGCGGGGGACGTGCACCTCAGGAGGTCATAGAACAGGTGCTCATAGAGCCCCGGGATCTCGTAGATGGCGTCGTAGTCGTGGAAGCGCACCCGCCGGGTTCCCGATTGCAGGTGTACATCGCACCACTCCGTGTCCTGCGCCAGGTCGGCATCGGGCATCGACACCCGGATGTCCGGGCCGGAAGCGCCATTCGTGCTGTGCCCCGTCATGGGGATCCTCTCGTCGCCGGCGGTGGTGTGGCGCGGTCCCGCCGCGCCCGCACGGGTCCGGGCTGCGCGGCCCGGCCGCCCGAGAGGGGGGGCGGCGGCTGCGCCTGCAATCCGGGGAACCCGAGGCAGTAATTACCTTACACGCCGCGGCCGGTGCCGCGCGGCGAGCCCTACCGCGCCTGTGGGTCTCCCGCGAGGAGCTCCTGCAGGGTGACGGGTTCAAGGCCCTTCCGCTCGAGCATCCGGAGGATCTTCGGCAGGGCCTTGCCGGTGGCTGGGTAGTTGGCGTGCATGAGGATGATGGACCCCGGCCGCGCCCAGTAGTCGATGGCGTCGAGGATGTACCCTTCGCTGCGCGGCTGCGAGTCGGCCACGGTGCCGGACCACATGATCACCTTGCGGTAGCCGCGCTGGCCTGCCGCCGCGTCGATGGCTGCATTCCGGTCGCCGTAGGGCGGTCGAAACCACGGCCGGCCGGTCACCTTGAACGTCCTCTGGATCCAGTCCTCGTTGCGCTGGAGGTCGGCCCCGAACGCCGTGGGCCCGATCTGCGTGGACACCTGGTGGCTGTAGGTGTGGTTGCCAAGCGTCACCTGCCCCTTGTCGATCAACGCCCTGATGCGCTTCGCCTGGGGCTCCCAGCTGCCGGCGTACACCCCGTTCGGGAACAGGGTCACCTTTCCGCCGGTGCGCTCCACCACATCCAGGATGCGATCCACGCAGCTGGCGCACGTGCCGTCGTCGATGGTGAGCGCCACCTTGCGCCCGGCGCTCTTCGGGCCCTCGGTGATGACGGTCCCGGGCCCGGGCACCGGCGGACGGATTCGCTGGGGGGACTCCCCGGTGGGCGCCGTCGTGGCAGCGGAGGCGGTGGTCGAGCTCACGGCAGGCTCGGGCTCCGGGGCCGGCGATGCGGTGGTGGGCTGCCGGTACGCCGGAGCCTGTGCGGTGGGCGCCGGCTCGGCGGCCGACCACCCACCCGCCATCATCACGCCCGCAGTGGCCACACCTGCAACGGCAACCACGCCAACTACGGAGAGCACCAGCACCCGACGCCGCCGGGTGCGCTGCCGCCGCTCAGCGCGACGCCTCTCCAGGTCAGGGCGTTCCACGCCTGCATCCTACGAAGCCGAGTATCGGACTCGAACCGATGACCCCTTCCCTACCATCGGTCGAATGAGAGAAAAAGGGGGATCAGGATGGCAGTAGCAAGCCGTTTTGATCCCCCGGCGTCCCCTCAGCCACCTGCCGACTGTGCCCATCATGTGCCCACCGGGGGGTGGAGGGGGTAGCGTCGCGGGAAGGCCGGCGGGGGTCGTGAACTGAGTCCCCTTGGCCGCAAACTCCTGCGTAGATCCGTCCGCTGCTGGTGAGAGAATACAAACCATGCCAGACCGTATTACTCCCTGACGCCATGGGCCTCTCCCACCACGCCCCCGTGATCGTCACCTCCCGCGAGAGGGAGCTCGAGGCTCTGCGCTTTCGGGCCGAGGGCTGCACCTTCGATGAAATCGGCCGACGCCTCGGAATCACCACGCAGAGTGCCTGGGAGGCAGTCGCCCGGGCGATGGCCCGGAACGCAGAGGCGATCCGGGAGCAGGCGGATGAGGTGCGCGTGCTGGAGGCAGAGAGGCTCGACGCCGCAGCATCAGCGATCTGGCCAAAGGTGATGGATGGCGACCTGCGGGCGCAGGACACCTGGCTTCGGAACCGCTCGCGCTACGCGACGCTGCTGGGGCTTGATGTGAGAGACATGGGGACGCCGCTGGTGAGCGGCCCGGTGAGCATCAATGTGGTGCCGCCGTGGGAGGCCATGGGAGGCGAGCGTCTGTGGGAGCAGCCGTGGCCCGACGCCGACCTCGCGTCTCTGGTGGCCGATTCCGTGACGGTGGTCTTCTAGGTGAACGGCAAGCTGGTGAACGTGGTGTTGGGCGCGAAGTAGCGGTTCCGCGCGTCGGGTACCGGGCCAGGCAGTAGCGGGAGCAGCCCCGCAGTTTTGCTCCCACGCACTTGGCCCCATGGGTTGGGGCCCCACGCGCGCCTCGTGCCGTTCACCCTGTAGATGCGGGCGGTAGATCAGGGGCCCGCCATCGCTGGCGATTCCTGCGACCCCATTGAGCCCGGTTGAGCAATCCCCCTGTCCTGCCCCGTGGGCGCGGGTGCGGTGCGTCTCGCTCGCTAGCCGGTCACCGGCAACCGGGGCGCCCGTGGGCTGATCCTCACCCGCGTCTTTGCCGTAACCCTCGCGCTCGCCTGAGTGCCCGCGGTGGTCCTCGCGCTGGCGCTGATGGCGTGAGATCCCCCCCGCACGGCGATGGCGCGCACCCGGAGCACCTTCGTCCTCTGCCGGCCTGCAGGAATGCCCGTGGAGTCCCAGCACACCGTGCGACCCGATCGCAGCGAGCCTGCCGGGCGACCGGTGACCACCAGGTTCGCGGGGAGCCTCACACACGTGCGCACATCCTCGGCGGTCGCACTCGCCATCTGGCCACCCATGCGCGCCATCGCGGTGCCGGTCGACGGGCTGTTCGAGGTGCGCACCCCGAGCCTCATCGCCTGGCCGGCGCGCAGTGACCTCCTGCTTGGCAG
>JADHKZ010000074.1 GCA_016780995.1 Thermoleophilia bacterium | reverse complement strand
CGATGGGGTGGCGGAGGCGGCCGCGGCCGGCAACTACCCGGTGGACGCATGCACCACGTCGCCCGGTTCAGCGCCGGGGGCCATCACCGCGGCAGCCATGGCGCAGCAGGGCGTGGCAGCGCCCTTCTCGGCGTGGGGCCCGTGCGTGGACCTGTACGCGCCCGGCGAGGTGGTGCTGACCACGGCCACGGTGTCCCGTCCGGGGCGCCGCGCCAACCAATTGGTGTTCGCCAGCGGCACGTCGATATCAGCGGGGTTCGTATCGGGTGCGGCCGCCCTGGCCCTGGCACAGGGCCGTGGGCCGGACCCCGGGGCCATCGCGCGTTGGCTTGTGGACGGCGCCACGCCGGACGCCGTTCAGGCCGTGCCGCCGGGCACCCCGAACCGGTTGCTGTACGTGGGGGTGGCCGGCGTTCCGGCCCCCCAGGCCATTGACCAGGGCAGCCCGCGGGTGTTCTCGCGCACCTCGGCACGCTTCCTGGCGCCCTCCGGCTCCACCAAGCGGGTGGCGCGGTACCGCCTGGCTGGAACCACGGCGCTGCCTGGAGTGCTCACCACCACGCGCGCCGGCAAGTTGCTGAGCCGGCGCTACGTGCGGGCGGGGTCGTTCGCGTTCCGCACGCGAAAGGCCGCCCGCCGGATATCGGTGCTGCGCATGCAGCTGCGGCCGGATGATCGGCGCCGCACCGTGGCGTCGGTGCTCGTCCGCGTGAGGGGCGGATAGCGTGCGGTGGCCACGGGCACTGTTCGCGGCTTTCCTTGCCGCGCTTGCGGGCGCGCTGCCGGCGTCCGCGGGCATTCCGGTGGTGGGCGTGCGGGCAAGCCTGAACGGCGAGGGGCTGATCCTGAGCTTCGACATCCCCGTGCCGCGCACGTCGGCATGCCAGACCTTCGTGCGGTGGGAAATCCGCGACCGCGTGAACCTTTCCGCGGTGGGCAACCAGGGCGTCGTGCCGCTGTGGGCCACCACCTTCCGGTCGCCCACCCACACCTACAACCGATGCCGGGCTCCACGCCGCCTGAGCGGTCAGCCCTTCGCCGAGGTCACGCGCCCGCGCCCCGGGTGGGTACACGTGAACAACGCGCGAAACCGCCTGCGGGTGCCGTGGACGCCCAGCGCCCGGGTGTGCATCCACGCGGTGCGCGCCGGGCGCGTGCTGGCGAATGTGGGGGTGGCGTGCGTTGCCAGCAGGATCGTGGTGGGCGACAATGCCCGCCATGTCCACACAGCGCCGTGAAACCATTGCCGGGGGATTCAGCGACACCGCATCCGACTACGAGGGGGCGGTTCGGTACAACCTCGAGGGTGTCCAGCGCCTGGCCCTGTCGATCCCGCCGGGGCAGTTCGACGACGTGCTGGACGTGGGCTGTGGCAGCGGGTGGGCCGCCCAGGCGGTGATCGACCGCTTCCACCCGGCGCGGGTGACCGGCGTAGACCCCAGCGAGGGGATGCTGGAGCAGTTCGAGGCGAAGTTGGGCGGCATCGACGGCGTGCAGGTGTCGTTGGTGCAGGCCGGCGTGGAGGACATGCCCGTGCCGCCCGGTTCATTCGACCTGGTGGTGTGCTCCATGGCCTACCACTGGTTCCAACAGCGCTGGGAGGCGGCCGCCGCCATGGCGCGCGCCATGAAGCCGGGGGGCATCGTGGCCATCCTGTGCTCGGGCAAGGGCGGGGAGCAGGCCTACCGCGACGTGATCGCCGACGTGGAGCCCATCAACTACGCCTGGCTGGGGGCCTTCGACGGAAACCTGCGCGACATCGGCGAGATGGAGGGCTACCTCACCGCCGCCGGCCTGGATCCGCTGGACATCTGGATGGAGCGCCGCGTGCGCCACGTGCCGGTGGAGGAGTACATGGAGCGCATGCGGGTGGTGGCCGGCCACATCATCGGCGACCCGGCCGACCCCGAGGTGGCGGCGTGGCTGGCGAAGGTGGAGCAGAAGATGCGCGAGCGCTCCGGGCCGCGCGGGTGGCGCTACGACTTCATGAAGCTCTACGCCATCGCCCGCAAGCCGGCGTAGCGCGGGCGGTCGTCACCCCCCGGCGCGGCCGGTGACCTCGGCAAGCGACCGGCTGGCGCTGAAGACCGGGGCGGGCCTGCGCCCGCCCAGGGGTACTTCTTCGTCGGTGACGCCACGCCGGACGAGCTGCGCGCGCTGCGGGGCGCGGTGCAGCCGGTGTACGACCGCTACCTGGCCACGGAGCCCGCCGGGGGCTTCATCCGCCGCATCCAGCGGATGAAGGCGGCCATGCCCCCGCCGCCCGCGCCCTACCCGGCGGGGTGCGGCGCCGGGTGAGGCGTTTCCACCTACCCGGACCTACCCGAACGGGGGGCACGAGGCGCCATGATCTGTGGAACGGTTCGTGGCACCTCACCGTTTGGGGGTTGCGCTGATGTTGAAGGTCGCGTTCGCCGACGAGTACCCCATGTTCCGCCTTGGGCTGCAGGACGCCCTGGAAGCCGACCCCGAGATGCAGGTGGTGGTGAACACCGCCGATGGGCACGAACTGCTGCGCCGCCTGGAGACGTCGCGCGCCGACGTGGTGCTGATCGAGCCCTGGATGCGCGCGGGCGACGGCCTGCTCGCGGTGAGCGAGGTGCTGCGCCGCCACCCCGAGACGGTGGTCATCGCCCTGTCGCGCGTGTGGGACGGCCAGCGCGTGCGCCACCTGCAGGAGATGGGCGTGCACGGCTACCTGGACAAGCGCACGGAGCCCGCCGACCTGCCATCGGTGGTGCGCCACGTGGTGGCGGGCGGGCATGTGGTGCCGGCCACGGGCGGGGCGCCGTCGCGCGGCAACGGCACCGGGCGCGGTGCGCTGAGCCCCCGTGAACTGGAGGTGCTCACGCTGGTGGCCGAGGGGTTCTCCAATCGCGAGATCGCCGAGCGGCTGTTCGTCACCGGCCAGACGGTGAAGTTCCACCTGGCCAACGTCTATCGCAAGCTGGGAGCGCGTAATCGCACTCAGGCCGCCCGTTCGGCCATGCACCAGGGGTTGATCGGCTGACGGATGCGGCCCGCGGAGCGCGTCCGCGGAGGAGATGTGATGAGATGGCCCCATGACGACCCGCCGGCAGTTCCTCCGCAAGGGCGCCCTGGCCGCAGGTGCCGTGGCCGCCGCAACCACCACGGGCAAGATGGTGACCGGGGCCGCCCAGGCCGCGGCGCCCACGTCGCTGCGCGGCATGAACATCATCCTGTTCATGACCGACCAGGAGCGGGCCATCCAGCATTTCCCGCCCGACTGGGCGAAGGAGAACCTGCCCGGCCTCACCGCCCTGCAGCGCAACGGGCTGTCGTTCAACCGCTCCTTCACCAACGCGTGCATGTGCTCGCCCGCGCGCAGCACCTTCATGACGGGCTTCCTGCCGGCGCAGCACGGCGTGAAGTACACGCTGGAGAACGACATGCCGGCCTCGCAGTACCCGCAGGTGGAGATGCCGACCCCCGACGTGATGCCCAACCTGGCCACCATCGCGGCCGCCGCGGGCTACAACGTGGTGTACAAGGGCAAGTGGCACTGCAGCAAGCCGGCAGCCGCGGACTTCGTGTGGACGCCGCAGGACATCGCCACGTACGGCTGGAGCCGCTGGAACCCGCAGGACGCCGGCGCCAACCAGGACATCCCCGAGATGGGCGGCGGCCTGGCCAACAACGACGGCCGCTTCATGGCGTCGGTGGGCGACTACCAGGACTCCTCCGAGGGCGTGCTGCAGTTCGTCACCCAGGTGGCGGCCACCATGCAGCCGTTCTTCCTCGTCATCTCCCTGGTCAATCCGCACGACGTGCTGGCGTACCCCAGCAAGCACGGGCAGGCCGGGTACAGCAGCAACTGGCTCAAGGGCGACATCGGCCTGCCGGCCACCGTGGACGAGAGCCTGGCCAGCAAGCCCCTGGCGCAGCGCGAGTTCCTCAAGCTCTCGGCTGCTCTCGGCCCGCTGAACACCGACCGGAAGAAGCGCAACTACCTGAACTTCTACGCCAACCTCATGAAGGCGTCCGACCAGTACCTGGTGGACACCCTGGCGGCGCTCAAGTCGGTGCCCACCCAGGGCGGGGCCAGCAACCTGTGGAAGGACAGCGTGATCGTGCGCACGGCCGACCACGGCGAGCTGGGCATGGCGCACGGCGGCCAGCGGCAGAAGAACTTCAACATGTACGAGGAAGCCACCCGCGTGCCGCTGGTGTTCTCCAACCCCACGCTGTGGAAGCGCGGGCGCACGTCGCAGGCCATGGTGTCGCACGTGGACTTCGTGCCCACCATGGCGTCGCTGCTGGCCGCGCCTGCCGGCGCCCGGGCCGCGTGGCAGGGACAGGACTACTCGCAGGTGGTGCTGGGATCCCGCAAGCGCGGCGTGCAGGACTACGTGGTGTTCACCTACGACGACTACCAGGCGGGCCAGGCCAGCGGGCCGTACGTGACCCCGCCGAACCACCTGGTGGGCATCCGCGAGGGCCGCTGGAAGATCTGCCTCTACTACGACCAGGCCGGCAAGGTGCCCGGGCAGTGGGAGCTCTACGACCTGCGCACCGACCCCCTGGAGCAGAAGAACCTTGCCTACCGGCGATACCAGCGCACGCCGGCGCAGGACGCGCAGTTCCGGCGCCTGCAGCGCAAGCTGGTGGACGTGTGGAACACGCGCCTGCAGCCGCTCAGCGGCCCGGCCGTTCCGTTCCCGGTCGCCATGGGTCCCGTGAACGTGCGGCTGGAGGGCCCTACAAAGACCGCCAGCACCAACGGCAACGTCATCACCGACAAGGGCACGGTGAGCGGCGGTCCCATCGGAAGCGGAGACATCACCATGGTGTTCACGCTCAACCCGCTCACCGGGCGTGCCACCAGCGACTTCACCATCACCAATGCGCAGGGCACCATCAATGGCACGGTCAACTCCCGGTTCACCCGCCAGGGTCCCACGCTCAGGTTCCGGGGCACCGCGAAGTTCACGGATGGCACCGGGGCGTACGCCGGCATCTACGGCACCATGGAGTACCGCGACACCCACACCCTCAACGGCCAGCGCGGCCAGGTGGCCTTCATCGGCACGGCCACGCTGCCCGCCGCGCCGCAGGGGTCAACCGCGTAGGGCGTCTCAGCCCGGGCGCAGCCCCCGGGCCAGCGACACGCCCGTGAGGGCGGGCACCGACTCGGTGGTGGCCAAGAGGCGGCTTTCGGGCTGGCTGCGGGTGTACCGGATGGCGCCCGATCGCTGCTGCAGCCGCCTGATGGTGCGAAGTGGGCCCGCCGCCCCGGAACCGCAGGCGATGTCCGCGCGGGCCACGAGCGCGGTGGAGTTGGCGCTGGGGCCGGTGCCGGGATAGGCGGTCCAACCCCCCTGCGACCGCTGCGTGGCAAGCCAGGCCCGCGCCTGACGGATGGGCGCCGATGTGCACGGGCGCCCCGCCGCCACCAGGGCCACCACCGACAGCGCGGTGCTGTCCACGTCGGGCTCGCCGGTGGGGGAGAGCTCGAGGTTCCAGCCGGGGCCGGCCTTGAGGCCCAGCAGGGTGGTGGCCGCCGCACCGGGCACGCGCCCGGTGGCGGTGCGGAGCGCCAGCATCGACAACCCCTGGTCGAACGCCGTGCGGCCGTAGCGCCCAGTGCTCGTGGTGCTCGACCGCAGGCGTGCCAGGTAGTCCACGCCTCCGAGGCGCCGCGGGTTGCCCCTGCCGGCAACGGCCCCCATCACCACCTTGGCGGTTGCACCGGCCGTGTCGGCGTAGCCATCCGCAGAGGCCGCAAGCGCGCGCAGGCGTGGGGCCAGCGCGCGCGCCGGAGTGCCGGTGATGCGCAGGGCCACCATCACGTCGGCCTGCTGGCCCGCGGGCATGCCCCCCGGTCGCTCGCCCGCCAGCCACGTGGCCGCGCGCTGCGCGGCGGCGCGGTCGACGGCGGTGGTGCCCAGGGCGACCGGGGATGTGGCGACCATCACCACGGCCCCTGCTGCGCCTGCAGCGATGATCCCCCGTCGCATCAGCCGCGCCCCCGCGCCAGGCATGCGCGTCCGCCGCGTGCGGGCGACGCGATGACCACCATGGCGTAGCCGAAGCGCGTGGCCACCCGGGCGCGCGTGCCAAGGCCGCAGTCGGCAAGGCGCTTCGTGGCCACCCGGGCCGTGCGGGCATCGATGGTCGCGGCCTTTCGCGACCGCGGCCGCACGCGCACCAGCGCCTCCCCCGCCGCCAGCGGTGCGACGGTGGTGGTGCTGCCGGTCCACGCTGCACGCCAGCGGGTGCCCCGTGGCGGGGTCACGGCCGTGTCACCTTGGGCGGTTCGCTGGTTGAGCTCCCATGCCACGGACGATGCCAGCCTGCCTGCGGCGGCGCGGCGCTCGACCGGCGTGAGCGAGCCATCCCCGAGGCCGGCGGGCGAGATGGTCACCGGCCGTTGGCCGCGCACGGGGACAGGCACGTCGAGGCTGATCACCCGGCCATCCACCGTGGCCGACACGCGGAGCGGCCCCTCGGATGAGATGTCGGCATTGGGGGTCACGTCCGGGAGCCGCGTGGCGAGCGGGTCCAGCCCGCACTCCTCCGGGCGGCCGGCGGTGAAGCCGCAGACCCGGCCCGAGTCGCGGACGGTGCCCACCCCGCCGGGGTGCGGGGCGGTGGCCACCACGTCGCCCCATCCGGGCAGGGTGGCGAGCGTGGCCGTGCCGTCGGGGCCGGTGGTCACCGACTGGCCCCCGTAGGCGAGGGTCACGCCGCCCGCGGGGGTGCGCACGCCGGCGTCGTCGTAGCGGTCCACGCGAACGGTCACGGCCTCGCCCACCACACTGGGGGCCCCGGGGCCCACCACGTCCAGCTCGGAATCCGGCACCCCGTACACGCTGGGCATCCAGAGGATCTCGTCCCCGGGCCGGATCACCACGTCGTCGCTGCCCACGGAGGTCTCGCGGTGGTTCACCTTGAGCTTCCACGACCACGACCAGTCGGTGGGCGAGGCCACGGGGCCGATGCGCGTGATGAGCGCGCTCGGGGTGCCGAAGTTGTAGACCCGGAAGCCCACCGATACCCCGGCGGCCTCGGCGCTGCGCAGCAGGAATGACGTGCCCCGGTTGTTGGGCACCACGGTGGTCTCGCCGCTGGTGGGGTCGACCAGGGTGCTGGTGCCCCCGGTGGGCACATTGGCCAGGCGCTCGGGGAGCACCGTGGCATCGGGGCCCTCGGCCCGGATGCTGGCTGCGTCATTGGCCAGGGCAACGGCCGGCATGGGCAGCAGGGTCGCGCAGGCAACCGCCCACGCGATGCGTGTGTGAATCGTCACTGATCCCTCTTTCCTCGGAGGTGATTTGTCGTGACGGAGCGGCGGCTGGTCTCCTGGCTTCCCGGTCAGGCGCGATGTGCATCACCTTCCCGGGGCGGATGCCCCAGTGGCTGGCCGAAGCCCGATGCCATCACTCCCGGGTGACAGTGGCGGGACCGCGCCGGATTCGCACCGGCTTCCCACTTAGCGCCCCGAGGGGCGACCGTCGTCCGATGGGGGCACCCTAGGCAACGGGTCCGGATGTCGCCCGGGGCGGTAGCGTGACTTTTTTCGAGCCCGGAGGAACGCTGGTGGTCGTCACTCGCCTTGGACTGGCCGCAGCCGCAGCGGCCTCGCTTGCCGCGGCATCATCGCCCGCGTGGGGGGTGGGCATATTCACGGTGCAGGAGGGCAGTGCCCCCGACGTCACCGTCGCCGGCACCACCACGTGGTTCAACGGCATGTACTCGCCCCAGGGAAACCCGCGCGGGCACGTGATGGGCTACGGCCCTGTCGGGGGGCCGTGGACCCAGGCGATGGCGTTCGGGTCGGGCGCGCGCATCGTGGCGCGCGGGCCGGGCATGCGTCGGGTCATCCTGGGCGGCACCGGCCGGTACCTGGGCGCCACGGGCGTCGTGATGTCCCGCACGGTGAATGGTGCGTTCGTCCACCGCGTGCGCTACGGGCTGCCCCCCGCCGGGACGCCGCGCGTGAGCAAGGCAGTGCTCGTGCGCCTGTCCCCGGCGGTGGTGACCCCGCGTGGGGGACCGGCGGGCGTGGGTGACGGGCGCGGGATTGACGGAACGGTGCTGGACGCCGCAGGCACCCGGGTGGGCACGTACCGCGTGGACTCCACCCTGGTCAAGGTGTTCTCGGGGGGCACCCGCGAGTGGTTCCTGGGTGAGTTCACCTATGCGCTGGCGGACGGATCGCTGCGCGCGGTGGGTCCGTACCTGCGGGCCACGGCATCAGCGCCGGGCGTGCTCGCGGCGTCCGGCCGTGTGGTGGTCAGCGGTACGGGCGCCTACGCCGGCATGCGCGGCCAGGTGGTGGTGCTGCCGCCGAACCCCGACGGCACCAGCACGCATTCGTTCACCCTCATCCGTGGCTAGGCCACGGTGATGGGCCGTCTGGGATTCGAACCCAGGACCTTGGGATTAAAAGTTCATTCGGGTCTATGTCGTACGAGTGCGTCCACTGCCGCCCGGTGCCGCCCCTCTCGTCACACCGCGTGGTGCAATGCCGCGCCCTGTCGTCTGGTGCCGGTGAGCACTGCGCGGCACGGTTGCAGGGGGGTTGCACTCAGGGACTTAGATTGGTTCCGCTTCCGCCCCACCCCCGGGTCCTCAGTAACCGTCGGTCAGTCAGCCAGGGAAAGGTCGACGTAGCGACAAGCCGGGTACTTGACGCGCTCAGGGTCGCGGTTCAGGCACTGCCTCGCGAGCATGGCCGGAGGTCCACCCATCGGCTCGACACCGTCGTGCGGGGCCGGCTGAGTCAGCCCGCCCGCCGGGGCCGGTATGTTGTGGTCAGCACCCGGTCGATGCCGTTGGCGATGCGCTGGGCATGGCGCGGTCCTGGGGCTGAGTAGCGCACGCCGGGCATGGGAGCGATCCCCGGTCCACCCGGGTTGTAGAGGGGCTGGTAGCCCGTTCCCGTGGCGGGAACGCGCACCCATCGCACGCGCCGGGCGGCCTCCACGCTGCCGTCGAGGATGATGTCGATCTGGTTGTCGTGGTCCTCCTGGTAACAGCGGTCGTACGTGCGCTGCTTCCGCCCAAGATCGGCGAGGCCCACCACGCGGAGTGGGTGGCCGTCGATGCGATACGTGCGGCCGGGGGTCACCAGCGGGATACGGCGCCCGGATCGCGTGACGGCGATCACCTGGAAGTGCCGCCGGTATGCGGTGGGGGTGAGGCCCGTGAT
>JADHKZ010000073.1 GCA_016780995.1 Thermoleophilia bacterium | reverse complement strand
GCGAGCGCCGACACCATGGCGGCGCCCACGCGACGCGCGCCCCCGGTGACCAGGGCCTTCCTGCCAGCAGGGTCGATCATGCGGCCTCCCCCGGGGCGATGCCCAGCATGCGGGCCATGCCGCGCGCCGCGCGGCCACGGTGGCTGATGGCAGCCTTCTCGTCGCGGGTCATCTGGGCCAGCGTGCGCGGGTCGGACAGCGGCCGGAACACCGGGTCGTAGCCAAAGCCGTCGGCGCCTGCGACCTCGCGCGTGATCTCGCCCGGCAGCACGCCGCTGCTCACCAGGATGCTGCCGTCGGGCGCGATGCAGTACAGGACGCAGCCGAACGCCGCGCCGCGCGAGTCGCTGTCGCCCAGTTCCTTCAGCAGCAGGTTGCAGTTGTCGGCATAGGTGGCATCGGGTCCCGCGTACCGCGACGAGTACACCCCGGGGCTGCCATCCAGGGCGTGCACGAACAGCCCGGAGTCGTCGGCCATCACGTAGGCGTCGTCGGGGGCGTCGGGCCGCAGGGCCTCGGCCTTGATGCGGGCGTTCTGCACCAGCGTGGTGCCGGTCTCGTCGGGGTCGAAGCCGTCGGGCGCGGCGGTCACCTGGGTGCCGGCAAGCAGGCCCTCCAGCTCGCGCACCTTGTCCTTGTTGCCCGTGGCCAGCATCACGCGCATGGGCTACCCCTGGGCGGCCGCGCGCTGGATGGCGGTGAGCTCGCCGATTCCTGCGAGCGCCATGTCCAGCAGGCCATCCACCACCGCGCGCTCCACGGGCGGGCCCTCGGCGGTGGCCTGCACCTCCACCAGCAGGCCCGACCCCGTGGCCACCACGTTCATGTCCACGTCGGCGCGGGAGTCCTCGGCATAGGGGAGGTCGAGCAACGACTCGCCATCCACCACGCCCACGCTCACGGCCGCGATGCTGTCGCGAAGCGGCAGCTCGGCGATGAGCCCCTTGTCCACCAGGCTGCGGAGCGCGATCTCCAGGGCCACGTAGCCGCCGGTGATGCTGGCGCAGCGGGTGCCGCCATCGGCCTGGATCACGTCGCAATCCACCCACACCGAGCGCTCGCCCAGCTTCTCGAGGTCCATCACGCTGCGGAGCGACCTGCCGATGAGGCGCTGGATCTCGGTGCTGCGGCCGTCCACCTTTCCACGCGAGGCGTCACGCTGCTTGCGGGTGTCGGTGCTGCCGGGGAGCATCCCGTACTCGGCGGTGACCCACCCCTTGCCGCTGCCCCGCCGCCACCCGGGCACCTGCTCCTCCACCATGGCGGTGCAGATGACGCGGGTGTCGCCCGCGGCGATGAGCACGCTGCCGGTGGCGCTGGTGATGAAGCCCGGCTCGATGCTGATGGGCCGGAGCTGGTGGGCAGATCGTCCGTCGCTACGCATGGGCGCGCACCCTAGCGGCCCCGAAGGCGGGACAGGTGCTACCGAAGGCGAATCACCTCATCCTCAAGCGTGCCATCGGGGTGACGAAGGATCACGCGCAGGGACACCGCCCCCTGACGTGGCGCAACCAGACGTGCCCTGATCTTCAGCGATGTCGGCTTGGTCAATTTCACAACTGGTGCCGAGAGGGTCTTCCGAAGCGTCCGCCGCCCGATGCGCGTGCCACTCCCCAGGGAAACGCGCTTCCCGGCCTTGCCCCTGTACTCGAGCGTGTAGCGCCCCTTGGCCGCAAGCCGGACGGCCTTGGTCAGCATCACCCGTCCGCGCGAGCGCGAGAATCGCACGGGCGCCGCACCCACGCGCCAGGCGATCCTGGGGCGCGCAGCCTGCTGCGAAGCTGCCCCCGACGCGCCCGCCGAGACAGCCGGAGCCGGCGCGGGGTCTGCTGGAGCGGTACTGCCCGGCGCGGGACTGCCCGGCGCAGGGTCTGCGGGGGCGGGACTGCCCGGCGCGGGACTGCCCGGGGCGGAACCGCATGGATCTGTCGAGTGCTTCCACAGGAGGAACGGGGTCCCGGATCCGTCACAGATGCCCCATGTGCCCGATGCTGCCCAACCGTTCGTGATCGTCCATCCCGCTCCCGAATAGAGCGCATAGCTCGACATCTGCGCCTGGGTCACCTGCGTGCCGAAGGGCGACGAGATGACGGCGGGTGCGTACGCCTGGCTCCAGTACGAGTTCGTGATCGTCGGGGTGGACGTCGATGAGTAGGTCTCGCCGAACAGTCCCCCGCCACCGCCCGCCGGGTTCGCGGTGACCGCTCCCGTTGCGTAGCTATTCGCGATGGTGACGACAGCAGAGTTTGCGCGATCAAGGCCCCCGAGGAGGCCCCCGACCTGGACGGCTGAACCGTCGCCGGTCAGGTCTCCGTACACGTCACCGGTGGCGAAGGAGTCGCGTATCTCGTATTTCGAGTCGGGGACGGTTCCGACGAGGCCTCCCGACCCGCGACTGCCGCCGTTCACGTCCCCTGTTGCGAACGACCGGACAATCGTGCCCCCGGCTCCCGTGTTTGCCGCGGCGAGTCCCACCAGCCCGCCCACAGCCCAGCCGGGCTGGTCGTAACCCGAAGTGCGCGTTCCGGTGTACGACACATCGCCCGTCGCGTAGGACTCGGTGATCGTCGGCGTATCCCACGTGCCACCGACGAGCCCACCGGTGAAGAACCCCGTGCTCGTCACCGTCCCCGTGGCCCAGGATGACGAGATGGACGTCGGCCGCGTCCCGTTCATGTAGCCGACGAGGCCCCCTGCATCCCAGGCGTTGCCGCGTACATTCGCACTGGATGACGACCGCGTGATGGTCGATCCATCAGTGAGGCCGCCGACCAGGCCGCCGAGGTCGTTGTACCCCTCGATGGAACCCGAGGAATGACAGTTGTCGATCTCGGTGTTCGTTGCCTTGCCGACAAGCGCCCCACTCAGGTTATAACGGAAGCTCGCATCGACGTACTGGTCGATCATGGCGCCGGAGACGATGACGTTCTCGAGCGATGCACCGTCCGAATACCCGAAGAGGCCGCTCCCATGGCTTGCCCGGTTGGCGATCGCCAGATCGCTCACGGTGCGTGACTGCCCGTCGTAGGAACCCGTGAAGGGGGTTCCCGACGCCGCACCAACCGGAGTCCAGGAGGAGTACCCCGAGAGGCTGATGTCGGCGGTCTGCGTGAAGGCACACGACAGGTACCCGCCCGTGATTCCGGCCAACTGGGCTGCCGTTGCGACCTGATAGGGGCTCGCGGTCGTGCCCGCCCCGCCTGCGAATGTGGTCCCCGTTCCACTGCAGGACGTGATCGTCACATGCGTCGCCCGTGCCTCGGACTGCACCGCGGGGACGACCACGGCTGCAGCAATGACGGCAACCCCGGCAAATGATCTCGCGCGCACGCGGGAACCCATTAATACCTTTCGGTGGGGGACTTGACTTAGGTTTCCTAGTCTATAGCGGGAGGACAGCCCCCCCGAAGGGTCTGCCCCTTACCGGAGCGGGATGTCCTCGCCCTCCAGGGTGCCGTCGGGGTTGCGCAGGATCACGCGCAGCGTGATGGCCTTCGAACCCGGGCGGGCCAGCACCGCGCTCACCTTGAGCGAGTCGGGGCCCTTCACGTTCATCACCGGTGCGTAGAACACCTTGCCCAGCTTGCGCGAGGCGATGCGGGTGCCCTTGGCCAGCGGCACGCGCGTGCCCGCCGAGTCGACGTAGATGAGCGTGTAGCGGCCCGGGCGCGAGAGCTGGATGCGCTCGCCCACCGCAAGGCGGGTGCGGCCCTTGGTGCTGGTCAGCTTCGCCTTGCCCACGCGCCAAGCGATGGGGGTGCGGCTGGCAGCCGACTGTCCCGTGGCCGTGGCACCCGACCCACTGGACGATGCCCCGTCGCCACCTGTCGGCGCGTTGCCGCCACCTGAGCCCGGCGAGGGTGCCGGGCCCGATCCCTGCGGGCCATAGGTGGCCGTCACGGTCCTGGCCTGGGTCACGGACACCGTGCAGGTGGCCGCGCTGCCGGAGCACGCCCCACCCCACTCGTTGAAGTCGGCGTTCGGCGGGTCGGTGGCCTGAAGGGTGACCGTGCTGCCCGACTCGAAGCCGTACTCGCAGCTGGCACCGCAGTTGATACCGCCGGGGTTGGAGACCACGCGGCCGGCGTTGGCACCCGTGATCTGCACGGTGAGCGGGTAGTTGTCACCCGGGTCCATCGGCCACGGGGCCAGCACGGTGCCGTCTGTGCCCACCGCCGCGGTGTTCTGGCGGGTGAGCCCACCCACGCTGCCAAACGAGCCGGCCACGTACACCGCGGCATCCGACGCCGACAGCCCGCGCACCTCGGGGTGGCTCACGTCGGCCTGGAAGGGCAGCAGCGCACCGGTGGTGGGGTCGAAGGCCGCCAGGCCATCACGGGTCTGGCCGCCGCTGGTGTAGCCCATCTCCTCGCCGCCCAGGTACACGGCGTCGTCGGTGGGGGCGATGGCGAACACGTCGCCGTTGCCGTTATTGCCCACGCGCAGGCCCGGGTTCCATGCCTGATCCAGCGCACCGGTGGTCTTGTCCACCGCCGCCACGTAGTTGCGCACCGTGCTGGTGCCATTGACGGGCGTGATGCTGGTGAAGCTGCCACCCACGAACAGGCGGTTGTCCTTCAGCGCAAGGGAGCGGGTGTAGATGCCGCGACCGTGCACGGCACCCCAGGCCCCTGCGTTGAAGCCATTCACCAGGGCACCGGTGCCGGCGTCAACCGCCGCCAGGCGATCACGGTTGTTGCTGGCACCGCCATTCCCGATCCACTCGAAGCGACCCGCCAGGTAGAGCGTGTTGCCGTCGAGCACGATGTCCTCCACGGCCCCGCCGACGTCGGCGTTGAAGTTGGCGTCGAGGGCCCCCGTGGTGGGGTCGGTGGCGGCAAGGCCCACCCGGCCGGTGCCGCCCACCTGGTTGAAGAACCCGGCCAGGTACACCTTGGAATTGCCTACAAGCACCTTGACGGGCCTATCGCCGGTGGGCTGGGGGTTCCACGCGGTCAGCTGACCGTTGGTCCCCACGGCGGCCGCCCATACGCGCGACTGCCCGTTGACCCTCTGGAAGGTGCCGGCCATGTAGATGGTGGTGCCGTCGGAGGCGAACGAGTACACCGGGCCGCTTACCGCAGGGGCCCAGTTGGTAAGGATGCCGTCGGGGCCGATTGCCGCCGCGTGCATCCGCGCCAGGCCGCCCACGGTCTGGAAGTCGCCGCCGATCACGGCGGTGGTGCCCTGCACGGCGATGCTCTCGGCCGTGGCCGACACCCCGTTGGTCCAGTCTCCCACGTGGGGGTTCCACGAGGTGACCGCGCCGTTGGTCAGGTCCACGGCGCCCACGCGGTTGCGCGGCGTACCACCCAGCGACCAGAAGTTGCCCGCCAGGTAGGCGGTGGAGCCGCTGATGGCGATGTCGCGGATGCCCTGGGCGTTGTTGTAGGCGCCCCCGCCGGCGGCGTCGGGGTTCCATGCCTGCAGGGCGCGCGCGCCGGAGGTGGAGAAGGCCGCACCCCAGCCACGGGCCTGACCGCCGGCCTGGGTGAAGCTGCCCACCACGTAGACGTTGCCCCCGTTCACGAGCACCGAATTGGCGTCGGCGTCGAGGCCCGGGTTCCAAGAGTCGAGGGCTCCGGTGGTGGCATCGACAGCGGCGAGGCCGGTGCGCGCGGTGCCGCCCACGGTGTTCAGGTTGCCCGCGATGTAGGCCGTGCCGCCATCCACGGCGAGATCGAGGATGGCCCAGCCCGTCGACTGCGGGTCGAAGGCGTTCAGGCAGTCGGTGTTGTCCCAGTTGTCGAGGCAGGTGCCCGTGGCGCCGCCCGTGCGCGCGCCCAGTCGCACCGACGCGGCACGACCCCGGTTGGCCCCGGCGATGTTTCCGAAGTTCCCGGCGATGTAGGCGTTGGAACCCGACACCTTGATGGACCACGTCCATGGGTTGGAGTTGGGGTTGAACGACTTGAGGGTGCCCGAGGTGTCGAAGGCCGCCACGCGGTTTCGGGTCTGGCCATTGGCCTGGGTGAACATGCCCACCGCGAACACGGTCTGCGTGACGGGGTCGTACTCCACGCCCAGCACCCGGTCATTCAGCGTGGGGAGGAAGTTCGGGTCAGTGGATCCATCCGCCAGGATGTGCACGAGCCTGCTGCGCGACTGGCCGTCCACCGTGAGGGCGCCTCCGGCCACGTAGAAGCCTCCCGCCCCGTCTCCCGTGACGGAGTACACCGTCGGCCAGGTGGACACGTTGGGGAACTGCGGGTTCACCTCGCCGGTGGTGGTGCTGAGGGCGGCGATGTTGCCCGTGTTCCAGGCCTTGTACGACGTGAAGTCGCCACCCACGTAGCGGATGCCGTTGGCATCGGGCTGCGTGAGCGTCCACGACCGGGCGTTGAAGCCCGTCTGCCGGCTGATGCGGTCTACGGCTTCCGCCGGTGCGGTGGCCACCAACATGGCGGCGCCGGCAACGAGCGTGGCGGCAGCCGCGAAGGCACGGCGCCGAGGGCGGGATTCACGGAGGGGAGTCATGCGCGGAGAAATAGGCTGGGCCGGGCGGCCGTTCTATAGGGGAACCCCGACAGCACACCTGGGGAATCCACTCACTTCGGACCAAACCACACGCTCTGTGCGCAATCACCGCGCTGCAGCCCGCGGTAGCCTCCGGGCAATGAGCGACTCGCCCGCGGCCCTCGCCGCGCTCCTGGCCGAGGCCGAGCACGCCGTGGTGCTGACCGGCGCCGGCATCTCCACCGAGAGCGGCATCCCCGACTTCCGGTCGGCGGGCGGCCTGTGGGAGACCTACGACCCCATGAAGGTGGCCTCCATGGGCACGTTCATGGACGACCCGGCGCTCTTCTGGCGCTTCCACCGGCCGCGCATCGACATGCTGGGCGCGGTGGACCCCAACCCGGCGCACCAGGCCGTGGCCGAGCTGGAGCGCCGGGGCATCGTGAAGACCGTCATCACGCAGAACATCGACCGGCTGCATTCGCGGGCCGGGTCGCAGGAGGTGGTGGAGGTGCACGGGTCGCTCGACCGGGGCTACTGCCTGCGCTGTGAGCACACGGTGAGCATGGACGAGCTCTGCGCGCGGGCCGACGCGGCGGAGGACGGCGTGCCGCGGTGCGACTGCGGGTTCCAGATGAAGAGCGGCGTGGTGCTGTTCGGCGAGCAGCTGCCCATGGAGGCCATCGAGGCCGCCTACGACGCCGCGGAGCGCGCCGACGTGATGCTGGTGATCGGGTCGAGCCTGCAGGTGACCCCCGTGAGCCAGCTGCCGGGAGTGGTGCTGGCGCGTGGCGGGCGCCTGGCCATCCTCACGGAGAGCGAGACCGACTACGACCACCGGTGCACGGTGAGGATCCACCACAAGGCCGGGCCCACCATGCAGGCCGTGCTGGCGGCGCTCAAGGCGGCGTGAGCGCCCGTTTGCGTAGCCTCTCCCGCATGAAGACACGTAGAGCAGGAATCACATTGGCCGCCGCGGGGCTCCTCGCAGTCGGCGGAGTCGGGCTCGTCGGATGCGGCGGGTCGGACGTGGAGAACGTGGTGTCCGAGGGCGTCGGCGGTGCCGAGAGCGTGGGCGAGGACATCGCCACGGGCGCGGTCGACGGTGCCGAGGACGTCGCCACCGGCGTGGAGAGCGAGGGCGAGTCGATCGGCGAGGGTGCCGAGGACCTGGCCGACGACGTGGCCGATGGCGCGAAGGACGGCACAGAGACCAACGACTAGACCCCCGCGAGCTGTCGGCCCCGCCCCGGGAAAGTCCCCGGGGGGCGGGGCCGACAGCTATGCGGTTCCCAGGCCCGGGGCGCTGTCGTCCATGGCCCGCACGCTTGGGGTGGCCAGCACCAGCGCCACGTTGGCGAACACGGCCGCCACGGCCAGCCACATGATCCCGCCCAAGCCGATGCCGGCGATGATCCCCCCTGTCGCCGCGAACCCGATGGGCTGGGCCACCTGGCTGCCAAGGGCGCGGAACGACCCCACCCGCGAGCGCAGGTCGGGCGTGACCTGCCGGGTGATGGTGGTCTCCAGCAGGCTGCCCGAGATGATGATGACCGAGCCGCCCACCCACGCGCATGCGGCGATGACGGCCACGGGGGCGGGCACGGAGAGCGCGATGAACGTGGCCACGAACGGCAGCGTGATGGCGTAGGCCAGCACCAGGGGCCTGCGCGGACGGAGGCGGGCCACGATGAGGCCGCCCGTCACGAACCCGAGGCCGAAGCAGGCGATGATGGCCGCCCACGCGCCTGCGCCCCCCAGTGACTGCTCGGCGATGAGCGGGCCGCCCACGAAGATGGCCGGCATCACCAGCAGGGCATAGAACGACTCGCCGATCACCACCACCACCAGCCACGAGCGGCGGCGGAAGGCGTCCCAGCCGTCACGCAGGTCGGCCAGGAAGGAGCGCCCGGCCTCGGCCATGGCCACCGCGCGGAAGGAGGCGAACCCCAGCAGCACCGCCGCCACCACGAAAGTGGCGCCATCCACGGCGATGGCCGCTGCCGGCGAGACCAGCGCCACCACGGTGCCACCGAGCACGCCGCCGAACAGCATGCCCACCGCGGGGGTCATGGCGATGAGCCCATAGGCCTCCTGCAGCCGCTCGGGTGACACCGACTGCGGGATGATCCCCGACAGCGACGGCCGGAAGAATGCCTCGGCCGCGCCGTACACGAACGTGATGGCCACGATGGCCGGCACCCCGCCCACGCCGGCGATGAGGATGGCCGCGAAGGCGAACTGGCATGCGGCGCGCACCACGTCGCTGGCGATCATCACGGTGCGCCGCGACATGCGGTCGGCCCACACGCCGCCCACCAGGAGGAACAGCACCAGGGGCACCGCGCGGGCGCCCAGCACCAGCCCGATGTCGCCTGCCCCGCCCCCAAGCGCGATGATGGCGAAGGGCACCGCCACCGACGCGATGGTGTCGCCAACGGCGCTGAGGAGCTGCGACGTGAACAGCAGCCGGAACGACCGCTCGCGCAGGCAGCCGACACCGGGGAGGGCGATCGATGTCACCCGCCCACCCTAGCCCGCCCACCGCGCGAGGCGGCGGGCGGGCAGGGCGGGTGTCCTGCGCCTAGACGGCATTGGGACGCGCGGCCTCGAGCACCTTCCGGTTGGAAAGCAGCAGGAAGCCGAAGCCGACCTTGGCGATGAGGTCGATGATGGCGAATGTCGCCACCTCGCCCGTGAGGCCGATGACGTTGAAGCCCTCGGTCCCCAGCA
>JADHKZ010000003.1 GCA_016780995.1 Thermoleophilia bacterium | reverse complement strand
GTCTGACGTCTTCGAGGTGTTCGTCACCCCCACGCCCGACCCCGACCTGGGCCAGCTGCCGTCCCTGGATGAGCCCATCACCTACGAGGACATGGTGCTGCTCACTCCCGAGGTGGAGGCCGAGGTGGCCGCCGCGGGCGTGGAGGAGGACGACCCCGACGCGCCGCCGGCGCGCAGCACGCGTCGTCGCCGTCGTCGCGCGTCGGCCGATGCCGACACCGAGTCGGAGCCCACGCCCGACGACCTCGAGGCCATCGCCGACGAGGACGCCGCCGCGGAGGACGCCACCGAGGTGGGCCTGGCCGAGGTGGGCGAGACGCCCACGGACGAGGAGCAGGTGCAGGCCGAGGCGCCCCCCGCCGAGGAGGAGAAGCCGGCTCCGCGTCGCCGCGTGCGCCGCAGCAGCGCTGCCAAGAAGGCCGAGGAGGCCGAGGCGGCGGCAGAGGCCCCCGCGGAGGCCGCCGAGGAGGCGCCCGGCGCGGAGGAGAAGCCCAAGCGCCGTCGGGCTCCCGCCAAGAAGAAGGTGGCGGAGGAGGCCACGGAGGCCGCCGCCGAGGAGGCCCCCGCGGAGGAGGAGAAGCCCAAGCCCCGCAGGCGCACCACGCGCAAGAAGGCCGAGGAGGCCGAGGCCACCGAGGAGGCCGCCGCGGAGGAGGAGAAGCCCAAGCCCCGCAGGCGCACCACGCGCAAGAAGGCCGAGGAGGCCGAGGCCACCGAGGAGTAGCTCCCGGGCGGCGGCGGGGCAGGGCGCGCCCCGCCGCCAACCGTTCCCGGGTGGGCGCCGCGTCGCGCGGCTAGCCTGCCCCCGTGCCCGCGGCCGACCTTCTGGTCAACACACTCGCGTCGCCGATGATCCTGGCGTTCATCCTCGCGGTGCTCGCCACGGCCCTCGGCAGCGACCTGCGCCTCCCCAAGGCGCTGTCCACCAGCCTTTCCATCTACCTGCTGCTGGCCATCGGCTTCAAGGGCGGCACCGCGCTGGCCCAGGAGCAGGTGGGCGACATCCTGGTGCCGCTGCTGGTGACGATCGGGCTCGGCATCATCACGCCGCTGGTGGCCTACGTGATGGCCAAGCGCATCCTGCCCATCGGCAAGGTCGACGCCTGCGCACTGGCCGCCCACTACGGCTCGGTGAGCGCGGTCACCTTCGCCGCGGCGCTCACCGTGCTGGGCGACAGCGGGGTGTTCGTGGAGGGCTTCGCCCCCGCCCTGCTGGCGCTGCTGGAGATCCCCGGGATCGTCGTGGCGCTCACCCTGGCGTCGTCGGAAGTGGGCGGTGAGGGCGGCGGCTGGAAGGAAGCCCTGAAGGAAGCCATCCTGGGCCGCAGCATCGTGCTGCTGGCCGGCGGCCTCTTCATCGGTTGGATCGCCGGCCCGCAGCGCATGGAACTCGTGGACCCACTGTTCAACGGCCTGTTCTACGGCGCGCTCACGCTCTTCCTGATCGAGCTCGGCGTGACGGTGGCCAAGCGGGCGTCGAGCCTGCGGGCGTTCGGCGCGCGCCTGGTGGTGATGGGCGTGGCCATCCCGCTGGTGAACGGCACGCTGGGCGTGACCCTGGCCACCATGTCGGGGCTCTCCGTAGGCGGGGCAACGATCGTGGGCGTGATGGCCGCCAGCGCGTCGTACATCGCCGCGCCCGCCGCCGTGCGCATCGCGCTGCCCGATGCCAACCCCGCGCTGTACCTCACCGCGGCGCTGGGCATCACCTTCCCGTTCAACCTCATCGCCGGCATACCCCTCTTCTTCTGGATGGCCGGGGCGATCGGCGGCTAGGCGGCGCCCGCGCCACCGGGCATGATTCAGCGGATGAGCGCGACAGACGATCTCCTCCATTACTCCAAGGAGTGGGCGGCCTCGTTCACCCAGGGCGACCTGGGCGTGGAGCCCACGCTCAAGCTGGCCGTGGTGGCGTGCATGGACTCGCGCCTCAACCCCCAGGCCCTGCTGGGGCTGCGACCGGGCGAGGCGCACTACATGCGCAACGCCGGCGGCACGGTGACCGACGACATGATCCGCTCGCTGTGCATCTCGCAGCGGTTCCTGGGCACCCGGGAGATCATCCTCATCCACCACACCGACTGCGGGATGCTCCGGTTCACCGACGACGAGCTGCTGCGCTCGCTGCACAACGAGACGGGCATCCGGCCCACCTGGGCGGTGGAGACCTTCGCCGACACCGAGGAGGACCTGCGCATGTCCATGCGCCGCGTGCGCACGAGCCGGTTCATCCCCTACACCGACCAGGTGCGGGGGTTCGTGTACGACGTGACCACCGGTCGGCTGGACGAGGTGGAGGCCTAGGAGACCTCCACCGGCTCCTCGGCGATCTGCTCGCCCTCGGCGGCGGTGCGGTCGAGGCGGAAGGCCCGGATGAGCGGCTGGTCGGCGTCCTGCAGCGACACGATCACGTAGAGCGGCTCGGCGAAGAAGGCCAGGTCCACGTCGGTGCGCGAGGGATAGGCCGCCGAGCGGGTGTGCGAGTGATAGATGGCCAGCAGGTCCTCGCCGGCATCGTCGATGTCGTCCATGAGCTGCATCTGCTCGTGCGGGTCCATGACGTACATGAACGGCGTGCCCTCGGCATTGGTTGCCGGCAGCACGCGGGTGGCCGCCCCGTCGCGGCCCGCGATCAGGCCACAGCACTCATTGGGGAACTCCCCGCGTGCATGCGCGATGAGGGCGTCGGCCTGCGCCCGCGTGATCCGCACCCCGGGACCCGCGCTACCAGAAGACGCCGTTGTCGAGCGTCTCCTCCACCGACTCGATCTCGTCGGTCCAGATGCCTGCTGACAGGTACTTCCAGCCGCCATCGCAGATGATGCCCACGATGGTGCCGTGGTCCATGCCCTGCGCCACGCGCGCACAGGTGTGCATGACCGCGCCGCTGGACACCCCCGCGAAGATGCCGTGCTCGCTGGCCAGGCGCCGGGTCATGACGATGGCGTCCATGTTCTCCACCAGCAACTTCCGGTCGAGCCGCGACAGGTCGAGGATGGGGGGGATGAAGCCGTCGTCCAGGCTGCGGAGGCCGCTCACGGGGTCGCCCTGCATGGGCTCGCAGGCGATCACCTGGATGTCGGCCCGGTGCTCCTTCAGGCGCCGTGAGCACCCCATGAGGGTGCCGCCTGTGCCAAGCCCGGCCACGAAGACGTCGAGCTCGGGGCAGTCGCGCAGGATCTCCGCGGCGGTGCCCTCGTAGTGCGCGCGGGGGTTGGCCGGGTTGCCGTACTGGAAGAGCATGGGGATGCCCTCGTCCTCCGACAGGCGCCGCGCCATCTCCACCGATCCGTTGGAGCCGGTCTCGCCGGGGCTCTCGACGATCTCGGCGCCGTAGATCTGCAGCAGGCGGCGGCGCTCCTCGGTGACGTTGTCGGGCATCACCGCCACCAGCTTGTAGCCGCGCACCCGGGCGATCATTGCCAGCGAGATGCCGGTGTTCCCGGAGGTGGGCTCCATGATGGTGTCGCCGGGGCGCAGCACGCCGCGCGCCTCGGCATCGTCGATCAGGCCCTTGGCCGTGCGGTCCTTGATCGAGCCCGTGGGGTTGTGGCTCTCCATCTTCGCCAGGATGCGCACGTCGGGGTTGGGCGAGAGACCCGACACGTCGATGAGCGGGGTATCGCCGATGGAGGCCACGATGTCCTCCGACACCGCGAGGGGCGGGGCCTCGAGGCCCGACCGGCTCATCGGGCGCCCCCCGCCATGGCCGGCAGGATCATCACGGTGTCGGCGTCGCCCACCGGGGTATCGATCCACTGCAGCAGGCGTGCGTCCTCATCGTTCACGTACACGTTCACGTACTTGTGGAGCTCGCCGTCGGCCGTGAGGATCTGCCCGCCCACCGCCGGGTACTGGGCGCACAGCGCCTCCAGCACCTCGCCCATGGTGGAGCCCCCTACCTCCACCGTGCGCTCGCCGCCCACGGCCTGCCGCAGCACCGGCGGGATCTTCACCGTGCTCACGCGGTGGCCCCCGCGTGGTCGTGGCTGCCCACGCCCGCGCACCAGGCCTCGTAGTCGCGCAGCTGCAGGTCGGCGTTGGGGCCGCACGAGGGGCAGTCGGGGTCGCGCCGCACCTTCAGCTCCGTGAAGGTCATGCCCAGGGCGTCGTAGATGAGCAGGCGGCCCGACAGGGTGTCGCCGATCCCCAGCAGCACCTTGATGGCCTCGGTGGCCTGGATGTTCCCCATCACGCCGCACAGCACGCCCAGCACGCCGGCCTCGCCGCACGAGGGGGCCAGGTCGGGCGGCGGGGGCTCGGGGAACAGGCACCGGTAGCAGGGGCCGTCGTAGGGCTGGAACACCGACGCGTGGCCCTCGAACCGCAGGATGCTGGCGTGCACCAGCGGCGTGTTGGTCATCAGCGCGGCATCGGCCAGCAGGTAGCGGGTGGGGAAGTTGTCGGCGCCGTCCACCACCACGTCGTACTCCGACAGCAGGTCCAGCACGTTGTCGCGATTCACGCGGAACGGGTGCACGTTCACCTGCACCCCGGGGTTGAGCGCGCGGATGGCCTCCTCGGCGCTCTCGCCCTTGTTCACGCCCACGCGGTCGGTGGTGTGGATGATCTGCCGCTGCAGGTTGCTCTCGTCCACCACGTCGTCGTCCACCAGGCCGATGGTGCCCACGCCCGCGGCCGCCAGGTAGTAGGCCGCGGGGGAACCCAGGCCACCTGCGCCGATGAGGAGCGCCTTGCTGTCGAGCAGCTTGAGCTGGCCCTCCTCGCCCACCTCGGGGATGAGGATGTGGCGCGAGTAGCGCGAGCGCTGGGCGGGCGTGAGGATGCGCGGCACCTGCACGGGGTAGTTGTTCTGCTTCCAGCGGGCGAAGCCACCGGCAAGGTTGGACACGTTGGTGAATCCCATGTCGCGCAGGGTCACGGCGGCCAGCAGCGACCGCTGCCCGCTGGCGCACGAGATGAGCAGCTCCCGGTCGTGGTCGGGTGCCACGGTGCCGATGCGGCTCTCCAGGAAGCCACGCGGGATATGCACGGAGCCGGGCAGGTGGCCCTGATCCCACTCGCCGGTCTCGCGAACGTCGATGATGAGGGGGCCATCGCCGGCCTCCACGCGCGGGGCCACGTCGGAGGGCTCCACCTCGGGGATCGCCTCGCGGGCCGCAGCCAGCAGGTCCTGGTAGCTCGGGGACATCGGGTTTCTCGCCTCGTTACTTGTTTCCCGGTAAATCCGGTGGCAATAGTACCAATTAGACCGCGATGCGCCGCGGGTGCGTAACCTCGGACCCCGGACGGCTGGCGTCCGACCATAGCGGGCGGCCCGCACCGGTGGAGGCGCGTACGGCATGGCCGATCACATTCCCAAGAGCGCGTTCGTGAACCCCGATGCCCGGGTCAGGTGCCCCACGCCCGAGTGCTGGGGCGACCTCGTGCTCTTCCCCACCGGCAACACCGATGCCGACGGCATCCCCGAGTTCTCCAATGCCACCCTCTGCCCGCTATGCATGACCGGGTTCGACCTCGATCCCGACATCTCCGATCGCGACCTGTACCTGAAGGTGTCGTGGATCCGTGCCAACCCCGGGGAGCCGCTGCCCGACGACCTGCCCCGGCCGGACGACACCGAGTGACCCAGCCGCCCGACCTGTTCGGCGACGCCGTGGAGCGCGGCCTGCAGGGCGCGCGGCCGCTGGCGGCCCGCATGCGGCCGCGCACGCTGGACGAGGTGGCGGGCCATGCCGATCAACTGGGCCCCGAGGGATTCCTGCGGCGTGCGATCGCCGCCGACGAGGTGCCATCGCTGGTGCTCTACGGACCGCCGGGCACCGGCAAGACCACCCTGGCCCGGCTGGTGGCCACCGCCACGCGCGCGGAGTTCGAGGAGTTGTCCGCGGTGTCGGCGGGGCTGGCCGACGTGCGGGCCGTCATGCAGCGGGCGCGCGACCGGCTGGTCGCGGGCACGCGCACCGTGCTGTTCATCGACGAGATCCACCGGTTCACCAAGAGCCAGCAGGACGCCCTGCTGCCAGCGGTGGAGGACGGGCTGGTGGTGCTGATCGGCGCCACCACCGAGAACCCCTTCTACGAGGTGAACGCCGCGTTGGTGTCGCGCATGCGGGTGCTGCAGCTTCACGCGCTGGGCCCCGATGAGGTGTCGGCGCTGGTGGACCGCGCGGTGGCGGATGAGCGCGGCCTGGCGGGCGAGGTGGTGGTGGTTCCCGAGGCGCGGGCGGCCGTCGTGCGCATGGCGGGCGGCGATGCGCGCTACGCCCTGAACCTGCTGGAGGCGTCCGCGGGCCTGGCGGGCGACGCGCCGGTCACCCCCGAGGTGGTGGAGCGCGCGGCCGGCGGGCGGGCGGTGGTGTACGACAAGGACGGCGACCAGCACTACAACGTGGCGTCGGCGTTCATCAAGTCGCTCCGCGGCAGCGACCCCGACGCCGCGCTCTACTGGATGGCCGTGATGCTGGAGGGGGGCGAGGACCCCAAGTTCATCGCGCGGCGGATGATCGTGGCGGCCAGCGAGGACGTGGGCAACGCCGACCCACAGGCACTCGAGGTGGCCGTGGCGGCGGCCAGGGCGCTGGAGTTCGTGGGCCTGCCCGAGGCGCGGATCAACCTGGCCCAGGCTGCCACGTACCTTGCACTGGCGCCCAAGAGCGACGCCTCCTACCGGGGCATCGACGCCGCCCTGGCGCACGTGCGCCACGAGGGCGCGCGGGTGCCCCCGCTGGCGCTGCGCGACGCCAGCCCGGCCAACCGCGACAACCTGGGGCACGGCACGGGATACGCCAATCCGCATGGGGCTCCGGGCCGCGTGACGGGCGACTCGTGCATGCCCGAGGGCATGGAGGACGTGACCTTCTTCGCGCCCGGCGGCATGGGTGCCGAGGGCGAGCTTGCGGCGCGCCTGGCCGCGCTGCGCACGCGTGCCCGCGGCGCCGCGGGGTCTGACACGATGGCGCCGTCAGGCGATACGGAGGATCACGGGTGAGCATCGAGGTGCAGGTGGGGCCCATGTCGGCGGGCGAGTTCCGGCGGCTGTTCCGCTACGCGGAGGCCGAGTCGTCGGGCGATCGCGCCCAGGGCAAGGCCGAGGATCCCCTGCGCACGGTGGCCGAGATCATCGTCCGCCACGGCGGCACGGCCGCGGGCGAGGAGGTGTTCCGGGTGGCCCTTCCGGACGACGCCGACGAGGAGGTGTTCGCCATCCGGGCATCGCTCATCCGCGAGGGGGTGTCGCACCGCCTCGAGCAGCAACTGGACGGCGGCCTCACCGAGGAGGTGTCGTGGCACACGCACGGTGACCACGACCACGAGCGTGCGGTGGTGCGCACGCGGCAGGGCCACGTGGCCCTGCTGGCGGCGGCGTGGGCCGAGATGGCGGTCACCTGCCCCGACATGGACGTGCGCGACCGGCTCAACGACTACTTCTTCGTGGACGCCACCGGGCACCACATGACCGAGATCCCCCTCGACGTGGACGACGACATCGCCGACGACGAGCGCGAGGTGGGCGGCGTGCCCCTGCTGCTGGCCGACGAGTGGGCGCTGGTGGCGCGCTACCACGGCGACCTGGAGCTGCGCGATCGCCTGAACGACCTGTTCGCGGGCCGCCGCGAGCTGGGCGTGCCGCTCGAGCCCGACGACCTGGGCTGATCCTGTGGCGGGGACGGGCGACCTCACGCCGGACGAGCGCGCACGCGTGGCGCCGTACGTCACCGACCCCGAGGGCCCGGTGTTCGCGTTGCTCGGCCTGCCCGAGGCGGTGAAGGGAGCCCTCTTCGCGCGCTACTCGAGGAGCGCGAACTCGGTCCGCCGGATCCTCCTCGACGAGTTCGTGGGCGCGGAGAGCGTGTCAGGCACCGAAACGGTGCCTGACACGGCGGTTGACGTAACCGATCCAAGCGCCGCCGGTTCGGCAGTCGGCGAGCAGCGCGCGCGCGAGTTCTTCCAGCGCGTGCTCGCCGACTACGGCGACGACTCGGTGGCGCAGCTGGGCGGGGCCCACGTGGCCATCGAGGGCGTGAGCAACGTGCTCACCAAGGTCATCGAGTGGGGGCGGCTGGCGTCGTACCTGGAACAGTCGACCCGCTACGTGCCCTACACCGAGATGCAGGACGGGCGCTGGAAGTACGTGCGCCCGCCGGGCATCGCCGCGCACCCCGACCTGCTGGCGCGCTACGAGCAGGTGCTGGATGACGCCTTCGCCACCTACGCCCGGCTGTACGACGCGGTGATGGCCCACCTGGTGCAGCAGGAGGGCGCAGGGGACGACCCCGCGGTGCTGCGCACGCTGCGCGCCCGGGCGCTTGACGCCGTGCGGGGGCTGCTGCCGGCTGCCACCACGGCCAACCTGGGCGTGTACGCATCGGGGCAGGCATGGGAGCAGATGGTCATTCGCCTTCGGTCGCATCCCCTGGCGGAGGCCCGCGAGGTGGGCGACCAGGTGCTGGCGGCGCTGCGCCGGGTGATCCCCGACTTCCTCACCCGCACCGACCGCGCAGACCGCGGCGAGCGCATGGGCGCCTACCGCATGGCCACCGAGGAGCGCGCGGCCGAGATGTGGGAGGACCTCGCAGGATCCGCGGAGGGCGTGCCTGGCACCGGAACGGTGCCAGGCACGGGGGTCCATTCCCCGGCGCCCATCCGCCTCCTCGAGCACGACCCCGATGGCGAGCGGCGCGTGCTCGCGCATGCGCTCTGGCCTGCGTCCGGCGTACCGCTGGACCAGGTGCGGGCACGCGTGGACGACATGGGCGACGGCGACGTGCGCGCCGCGCTGGCCCGCTGGGCGGATGGGCGGGCCGACCGCCGCGAGCGCCCCGGCCGCGCGCTGGAGGCCACCTCGTACCTGTTCGAGGTCACCTGCGACTACGGCGCCTATCGCGATCTTCAGCGCCATCGCATCCTCACCCTGGAGGCCCAGCCGCTGGGCGCCGACCTGGGGTTCGAGCCCTCGCCCGACGTGGCCGCATGCGGACTGCACGACGAGTTCGACCGGGTGCAGCGGGCATCGGCGGCGCTGTGGCGCGAGGTGCGGGACCGCGTGCCGGCCGAGGCCCCCTACGCCATCACCATGGCGCACCGCATCCGGTTCCTCATGCGCATGAACGCGCGCGAGGCCATGCACCTGATCGAGCTCCGCAGCCAGCCCCAGGGGCATGCCGCATACCGCCGCGTGGCGCAGGAGATGCTGGTGGCCATCCGCGACGACGCCCGGCAGCCCGGCGTGGCCGCGCTCATGGGCTTCGCCGACATGTCCGGCGACGGCGATCGCCTGGCGCAGGAGCGCCGCACGGAGGCACGGCGCGCCGCTGATACCGTGGATTCCTGATGGCCCCGGACACCGCACGCATGCGCCTGGGAGGCATGGCACTGGCCAACGGCCTGCTGGTGCACGGGCCGGGCCACTGGGCGGCCGCCGTGGTGGACGACCAGGGACGCGTCATCGTGCGATCGGGCCCGCGCCCGCGCATCGACATGGGCCCGCTCGACAAGGTGCCGCTGGCGCGCGGACTGGCGCGCATGGCAGAGATGCTCATGGTGGTGCCCGCCGCGCGCAAGGGCGTGCCCGAGGCCCGGCTGGCCATGGAGGACGGCCCCCTGGCGCCCATCATGGCCGGGGCCATGGCGGCCACCGCGGCATCGCGCCGCATCATCCGGTCGGCCACGGGCCAGGAGGCGGTCGCCGCCGCGCTGGCCCTGGCGCCCCCGCTGCTGGCCCTGCGCGCGTCCGACGCGGCTGCCTGGCATGCCGTGGAGCACAAGAGCATCGCGGCATACGAGCGCGCGGGCGAGGAGGGCATCGCCGACAACGCCCGTGACCCCAAGGAACACGACCGCTGCGGGAGCAACCTGGTCCTGCCGATGATGCTGGCGTCGGCGGCAGGCAACCTGCTGGCCCGGCGCCTGCCCACCCGCCGCGCCCGCCTGATCGGCCGCATCACCACCACGGCCGTGGCCGTGGGCGCCGCGGTGGAGGCGTTCGCGTTCGCCGAGCGCCGGCCCGGCCATCCCGTGAGCCGTGCCATCCATGGCGCCGGCCACGCGATACAGGCCGGCTTCGTCACCCGTGAGCCCGACGAGCGCCAGCTGGCAGTGGGCCGGGCTGCCATGCACGAGATCCTGCGCGCCGAGCGCGCGGCGGTGGCCGCATGACCCTCCGCTCCGCCACCGCGCTGGTGCTGGCCGCCGGAGCCGTGATCGCCGGGCAGGCATCGGCGCACATCTCGGTGTCGCCCGAGCAGGCCGTGCTGCGCGAGTCGACCGAGTTCACCATCACCGTCCCCGCAGAGGGGGGCCTCACCACCAACCTGGTGCGGGTGCTGTTCCCCGCCCAGGTGAGCGTGTACGCCGTGGCGGACGCCCCGGGTTGGACCACCACCGTGCTCAAGCGCCCCGATGGCCGGCTGCGCGGCGTGGAATGGACCGGCGGGCGCATACCGCCTGACCAGTACGCCACCTTCACGGTGCTGGGCACGCCCTTCGAGGAGGGCACCAGCGTGTGGCGCAGCGAACAGGGCACCACCAACGGCAAGCTCAAGAAGTGGACCGGGCCGCCGGAGACCGGGGACCAGGTGGCCCCCGAGACCGGGCCCGACGCCCCCGGCCCCGCCTGGGCCGTGGAGATCACCGCCGAGCCGGTGGCAGCGGCCGCGTCGGGCGGCGGCGACACCGGCGCCATGTGGCTGGGCATCATCGGCATCGGCCTGGGCGTGCTGGCCCTGGCGGGGCTGGGGCTGCTGTGGTCGTCGCGCCCGGTGGATCTCCCCCCGGACGGCCCGGAGGACGGGCCCGGCCGATGACCGACGGTGGCGACCGGCCGCGCCTGGCGCCCTCCACCTTCCAGTTGCCCGTGGAGCGCATGCGCGACGGGTACTACAGCGACGCCTACTTCACGTTCACGCGCGAGGTTCTGGAGAGTGACCACCACCACCCGCGCGTGCTGATGCAGGTGTTCCAGCGCGAGGACGCCGTGCTGGGCGGGGTGGACGAGGCGCTGGCCATCCTTGCGCTGTGCTCCGGTCGGCGCCACGGCGACGCCTGGGAGGAGGGGCACGGAGACCTGCAGGTGCTGGCCCTTCGCGACGGCGATGAGATCGCCCCCTGGGAGACCGTGCTGTCGATCGAGGGCGACTACTCGCTGTTCGCCCACCTGGAGACGCTGGTGCTGGGCGTGCTTGGGCGGCGCACGCTCATCAGCCGCAACGTGCGGTCCGTGGTGGACGCCGCCCGGGGCAAGCCCATCCTGTACTTCCCCGCGCGCTTCGACCACTGGCAGGTGCAGACCGGCGACGGCTGGGCGGCCCATGTGGCCGGGGCCATCGGCGTGAGCACCGACGCCCAGGCATCGTGGTGGGGCGGGCGCGGCATGGGCACCGTGCCGCACGGGCTCATCGCCGCGTACGGGGGCGACACCGTGATGGCCGCGCGGAAGTTCGCCGACCGGTTCGCCCGCGACCTGAACGTGATCGTGCTGGTGGACTACGAGAACGACTCGGTCCGCACCGCCCTGGAGGTAGCCGACGCCCTGGGCGACGACCTGTGGGGGGTGCGCCTGGACACCTCCAGCACCATGGTGGACCGCAGCCTGTGGCAGGAGATGGGGCGGTTCACCCCCACCGGCGTGGTGCCGGAGCTCGTGGCCAAGGTGCGTGATGCCCTTGACCACGCGGGCCACGGGCGCGTGCGCATCGTGGCGTCCGGCGGGTTCGACGCCGCCAAGATCGACGCCTTCGAGCGCGCGGGCGTGCCGGTGGATGCCTATGGGGTGGGGTCGAGCCTGCTGCTGGGCAGCAACGACTTCACGGCCGACGTGGTGCGCGTGGACGGCCGACCGTGCGCCAAGGTGGGCCGCGCTGAGAGCCCCAACCCCCGCTTGGAGCCCGTGGACCTGTCCGACCTGCTGCTGCAGTAGCCTCTACCGGGATGCAGTTGGGCCTCATCCACCACGTGGGCTACGTGGTCGCCGACCTCGACGCGGAGATTCCCGCGTATCGGGATGTGCTCGGCATGCCCCAGGTGGTGCGCGAGGTCATGCCCGACCAGGGCGTGGAGGCGGTGCTGCTGGGCGCCGGCCCCTCCTATGTGGAGCTCATCGCCCCCGTGGCGGACGACACCGGCGTGGCCCGGTTCCTAGCCAAGAGGGGCCCGGGCATGCATCATGTGGCATTCGCCGTGCCGGAACTCGAGCGCACCCTGGGTGAACTCGAGGCAAAGGGCGTCGAACTGATCGACTCCGCGCCCCGGCGCGGGCTGGGCGGGCACATGGTGGCCTTCCTGCATCCCCGGTCGACGGGCGGGGTACTCACCGAACTCGTCGAAGAGCATTGACTGCAGTGACCAATACGTCGGAGGCCTGACGCGTGAAGATCCGTTACATCGAGCCGAAGCCCAGGGGTGCGACGATCTACGAGATCGCCAACCTGCCCAAGCTGGGGCTTCCCCTGCTTGCCGCGATCGCCCGCAACACCTACGACGACGTGGACCAGCACATCTACTGCGAGCTCATCCGCGGCGTGGAAGTGGACTGGGACGACGTGCTCACCGCCGACCTGGTGTGCATCTCCACCACCACCAACACCACGCTCGAGGGCTACCGCTACGCCGACCGCTGCCGCGCCGCCGGCATTCCCGTGCTGTTCGGCGGCTCGCACGTGACCTTCATGGCGCATGAGGCCCTGCAGCACGCCGACTACGTGATCCGCCGCGAGGGCCACGTGGGCTTCGCGCAGTTCATGGAGTGGCTCCGGGGCGACCGTGACCCGGCCGGCCTGCACGAGATCATGGGCCTGTCGTTCATCGAGAACGGCCAGCAGGTGGACAACCCCGAGGCCCCCATGGCCTCGGGCGAGGACCTGGACAACCTGCCCTTCCCGGCGCTCGACCTGCTCGAGGGCCACGAGCGCATGGTCACGCACCCCATCATGATGAAGTGGGGCTGCCCGTACGACTGCTCGTTCTGCAGCGTCATCAAGATGTTCGGCCGCAAGCTGCGCACGCGCTCGGTGGAGAACATGATGGAGGAGCTGCGGGGGGTCAACCCGGAGCGCGTCTTCTTCTACGACGACATCTTCATCGTCGACAAGAAGCAGGCCAAGAGCCTGTTCACCGCGATGATCGACGAGGGCATCACGCCCCAGTGGACCGCGCAGATCCGCGCCGACTCCATCTACAAGAGCAAGCAGACCCTGGAGCCCGACCACGAGCTGCTGGCGCTCATGCGCGACTCCGGCTGCTACATGGTGTACATCGGGTTCGAGAGCATCACGCAGGAGGGCCTGGACGCCTACAACAAGAAGCAGAAGGTGGAGCACATCACCACCTCCATCAAGCTGCTCCACGACTACGGCATCCGCGTGCACGGGATGTTCGTGGTGGGCGCCGACACCGACACGCCCGAGACCGTGCGCGCCACGGTGGACTTCGCCATCGAGCACGGCGTGGACACCCTGCAGATGATGATGCTCACCACCCTCCCGGGCACCGCGTTCGACGCCCAGATGCGCGCCGAGGGCCGGGTGCTCACCGACGACTACTCGCTGTATGACGGGCACCACTGCATCATCCAGCCCAAGCTCATGACTCCCTACGAGCTCCAAATGGAGACGTGGAAGAACATGCTGCGCTTCTACTCCAAGAAGACGCCGTGGGAGCTCGGCCGCAAGGAGATCCGCGCCAACCTGTGGCAGTTCCTCCGCCTCCTCACCGAGGTGAAGTTCATGAAGAACCTGCCCAAGGCCGTGCGCCTGTGGCTCACCAACCGACCGTCGGAGAGCTTCAAGCTCATCCGAACCACCATCTCGCGGCGCGGCATGCGCACCATCTACGAGACGCTGGGCGTGGCCATCTTCCGTGCCTACGGCCGCAAGCAGCTGCTCAAGTTCACGGACCAGCCCGAGTCGATGGTGCACCTGGATGAGATCCGCCGCCTGCCGGCCTGGACCCCGCCCAACGAGCCCACCGACGAGGTGCAGGGGCAGGAGTCGCCCTCGCTCAAGGTCCTCTCGTGAGCCGACGCATCGAGCTGGGCCTCGAGGGCGGCGGCGTGCTCCTCCTCACCGTCGAGGACGACCACGTCACCGCCCTCCGGGGCGCCCTCGGTGGCTCGGGCTTCCACGACGTGGCGTCCGAGGAGGGCGACCACGCCGTGGACCTGGCGAAGGTCATCTACCTGCGCGTGCTGCCCGGCGAGGTGACCGGGCGGATCGGTTTCAGCGGGGCCTGAGCTGCAACTCGGGCTCGTAGGACTCACCAACTCCGGCAAGACCGCCCTCTTCAACCTCGTCACCGGGGGCGAGGCGGAGGTGGCGCCGTACCCGTTCACCACGCGCGACCCCAACGTGGGGGTGGCGTCGGTGCCCGACCCGCGCATCGACGCCATCGCCGACGCGCAGGACATCCCCAACCGGGTCACCGCCAAGGTGGAGGTGGTGGACATCGCCGGCCTCAGCGAGGGCGCGGGCCAGGGCGAGGGGCTGGGAGGCCAGGCGCTGGGGCGCATCCGCGAGCTGGAGGCCATGGTGCATGTGCTCCGCGGGTTCGCCAATGCCGAGGTGCCGCACCCGCTGGAGCGCGAGGTGGATCCCCTGGCCGACGCCCGCGCGGTGGACGAGGAGCTCATCCTGGCCGACGCGGGCCAGGTGGAGCGCCGCATGGAGAAGGTGCAGAAGGGCGTGCGTGCCGGCGACGCCGAGGCCAAGGCCGAGGCCGCGGCACTGGAGGCCATCACCGCGCAACTGGCCGATGGCCTTCCCGTGCGCACCATGGCCGATGATGACGCCATCGCCGTGGCGCAGGGCATGGGGCTGCTCACCGCCAAGCCCGTGCTGTACCTGGTGAACACCGACGACCCCGGCGATCCACCGGTGGATGTGGCCGAGTACGCCGCCGAGCAGGGCGCGCAGGCCCTGGCGCTGCCAGTGGGCGTGGAGCTGGAGCTGGCGCAGATGGACCCCGACGAGGCCGCGGAGTTCGCCGAGGAGATGGGCCTGGGAACCACCCGCGGCGCCGATGCCGTGATCCAGGCCGGGTACCGCCTGCTGGACCTGATCACCTTCTTCACCGGCTCGGGCCCGCCCGAGGCGCGTGCGTGGCCCATCCCCAGGGGCACCCCGGCCGACAAGGCCGCCGGCAAGATCCACAGCGACATGGAGCGGGGCTTCATCCGCGCCGAGGTGGTGCCCTGGGACAAGCTGGTGGAATGCGGATCGTTCTCGAAGGCGCGTGACGTGGCGCTGGCCCGCATGGAGGGCAAGGACTACATCGTGCAGGAAGGCGATGTGATGCAGATCCGCTTCAACGTGTAGCCATCCGGGCATGGGGATAACCCCACACCGTGGACCGGCCGGGGGGCTAGGGTCCCTTGGGTCACCGTGAGGGTGGCCATCGCGCCTCGTGCCCCGGGCCCCGCGGCGTCCTCGACGACGAAGGACCGCAGATGACGGGCATCGGACGACTTCGGCCATTCCTGGCCGCCCTTGTGGCCATGGTGGCGGCGATGGCCTGCCTCCCCGTCCCCGCGGGGCTCGCGGTGACCTCGAAGCCCGTCACCACCACCTCCTCCGGGGCCACCTTCTTCGGCAGCACGGTGCTGGCCGGCAGCACCGTGCCGTCCGCCCGGATGATCGCGTCGGAGCTCCAGGGGGCGGGAATCACGATCACCTCGGCCACCACCACGTGCGTGCAGGGATTCAACCAACCCCGCGACTGCACGCGCTCGGTCCAGGCGTCCGGCCAGTTGCTGGTGGGCACCGACCGGACCCCGCTCGCGTTCACCATCGACTACGAGGGTGACGACGACTGGACCATCACGATCGCTGCGGGGGCCGCCGGGGCCTCCTACGCGCCGCCCGGCGGGGCGCCCGTCGACCTGAATCAGGTGAGCGGCACCATCTCCATGGCGGACGGCGTGGAATCCGTGGATCTCGCGGTGGCCGGCGTCACCTATGACGGCCGGACGCTCTCGGGCACCGCGGACATCACGGCCTCGGGCATCACCGCAACCCTTGCACTGAGCACGCTCATCGCCCCCACGGGCGCGCCTGCCGGCAGCCTCGTGGTGACGGTGTCGAACAGCGCGCCACCGAGCTTTGCCCTGCAGCTGGGAACGGGCCTGCTCATCCCCGTGACCCTCGACTACACCGACGCCGACAACTGGACCGCGTCCGTCCCCGGCGGCACCTCGCTCCCGACGGCTACGTACCCGGCCACCGTCTCAGGCAGCGTGGGCAAGTCGGGCGGTGTGCCCAGCGCGACGCTGAGCGTGACCGCGCAGATCGGCGATGCGTCCGTGGGCATGTCGGCAACCCTCACCCCCGCCGGGATCTCGGCCACCGGCACGGTGGCCGACGTGAGCATCAGCGGATGGTCGGAGGGGCGGGGTGACGCCACCAACGTCACGCTCACCACCGGCACGGTGACCGTGTCATCGCTCACCAGGTCGGCCAGTCTTTCCGGAACCTTCGCTGTCGGTACCTCCACGGTGACGGCATCGGCCGACTACTACAGCGCCAGCCAGTGGGACATCTCCATCGCCGACGACAGCCAGGGCGAGTCGAATGGCGGGTTCGGCTACGGCGGGGCGAGCTTCAACTCCCTCAGCGGCACCATCAGCATGACCACGGCCGGGCTGTCCACGAGCCTCGTCGTGACCGGCGTGACCGTGGGCGACGCCACCTTCGACATGACGGCCACCATCACGCCGCAGGGATTCCAGGCCAGCGCCGTGGCGAACGACCTCACGATCGGCGGCTTCACGCTGGAGTCAGCCAGCATCACCATCGACACGATCAACCCGGCGGCATCCATCACCGCCGCGCTCAAGACCGACGCGGGCTCGTTCGACGTGGCCATGAGCGCGGCCACGCTGCCCGGGGGCGGCTACGACCTCACCATCTCGGCGAGCGGCGCCGACCTCGACGCCGGGACCGACGACTTCAAGATCACCCAGTTCGGGTTCACCTGGACCTCGGACGTTCCGGCAACGGGCTGCACGACCCTTGACGTGGCCGTGACCGGCGAGGTGGTGATGGGCAACAACACCTACGACCTGCAGGACGCCGAGATCGGGGTCAGTTGCTCCACGCTGACGAAGTTCGTATTCGACCTCCAGGTCACCCACACGCCGAGCTTCACGAACGACGGCGGGGGCAAGACGCAGACCGTGACGCTCGAGGTGAACTGGTTCGGTGACGGCACCGACTCGCCCTACCAGCAGACATTCGGTTCCAAGGGGCAGTTCAAGGGCCCGCAGTACTCGTACGTGGACGGCTTCTTCGGCTCGGTGGACCTGAGCTACAAGCGGAGCTTCTCGGAGGAGGTCGACGACAGGACCTTCTCGAAGGACATCGAGGTCGGGCTGGGCTTCAGCCTGGCCGCCTATCAGGCAACAACCGGCGCGGCGTGGACGACCGTCGTCGACGTCATGGGGTACTTCGACGCCGACCGGGTATCCGGGGATGTCTCCTGCGCGTTCGAGGCCGCTCCGAGCGTCGACTTCTCGTGCAGCGGGAAGGTCAAGTACAACCCGAGCTGGGCCGGGAACTACACGCACACCTGGGACAACCTGTGATCGTCCGTGCGCTCGTCGCCGTGTCCGCGCTGATCGGCGCCCTGGCCCTCCCGGCCGCCGCGGCCCCGGCATCCCGGGGTGCCGGGGCCGAACTGCCGGCACGGGCCTTCCAGGCGTGGTGCTCGGCGTCGTCGCTGTGCACCTACGTGCCGACCGGGGACGCCGGTGCCTCCTCCCTCCGGCGCGGGGGCGCGAGGTGGGCGGGCGCTGACGATCGGTTCACGCGGGCGCAGGCCCGGCGCGCTGGCGGCCCGGTGGCCTACTACCCGATGATGCTGGGCGGCATCGCCGTGGCGGTCAACGTCCCCGGCATACAGGGGCACAACGTCGATCTCCGCGGCACCACCATCGCGGAGATCTTCTCCGGCACCATCCGCAACTGGAACGACAAGCGCATCCGGCAGACCAACCTGCACCACCCCCTCCCGCGAAACCTGCCCATCACCCTGTGCGTCCCCGCGCGCCCGTCGGGTGAATCGTGGGACTTCAGCGAGTACCTGGCACGCGTGAGCGCCATCTTCCGCCGGCAGGTGGGCGGCGCATCACCGAGGCCCAAGTGGCGGGCCCCGAAGATCGTGCGCACGCCACGCATGACAGCGGTGGGCGATTGCATGCAGGCCAATCGCGGTGCCATCACCTTCCTCCCCATTGCCGACGCCATGCGCGAGGGCCTCACCAGCCATGTGGTGGCGGTGGGCAAGCGCGAACGGGTTACACATGGAAAGGGCGTGTCAGCACGGACGGTGGTGCGCAACGTGTTCACCCACCCCACCGGTACGGCCATCGCCAAGGCGGGTCGGATGAGCACCGCGCGTGCCACCAGCGCCCCCACCCTCGACCTGCTGAACAGCCCGGTGCCAGGGGCGTACCCCATCACCACCGAGGCCTACGCGGTGACGCGCAGCGACCGGCCCATCAATCGGTTGACGCTCCGCACGCTGCGCTACTTCCTGAGCCCGGCGGCGCAGCGCAGGCTGCAGGGGCTCGGGTACGCCCCGCTGCCTGCCAACCTTGCCACTGTCACCCGCGCCAGGCTGGCTGCGGCCAGATAGGAAACTCCCGCGCGCGGCGCGCCGTCAGCTGTCGTCGAGGGCGCTGGAGCCCTCCATGCGGGCCTTGACGCCCGCCTCCATCGCGTTGGCCCGCCAGAGCGCGACAGCCTCGGCAGATGCCTGGCCCACGTGCTGGCCGGCCGGCGGGCCGTGGTGCCACGCGATGGCATGCAGCAGGGCCAGGCGGCGATCGTCGTCGAGGCCCGAGTCGCGCGCGGCCTGGTCGACCATCTGCAGGCCGATGGCCAGGTGGCCGAGCGCCCTTCCCTCGTCGGTCTGCTCCACCGTGGCCGGGCCCACCTGCCAGTTGCGGGTGTGGCCGACGTCGTGCAGGAGCGCTGCGGCCACCAGCAGGTCGGCATCCAGCCGCGGGTGCCAGGTGCTGAGGCTCTGGCACAGCATGGCCACGCCCACCGTGTGCTCCACCAGGCCGCCCAGGTAGGCGTGGTGGCCCGAGCGGGTGCACGGCACCGTGCGCCAGGCGTCGGCCAGCGCGGGGTCGCCGGTCATGGCGTCCAGCAGCGCGCGGAGGCCCGGGTCGTGCACCTCGTCGGCCAGACCCAGCACGAACCCCCACATGTCCTCGGGGTCGCGGTGGCTGCGCGGGATCAGCTCCACCTCGGCATCCGCGGCCTCGGCCGGGCGCAGCGACCGCACGCGCAATACGGTGCGGCCGCCGCGATCAGTGACCTCCCCGGTAACCCGCACCCGGTCGCCCTCCTCGAACTGCCCCGCGAACCAGTCGGGCTCGTCGAAGACGACGGCCGGGATGGTGCCGGTGGCGTCGCCCAGGGTGAGCGCCAGGTATGGCGCGCCCTTGCGGCTCATGCGCCGCTCCTTGCGGCGGACGGCGAACACGCCCTCCACGGGGCGCCCGGGCTCGAGGGTGGCCATGGCCGTGACCCTAACGGTCCTGCGCGGGGCAGATCATGTTGAAGTCGCACGTGCGGCACGCCCACCCCGGAGTGGGGTCGAACCGGCCGGCCGAGATGGAATCGGCCACCTCGCGCACCATCTCCATGGCCTCGGCACGCTCCTGGCCGTCGGGGCTCACCGGGCGGGTCTCGCCGTCCAGCACGTACTCCAGCACCGCGCCGCGCGGCTCGATGCTCCACGCATCGCGCGCCCCCTCGATGTAGGTGATGAGCACCAGGCGCCCGGACTCGGTCTCGCGGAAGGGTGCCCGCCCGCTCTTGTAGTCCACCAGCTGGTGCCCGCCCTGCGGGTGGGAGTCGATGCGGTCGATGCGTCCGTGCACCACGTGCGGGCCCACCCTCAGGCTGAACGCCCGCTCCACGCCCACGGGCCGCACGCCGCTCTTCCTCACGCGGTCGAGGTACGTGGGCACGTGCTGGCGCACGCGGTCCATGGCCTGCTGGCCCACCGCGGTCTCAGCCGCGCCGCGGCGCTTCATCTCCACGGCGAAGCGGGCGATCACCCTGTCGGCACCGTCCTCGGGCACTCCCTCGCGGAAGCACGCCTCCAGCGCCGCGTGGATGGAGTTGCCGATCGCCCGGTTGGGATCCCACTTCGGCGGAACGCGATCCACCGATGCAAACCGATAGGCCAGCGGACAGCCCATGTAGCGCGCGATGTCGGTGGGACTGAGCTGCAGGCCGGGTCGCGGAACACGGGGCTCGGGTGCAGGCGGGTCGGCCGCCACGGGGCCGGCCAGCACCTCGGCCCGGGCGGCCACCAGCGCGCGCGCGGCGTCGGCGGCATCCTCCACCAGCGCGGGTGTGGCGGCATCGCCCTCGGCGCCGGCCTCGGCGGCGCGGTTGACGGCATCCTCCAACCGGGCACGGGCCGCTGCCACGGCGTCCAGCACCGCGCGGTCGGGTGCGGCCCCCACCTCCAGGTACGGCGGGTCCCCCACTGCCGCTCGCGCGGACTCGTAGAAGGCGGAGGGCCTCTGCCCCATGCCGTTGTCGCCGGCGCGGTAGGCCGACAGGTACAGGTGCCGCCGCGCGCGCGTCATGGCCACGTAGGCCAGGCGCCGCTGCTCGGCCTCGTGGGCATCCTTGCCACGGGGCAGGGCCTCGGGCAGCAGGGCGTCCGGAATGTCCGTGCGGCCCCGATCGCGACCCGGGAAGTTGAAGTGCACCAGGCCCAGCACCCACACGGCGTCGAACTCCAGCCCCTTGGACTGATGGATGGTCATCACCTGCACGCCCAGGCGCTCGGGTGCGCCGCCGGATGCCCGGAAGCCCACGCCGGCCAACCCGTCCAGGCGACGCACCAGCGCGGGCGCGTCGATGCCCGGCGTCGATTCCACGATCTCGCGTGCCAGCCGCTCGAGTGACGCCAGGTCGGCGAGGCGCGCAGCGCCCTCCGCGCCGCCCAGCGCAAGCACCCGCACCCGGATGCCCGTGCGGTCGAGCACCTGGCGCACCAGGTCGAGCGGAGCGCCCAGCGCCGCCGTGCGCCCCAGGTCCTCCAGCAACTCGCGCGCCGCAGGCCCCTCGGCCAGGTCGGCAAGCGGACCGGTGATATGCGTGCCCGCGGCCGCGGCCTCGCTCACCACCTGCGCCGCCGGCGCCCACGGCAGCCCCAGCGCGGGATCGGCCGCCACGCGCAGGTGCGCGATGCTGTCGGTGGGGTCGGTGGCGGCGCGCATCCAGGCCAGCGCCAGGCGCACCTCGCGCCGGTCGAACAGGTCGGTGCCGCCGTGCACCTGGTGGGGAATGCCCGCCTGCTCCAGTTCGGCCACGATCGAGCGCCCCTCGGTGCGCACGGCCTTCATCAGCACCGCCATCTCCTCATATGGCGTGCCCTCCTCGGCCAGGCGCAGTATCTCGGCGGCCACGGCGCGGGCCTGCCCCGCGGGGTCGGGCGACATCCAGAACTCCGGCATGGGCCCGGTGGCGTCCGGCAGCGCCTTCAGCACCTTGGGCTCGCGGGCCACAATGGGCTCCACCACCGCGTGCGCGGCGTCGAGGATGCTCTGCGTGGAGCGATGGTTGAGCTCCAGCCTCACCACCGGGGCGTCGGGGAACTTCAGGCGGAAGTCGGCCATGTTCTTGGCCGACGCACCGCGGAAGCGATAGATGCCCTGGTCATCATCGCCCACCACCACCAGTGAGTCGCTGCGCTGGCTCACCATGTAGAGAAGCTCGGCCTGCGCATGGTTGGTGTCCTGGAACTCGTCCACCAGCACGTGGCGCGCGCGAGACCGCGCGATGTCGAGCAGGTCGGCATGCTCAGCCAGCAGGTCGATGGCCCGGGTGATCTGCCGGCCGAAGTCCTCCAGGCCCAGATCTGCCAGCCAGGCGTCGTGCAGCCGGAACACCCGCGCGAACTCCACCTCGCGCCGGGCATCTGCGGCGTCGCGGCTGCTGCGCGCGCCGTCAAGCGCCGCCTGGGCCCACGACTCATATCGGCGCGGGTCCACCCGCTCGTCGCGGCAGCGGTCGATGCGGTCCACGAACCCGCGCACCACCTGCACCGGATTGGTGCGCAGGTCGTGGTCGCGGTCCACCAGCTCCAGCTCCGCCAGGCGATCCAGCAGCACCAGCACGCGCTCCTCGGTGCCCACGGGCTGGAGCACCGGCGCCAGGTCGCGGTCGGTGCCCAGCGCGCGCACCAGGTCGAGGGCGTAGGAGTGGAAGGTGGTCACCCGCAGCGTCTCGTGGCTACCGGGGATCATCTCCTCGGCGCGCTCGCGCAGCTCGGCGGCGGCCTTGGCGCTGAAGGTGAGCGCCAGCACCTCCGCCGGGTCGGCGCCGCCGTTCACCAGCCAGGCCAGGCGGTTGCACAGCACGCGGGTCTTGCCCGCCCCGGCGCCGGCCAGCACCAGCAGGGGCCCACCTGCATGGGTGACCGCATCCGCCTGCTGAGGTGTGAGGTCCTCGACCAAAGGACAGCTCATGCTAAGCCGCCCGGCGGACGCCCCCACCCCGGTGCCAGGCACGTAACCGAGTGGCGGATGTCATTTCGCCTGCTCAGCCGGTTGCGTGCCTGGCACCGGGGTGGAGGCTGGCGCGCTGGTAGGGTCCCGCCACGTGAGTGATGACTTCCGCGGCGCCCGCGTGCGCCCCTTCCGAGCCCTGGTCTTCGACCCCGCCGTCGCCGGCGACATGCAGACCCTCGTGGCGCCCCCATACGACGTGATCGGGCCCGAGTACCGGGACGAGTTGGCGTCGCGCAACCAGTGGAACGTGGTGGGCATCGACCTGCCCTCGATCCCCTACGAGACCGTGGCGGCCACCATCGCCGACTGGACCTCGAGGGGCGTGCTGAAGCGGCACGACCAGCCGGTGATGATCGCCTGGACGCAGGAGTTCGACCTGCCCGACGGCAGCCACCGCACCCGCAAGACCCTCATGGCCGTGGTGGGCGCCGAGCCGTACGAGGCCCGGGTGGTGCGGCCGCATGAGCGCACGCACGCAGGGCCCAAGGAGGAGCGCCTGCGACTGATGAACGCCACCAGGGTCCAGCTCTCGCCGGTGTTCGGGCTGTACCCCGACCCCGCGGGCGAGGCCTGGGCGGCGGCGGCAGTCGACGGTGAGCCCGACGCGGTGATCACCGATGACGACGGCACCGTGCACCGCCTCTGGACCATCACGGACCCGGCGCGGCTGCAGGCGGTGGAGCAGGCCCTGGCAGGGCGCTGGATCCTGATCGCCGACGGCCATCACCGCTACGAGACCGCGCTGGCCTACCGCGATGAGCGGCGGGCAGAGGACGGCGGGGCGGACGGCGAGCAGCCCTACGACTTCGTGCTGATGGGCCTGACCTCGCTGGATGACGACGGGCTGGTGGTGCTGCCCACCCACCGCGTGCTGAAGGAGTGGCCCGCGGGCGCGGAGGATCACCTGGACGTGACCCCGCTGGACGATTCGCTGGATGCGCTGGAGGCCGCGCTGGCCGGCGCGCCCGCAGGTCAGGTGGCGGCCGGCCTGGTGCTGCCCGATCGCGCGCTGCTGCTCACCGCCGAGCGCTCGGGCACCACCGCGGCCGAGCGGCTGGACCTGGCCGTGCTGGAGCGCGACCTGCTGATGCCGGCGCTCGGCGGCGACCAGGCGCATCTGGCGCATGAGGGCCTGCTCACCTACACCAAGGACGCCCGCGACGCATGGGACACCGTGCGATCCGGCCGCGCCGCCGCCGCGCTGGTGGTGCGCCACATCCCCACCGACCAGGTGGCGGCCGTGGCCGAGGAGGGCGGCGTCATGCCCCAGAAGTCCACCTACTTCTTCCCCAAGCTCCTCTCGGGCGTTGCGTTCCAGCCGCTGGCCGACTGACGCCGACGCCGCGGCATGGGTGGAGGTTCTCACCCGCGCGGCCGATCGAGCGGGCGATGCCGTGGCCGCCATCGCACCGCATGAGCGCGGTACCGAGGTGGGCCGCGGCCAGGGCGGCGACACCACGCTGGTCATCGACCGCGACGCCGAGGCCGCCATCATCGGCGTGCTGGAGCAGGCGCACGCGGGCGGCATGCGGTTCGACCTCATCTCCGAGGAGGTGGGTGAGCGCTCATTCGGCGGCGGCGGCGCGCTGGTGGTGGTGGATCCCATCGACGGCAGCCGCAATGCGCGCCGGGGGCTTCCGGAGTTCGCGGTGTCGCTGGCGGTCACCGACGGCCCGCGCCTCTCGGACGTGCGCGTGGGGCTGTTGCGGCACCTGGGCACCGGCGAGACCATAACGGCGGTGCGCGGCGAGGGCGTGCAGGTGAACGGCGCGCCCATGCGCACGCGGGAGTACCGCGGCCTGTGGCTGGTCGTGGTGGAGGGCGCCTCGCCACGCCGGCTGACGGCCGCCATGGAGCCCCTGGCGCATGCCAGTCGCATCCGCAGCCTGGGGTCGCTCGCGCTGTCGATGGCCTACGTGGCGCTGGGCCGACTGGACGGCCTGGCGGTGCTGCGGCCCGGGCGCATCGTGGACATCGCGGCGGCCACGCTCATCGCCCGCGAGGCCGGGGTCATCATCACCGACGAGCACGGCATGCCCCTGGACGGCCCGTGCGACATGGACTGGCGCGGTGCGCTGGCGGTGGCACGCGTGCCCGACGATGTCCCCGCGCTCACCGCCGCCGTGCGCGCGGGGCTGGAGGCGGGCCGCCGGTGATCCTCATCAACATCGCCACCGGGTTCCTGTTGGTGGGCATCGTGCTCATCCTGCTGCGGTTCGTGCTGCGCACCGGCGCCAAGTTGGCGAAGGGGCTGTTGGTGGCCGGCGTGGTGCTGCTGGTCATCGCGCTGCTTCTCGGGATGATCGGGCCGCTCACGCCCTAGGATTCCGGGGCGTGGCACGCGATTACCACGATCCCATCACCGAGGCGGACGTCCACGACGTCTACGCGCAGCAGGAGCGCCTCACGCGCAAGGTGGCCCGGGGCATGTTCGCCTTCGCCATCGTGTGGTTCCCCGCGCTGGTGATGGTGCCCGAGGTGTTCGACACCGGCGCCATCGTGTCGCTGACCATCGCCACGCTTGCCGCGGTGATGTGCATGATCATCATGGAGCACTACTGGCTGGGGCCGCGCGCCGCGGCCAAGGGGCGCTACGGCTACCGACCCCCGCCGCCCCGCGAGTACCAGTCGACGGTGGGCCGCTTCCTGAGGGACGTACGGAGCCAGGTCCAGAAGTAGGTGCGATACGCTCTCAGCGTGCAGATGTACGCTGAGAGCGAACAGTCGATCGGACACCTCCTCGGGGACGCGCTTCGCACGCACCGCGAGGAGTCCGGGTTGTCGCTCCGGGCGGCCGCCGAGCGCGCCGGCATGAGCCCGGCGCACCTCTCGGAGGTGGAACGGGGGCTGAAGGAGCCATCGTTCGGGGCCCTGGCGCGCATCGCCGATGCCATCGGCGTGGGGGCCGGCGAGGTGTTCCTCGACCTGGCCATCGCGCTCGGCGCGGCGCCTCCCCGGCCGCACCGTCGCCCGCTCGGGTTCGCACCCGACCCGCGTGACGAGATCGACTGGGCCGCAGGCCGCCTGCACCAGGAGGACCTCCGGGCGTTCGCCGCCTTCGGGGCCTTCCTCGCATCCCAGAATCCCACCACAGACCAAGGAGTCACCACCGCATGAGCCCGCTCATCCCGATGGTCATCGAGCAGACCGCCCGCGGCGAGCGCTCGTTCGACATCTATTCGCGCCTGCTGAACGAGCGCATCATCTTCCTGGGTACCCCGGTGGATGACCAGATCGCCAACCTCATCGTGGCCCAGCTGCTGCACCTCGAGAGCGAGGACCCCGACAAGGACATCTCGCTGTACATCAACTCCCCGGGCGGCTCGGTGTACGCCGGCCTGGCCATCTACGACACCATGAACTTCATCAAGCCCGACGTGCAGACCATCTGCTGCGGCATCGCGATGAGCATGGGCGCGCTGCTGCTGGCCGGAGGCGCCGCGGGCAAGCGCATGGCGCTGCCCAACAGCCGCATCCTGATCCACCAGGTGCTGTCGGGCTTCCAGGGCCAGGCCACCGACATCGAGATCCACGCGCGCGAGACCCTGAACCTGCGCGCCCGCCTGGACCAGATCCTGGCGCAGCACACGGGCAAGACCGAGGAGCAGATCCACATCGACTCCGAGCGCGACCGGTTCTTCACCGCCGCCGAGGCCGCTGAGTACGGCCTGGTCGACCGGGTGATCGAGAGCCACTAGCCCAGAGGGGGGACAGTCCCCGGGGCGGGACTGTCCCCTCAGGCCTCCTCCTCGGTGTCCACCGTCACCACCATGCTCTTGGTGGGGTCGCCCAGGTAGGTGCCGCGCAGCGGGGGCACGTCGGAGTAGTCGCGACCCGTGGCCACGCGCACCCAGCGGGCCGTGATGGGCTCGGGGTGGGTGGGGTCCAACTCGTACCACCCCACGCCCGGGATGTTCACCTCCACCCATGCGTGGCTCTCGCCCGGCACGCCGCGCGCCGGGTCGTGCAGCCACCCGCTCACGTAGCGGGCCGGCACGCCCTCGCGCCGGAAGAGCGCGATGGCCAGGTGGGCCAGGTCCTGGCACACGCCATGGCGCTCGGCTGCGACCACCTCCACGGGGGTGTCCACCATCGTGGCGCCGGGCGTGTACGACACGGCCATGTGCACGGCCTCCACCATGTCCTCCACCCACTCGCCCACCCCCAGCGCATCAGGGGCCGGGAGGGTGTCGGCCAGGGCCGCCACCCGGGGGCCCCACGCGGCATGGGGAGAGCGCACCAGGTACTGCATGTGGTGATCGCGGAACGCCGGGTCGGCCAGGGCCGCCCACTCACCCCGGGCCCCGAGCGGGCTCTCGCGGGGTGGCTGGTCGAATGACTGCACGTCGCCGCGCGCCTCCACCACCAGGCGCTCATGGGGCTGGGGCACCTGGAACCACGCCACCCGGTTGCCGAACACGTCGTGGTGCATGTGCACCGGCGTGGCAGGTTCCACGTGCAGGCGCGCGCCGGACACCACGGTGCGCGGTCCGTCCACCGGGAGCAGGCGGCCCTCGTTCACGCTCTCGCGCGCGAGGCCCGCGTACACCAGTTCAGTTCTGTGCTTGACGCGCAGCCTGAGGCCGTTGCCTGTCATTTCCCGTCGGGTCCGTGTGTGGGTAGTCGAAGAACGACGCCGAGATGTCGGTGCCGATCACGTTGCAGCGCTCCTGGATCTCGTCCAGCAGGTCGGTGAGCTCGGGTCCCAGCGGCAGGAGGTCGAGCATGTAGATGCGGTGGCGCGCCTCGGCCACCAGGTCACGGGCCCGGGTGCCGCGCCCGCACGCCCCCATGGCCTCGAGCTCCAGCAGGGAGTCCTCCACCCGGTCCAGCGAGTAGCGAACCGACCGCGGGAACCGCTCGTCCTGCACCAGCAGCCGCACGGCCGCCTGCGCCGTGAGCGCGCCGGGCGCCGCGGACATGAGCAGCGACGGGGTGACCGCCGCGCCCACCAGGGCCCGCCACTCGTCGGGCGGCACCTCGTGGTGCCGCTCCACCGCGTGCGTTCCGGCGATCCTCCACCGCGCCTCCAGCATGCGGGCGGCCGTGGACGCGCGCTCCAGGAAGCGCCCGATGCGCAGGAAGTGCCACGCGGCGCCCCGCATCATCTCGGCGTCGATGGACCCCTCCACCAGGTGGAGCCCGCGGCGCACCGACCGGCAGAGGGGGAACACCCCGTCCCGGGCCAGGCGACGTGGCGTCCACTGGGCCACGCCACGGGCCAGGGCCGAGATCTCCTCCCACACGTCGGGCGGGAGGGCATCGCGCACCCCCCGGGCGTTGCGGCGGGCGCGGTCGATGCACGCCCGCAGGGAGTTGTCGTTGATCTCACTGAAGGTGAGGAACCACACCACGCTCCGCTCGGATGCCCGGAGGTGATTCTCCTCGAACAACTTGGCGTCACCACTCGCGATGACCACCGGCATCCACACCGCAGGTCCCGCGGGGTCGCCCGCCGCGTCCAGCGAGAAGGCATGGCTCATCTCCAGCATGCGGCCCACGTTGTCGGCGCGCTCGAGGTTGCGCGACGTCCAGTAGAGCGACTCGGCCACGCGCGCCAGCATCAGCGGGTACCCCCAGTGGCCGTGCCGGCGCCGGCCAGCACCCAGGTGTCCTTGCTGCCGCCCCCCTGGGAGGAGTTGACCACCAGCGACCCCTCCTCCAGCGCCACGCGCGTGAGCCCACCCGGCACCACCTTGGGCTCGTGGCCGTACATCACGAACGGACGCAGGTCCACGTGGCGTGGCCGGAAGCGGCCGTCCAGGAACACCGGCGCGCGCGACAGCGCGATGGTCTCCTGCGCGATGTACCCACGGGGGTTCTGGCGCACGCGCCGCGCGAACTCATCGCGCTCGGGCGCCGTGCTGGCGGGCCCGATGAGCATCCCGTGCCCGCCCGCCCCGTCGACGGCCTTCACCACCAGGTGCTCCATCCTGTCTAGCACCATCTGGAGGTCGTCCGGCCGGTCCGGCCGGTAGGTGGGCACCTGCTCCAGGATTGGGTCCTCATGCAGGTAGTACCGGATGAGGTCGGGGATGTCGCAGTACACCGACTTGTCGTCCACCACCCCCACGCCCACGGCGTTGCACAGCGAGAGGGTGCCGGCGCGCACGCACTCCATCAGACCGGGCACCCCCAGCAGCGAGTCGCTGCGGAAGGTGACGGGATCGAGGAAGTCGTCGTCGATGCGGCGGTAGATCACGTCGATGGGCCGGCGGCCGGCCGTGGTTGCCACCCACAGGCGGCGATCGCGCACGATGAGGTCCGGTCCCTCCACCAGGTCCACGCCCATCTGCTGGGCCAGGAACGAGTGCTCGTAGTACGCCGCGTTGAAGGGGCCGGGAGTGAGGAGTGCGATGCGCGGATCGTCCACGCCCTCCGGCGCGCACGCGGCCAGGGCCTCGCGCAGCATCTGGGGCGCGTGGTCCACCGATTGGATGGGGTAGCGCTCGAACGCCTCGCTGAAGATGCGCCGCATGAACGCCCGGTTCTGCACCACGTACGACAGCCCCGACGGCACGCGGGCGTTGTCCTCCAGCACGCGCCACACGCCGTCGTCGCCACGCACGAGGTCGATGCCCGACATCTGGATCCAGCGGTCCAGCGGCGGGCGCACCGCATGGGCCTCGCGCCGATAGCCCGATGAGGTGGCCAGCAGGCCCGCGCCCACCACCCCGTCGGTGATGGCCCGGCGCTCGCCGTAGATGTCGGCGGCGAACATGTCGAGCGCCCGCACGCGCTGACAGAGCCCCGATTCCAGGTGGGCCCATTCGTCGACCGGGATCACGCGCGGCAGCAGGTCGAACGGGAAGGTGTGCTCGCGCCCGTGGTGGTCGAAGGTGATCCCCTGGGCGCGGTAGTGCTCGTCAATGCGCGCGGCCTTGGCCTGGAACGGCGGCGGCGCCAGGGCGCTCAGCCCGCGGTACAGGCGCGCGTAGTGGGCGCGGGGGCGCCCGCGCAGGGAGAACATCTCGTCGTAGAACCCCGCGGGCTCGTACCCCTCGAAGAGCATGCGCCAAACGTATTGCCGTGGAGCCGGGCACGCCTTGGCCCCAGGCACAGTTCGCGCCCCCTGTGCATGCGCCCGGCGCCTACCCTGTGCACCAGTGGGAGACCTCGCCGCCATCCGGGCCGACGGGCTCGGGAAGACCTACGGATCCGGCCCCCCGGCGCTCGACGGCGTGGACCTCGAGGTGGCGCAGGGGGAGCGCATCGGCTTCCTGGGGCCAAACGGCGCCGGCAAGACCACGTTCATCCGCTGCGCGCTGGGCGTGCTGCGCCCCACGGCCGGATCGGTGGCCATCCTGGGCCACGACGTGGGCGCCGACCGCATGGCGGCGCTGGCCCAGGTGGGATACGTGCCGGGCGACCTGGGGATGATCAAGCAGGTCACCGGGCGCCGCATGCTCGATGCCCTGGCCCGCCTGCATCCGCGCCCGCCGGTGCTGCAGGACCGCCTGCTGGCCGCCCTGGAGCTCGACCCCGCCGCACTGGCCAAGCGCATCCGCGACTATTCCACCGGCATGCGCCAGAAGCTGGGGCTGGTGGCGGCGCTGCAGCACGACCCCCCGGTGATCATCCTCGATGAGCCCACGTCGGGGCTGGATCCCGTGATGCAGGCCCGCCTGCTGGCCATGCTCGACGAACGCGCCCGCGAGGGCCGCACCGTGTTCTTCTCCAGCCACGTACTGGGCGAGGTGGACGAGCTGTGCGACCGCGTGGCCATGGTGCGCGGGGGCAAGCTGCTGCTGGTGCGCGACGTGGACGAGCTGCGCCGCGCACGCATGCGCACCGTGGAGGTGCTGTTCGACCGCCATGTGGACCCCGGCACCTACCGCGTGGACGGCATGGGCGAGGTGCGGGTGGAGGGCCATGTGCACCACTTCACCCTGTCCGGCGACCCCGGCCCGCTGCTGGCACGGCTGGGTGCCCTTGCCCCACGCGACATCACCATCGAGGCCGCGCGCCTGGAGGACGTTTTCCGTGCCCTCTACCTGGGGGACGACGCCTGATGGGCGTGGTGCTCTCACTTGCGCTGCGCCGCTCCATCCGCCGCACCCTCATGCTGGGAGTGGCCCTGGGCGCCTTCCTGTTCCTGGTGGGCCTGTCCTACTCCTCGGTGGACGAGAACCAGATCCGCAGCCTGGTGGAGTCGCTCCCGCCCGCCCTCCAGGCATTCGTCAAGGGTTCCGACATCGCCAGCCCCGCGGGCTACTTGGGATCCACCTTCATCCATCCCATCACGCTCTCCATCATGGCGGCCACGGCCATCGCCGCCGGAGCCGCGCCCGCCCGTGACGTGGAGACCGGCGTGGCCGAGCTCATGCTCTCGCGCCCGCTCACGCGGGCGTCCTGGCTGGGCGCAGAGATCGTGGCCATGGTCATCCAGCTGGTCATCGTGGCCACCATGGGCTTCATCGGCGCCCTCATCGCCATCACCACCGTGGACGCCCTGGCCCCGGTCTCCCCCGCCCACCTGCTGCTTACCGCCATCCCGCTGCTCATCCTGTTCCTCGGCATCGGCGCGGTCACCATGCTGGCCGGCGCGTTTTCGCGCACCGGGGCGCGCGCCATCGGCTGGGGCACGGCCTTCGCCCTCGTGGCGTACGCCCTGGACTACCTGGCCCAGGTGTGGGGAGTCGCCGAGCCGCTGGGGCCGCTGTCGGTGATGCACTGGTACCGGCCCGCCTCCATCCTGGGCACGGGCGCGGTGCCCGCGTCCACATGGGCGGTACTGATCGGCGTGGCCGGGGTGGCCACGGCGCTCGCGCTGGCGGTCACCTCCCGGCGCGAGGTGGCGCCGTGTGGTGACCGCCGCTGCGCGGCGCTACGAACCCGGGCGCAGGTTGCCCTTGGGCCTGTTGGTCTTCGTGAGCTGCTGGAACGTGGCGTATGCCGGCTTCTGGCCGCCCGCGAAGGTGCGGATCCCACCCGGCCAGTCGGGGTTGTCCTGCAGCTGGAACCAGATGACCACCGGCACGCGGCTGCTCTTCACGAACGGCAGGCGGAAGATCTGCTTCATGAACGTGCGCTGCTGGGCAGTGGTGAAGGCCACCTTGCGGTACGTGGTCTTGGCGGTCGTGTACGACGCCTCGGTGATGTAGATCTTCTTCGACCTGCCGCCCGGCAACTGGTTCACGGCCGAGGCGATCTCGGGCAGCGTTCCCCAGGAAGGCACCACCCTGCGCTTGCTGGTGGGGCCCACGGCCGGGTAGATGTGCTGGGAGTACTGCCACGGACCCCGCTTGATGCCGTACCGGCGCATGTCCTTGATCCAGTCGAGCGTGCCCCGGCCCGTCTTGTCGGACTTGCCCTTGGGGCCCGTGACGCCCACGATCGGCACCGCGCTGCGGTTGGCGCGCCGAATGGCGGGCACGGCGCGGTTGACCATCTGCACGTACTTGGGCGATGACACCACCTTCCGGCCCTTCCGGCCCGAGTACTGAGGTGCGAAGTACAGGCTGAGGTTGGGCTCGTTCCAGATCTCGTAGAACTTGACCTTGCAGGTGCCCTGCCCCGGGATCTCCGTTCGCCCGTTGTACCGGGTAGCCAGCGCGCTCATGAAGTCGGCGTAGTCCTGCGCCTTGCGCGGGGCCTTGGAGTTCCACACCACTCCGCGCGTACCCTTGGCGCCGCCGGTGGCCCACCCCGGGGCATTCCACGTGGACACGATGGGCTGCATGCCGGCCTTCACCACGCCGCACAGGGTGGTGTCGGCCCACGTCCAGTCGTACGCGGGATCGAGGTGGTCGGTGGGGTTGGCCGGCTTCGTCGGCGCGGCCGTGGCCCAGAACAGGTCGATGCGCAGCACCTGGGTGCCCGTGGCCTCGGCCAGGGCGATGCGGCCCGGGATCTCCGCGGCCTGACTGGCGGCCATGCGGTCATCCTGCAGGCCGATGGCGGCGCCCGCGCCCATGGCGGGAAGCGCAGCACCGGCCACGGCGGCAGCGGCCAGCACCTTCGGGGCGGTGATTCTCACGATCATGCTCCGGGTCGGATACGAGGAACGCGGTGAGGCTAGCAATGGTTGCGGGCGGTCCTGCCGACGGGGTTCCGAGGTGTCACGCCCCCCGGCGGTCCGAGAAGAACCCCCGGAGCAGATCGGCCGACTCCACGGCCAGCACGCCCCCTTCCACGGGGATGCGGGTGGGCAGGCGCGGATCGCGGAACACGTCGAGTGCGCTGCCCGCCGCGCCCGACACGGGCTCGGGCGCGGCGTACACCACGCGCTCGGGGCGCGCCTGCAGCAGCGCGCCCGCGCACATGGGGCACGGCTCGAGGGTGACGTACACGGTTGCCCCCACCAGGCGCCAGCCGCCCAGCGCGATGGCGGCATCCCGGATGGCCAGCACCTCGGCATGCGCGGTGGGGTCCTGGCGCAACTCGCGCTCGTTGCGCGCCGCGGCGATCACCTCGCCATCCCGCACCACCACGCAGCCCACCGGCACGTCGTCGTGCGCGGGCGCCCGGCGGGCCTCGTCCAGCGCCCGGCGCATCCAGCGCTCGTCATCGGCCACGCTCATGGACCCTCCCTCCCCGCCGAGCGGATGGGGACTCCCCCCGCATCAAAGGCCACGGCATAGCGCAGGTCCAGCACGCCGGGGTCGGCGGCGATCGCATCGGCGGCCGCCCGGGCGGCCCGATCGTCCAGCCCCGCCACCGCCAGCAGCGCGCCGTTGGCCGGCCGCGTGCCGCCCGGCACCAGCACCGCCACCGCGCGGGCGCCCTCCACCGGGGCCGGCGCCCCCCCACCGGGTGGGATCAGAACCACCCGGCCGCCCGCGATGCCTCCCGCCAGCGATCGGCCGCCGGGGTCGTCGCCGATGGAGCGCCACGCGGCATCGCGGGCGTCCAGCGAGGCATCGGTGCCCACGCGCACGCGGAACGGGCGATCTCCGGTGCCCACGCGGGCCCCGGCCGCGCGTAGCGCCCCGGCCAGCGGGGGGTCGGCCGCCACCACCGGGCGCCCTGCTCCCGCCCCCCGCACGAAGGGCTCGGGCCATGTGCCCACCACGCCGCGCACGCTCTGCGCGCCGCCCCATGCGCGGTAGTCCCACCAGGCCACGTCGCCCGCGGCCAGGCGCGCCGACCGCGCGCCCACGGCCGACTCCAGCCCGTTGACGTAGAAGAACCAGTCGGCCGGCACCGATGCGTCGGCGGTACGCCCCAGCATGCCGTTGACGAACCCGCCGCCGTACGCGGTGTCCACCGGGGTCACGCCCTGCAGCGTCGCCAGAACGCTGCGCCCCGGGGCCACCCGCTGGTCCAGCAGCACCTGGGCCCCATACGCATCGGTGGCCACCACGCGGGCCGACGGCTGCCCCTCGGCGGGCGCAGGAGCCTCCGACCGGCGCTCGCAGCCGGCGGCCACCAGGCCCGAGGCGCCCACCACCAGCGCCACTGCGGCGGCCAGGGCGCGCCCGGCCGCCCGCCTACTCATAGTGCAGGGCGTCCAGCGGATCCAGCTTGGCCGCCCGGCGCGCGGGCAGCACGGCGGCCAGCACGCCCGCCAGCACGGCCACCACCACGAAGATCACCAACTGCGTCCACGGGATGCGGAACAGGATGCCCTCGTCCCGGAGCCCAAGCGAGAACACCCACGCCAGCACCACGCCCAGGATCACGCCGATCACCCCGCCGATGCCCGACGTGATCACGCTCTCGTAGCGCACCATGCGCCGCAACTGGGACCTGGTGAGCCCGATGGCGCGCAGCATGCCGATCTCGCGCGTGCGCTCGGTGATGCTGAGCACCAGCGTGTTGACGATGCCGAACAGCGAGATGACAACGCTCATGGCCAGCAGCACGTAGAGCAGGTACAGGATGGAGTCCACCCTGCTGCTGATCTCGTCGCGGTACTCGGCGTTTGTGCGCACCTCGGCCACGGGGAAGGGCGTGAGCGCCGTGGCCACGGCGTCCTTCACCGCCACCGGATCCTGCCCCGGCTGCACGGTGGCCAGCACGAAGATGGGATCGCGCGCGGTGAACGCCTGCGCGAACCCGGCCTGCGACACGATGGCCCCGCCCTCGAACAGGATGCGATCGCGGAACACCCCCGCCACGCGGTAGGCCGCGGTGTCTCCGGTGGACGTGCGCACGCGCACAGTGCCGCCCACCCCCACGCCCTCCTGGTCGGCCAGGTCCTGCTCGACCACCGCCTGCCCCGGCGCCAGGTCGCGCAGGGCGTCCTGCGATCCATCCACCCATTCGAACGCCAGGCCGCGCGCGGCCGCCTGGGGGTCGAGGCCGAACACCGTGGCCCTGCCGCCACCCGGCGTCCGCGCGCCGTCGGTGAGCACCGACACCACGTCCGACACCCCGGGGGTGGCGCGCACGGCGGCCACGCTGGCCTCGGGGATGGGCTGGAAGCTCTTGCCCGACACGATCAGGTCGCCCCGCAGGGTGGTGTCGATGGCCCCGGTGACCGACGCCTTGAGCCCCTGTGCGAACACCGCCACGAACGACACCAGGCCGATGCCGATCATCAGGGCCGCCGCGGTGGCGGCGGTGCGCGACGGATTGCGGGTGGCGTTCTGGCGGGCCAGGCTGCCGGATGCCCCGGGCAGGCGCTCCAGCGGCCAGCCGATCACCCGCGACAGCCCCGGCACCAGGTAGCGCAGCAGGCCGCCGATGGCGAAGAACACCAGCAGGGCGCCGAGCGCCATCACCAGGAGGCGCTGCGTGGCCTGGGCCTCGCTGTTCAACCCCAGCACGATCAGCACCACGCCGCCGATGGTGAGCAGGCCGGCGAAAACCGGCGTGAACCGCGACAGGCGCCCGCGCGGGATCTCGGTGCCCTCGCGCAGGGCAGCCACGGGCGGCACGCGACTCGCCCGGAGCGCCGGGATGAGCGCGGCCACCACGCTCACCAGCACACCCACCAGCAGCGCCGTGAGCGCGATGCCCCACGACAGCTGCGCGCCCGCCACCGGGATGCCCCCGGGCAGGAAGGTGTCGAACACCCATACCAGGAGCGCGGCGAACCCATAGCCCGCCGCAAGCCCCACCAGGCCGGCCACCAGGCCGATCACGAACGCCTCGCCCACCACGGAGGTCATCACCTGGCGACGGCTGGCGCCGATGGTGCGCAGCAGGCCCAGTTCGCGCAGCCTCTGCGCCACCGTGATGGAGAAGGTGTTGAAGATGATGAACGCGCCCACGAACAGCGCGATGACCCCGAACGCCAGAAGCGCGGGGCGCAGGAAGGTGTTGATGGCCTCGGTGGTCTGCTGCGCCTGGTCGGCGGCGTCCTGCTGGCCGGTGCGCACCTCGACGTTCGCGGGCATGGCGGCCGCGATGCGACGGGCGAGCACCTGCGGGGTGACCCCCGGCGCGGCCTGCACCGCGATGGAGTTGACCTTGCCCTCCAGGCCGAACCACCGCTGCACGTCGTCCTTGGTGGCGATGACGATGGTGGTGCCGCCGATGGACGACACGTTGGCGAACGTGACGGTGCCGGTGAGGGTCACCTCCTTCACGCCGGTGCGCGTGGCGATGCCAAGGCGCGACCCCGGGGACAGCCCCTGCGCGGAGGCCAGGCCCTCGTTCACCGCCACCTCGCCGTCGCGGGCGGGGTAGCTGCCCGACGCCAGCTGGGTGGCCCGGAAGGGGTCGGGCGTGAGGGAGAAGACGAACGACGGCGCGCCCGTGGACTGCACGTACTCGCCGTTCACCACGGGCGACCCCAGCGCCGCCAGCTCGGGCGCGGCCTTCTGCACGCCGTCCACCTGCGCGACCTTCGCCACCAGGGACTCCGGCAGGGTGGGCACGCTCTGCAGGCCGCCCTCGAAGTCGGTGCGGGGCGACACGCGCACGTCCACGCCGATGTTGGCGGCCTGGAAGATCTCGTCGAATGCCCGGGTGATCTGGCTGGTCAGCACCAGGGTGCCCGTGACCATCGCCACGCCCAGCAGGATGGCGATGGCGGTGAGCGCGGCGCGCAGCTTGCGCTGGCGCAGCCCGGCGAAGATGAGGCGGATCACGCCGGGTCGAGCGTGCGGACGGCCTCGTACACCTGGTCGGCGTCCATCCCCGCACGATCCATGACCACGCGCCCGTCCGACAGCATCACCACGCGGTCGGCGATGCTGGCGGCCCGCGGGTCGTGCGTGACCATCACCACCGTGCGCCCGCGCTCATCCACGGCGCGGCGCAGCAGCTCCAGGATCTCGTGCCCGCTGGCCGAGTCGAGGTTGCCCGTGGGCTCGTCGGCGAAGATGACCGTGGGCTCGGCCACCAGCGCACGGGCGATGGCCACGCGCTGCTGCTGGCCGCCCGAGAGCTCCGATGGCTTGTGCCCGGCGCGGTCGGCCAGGCCCACGTCGGCCAGCACGGCGTCCACCCGTCCGTCGGAGTCGCGCTCACCGGCGATGCGCAGCGGCAGCGCCACGTTCTCGCGGGCCGTGAGCATGGGCAGCAGGTTGAACGACTGGAAGATGAACCCGATGGCCGACCGCCGCAGCACGGTGAGATCGCGATCGGACAGGCCCGACAGCGCGGTGCCGTCGATGGTGACCGATCCAGAGGTGGGCCGGTCGAGGCCGGCCAGGCAGTGCAGCAGCGTGGACTTGCCGGAGCCGGAGGGCCCCATGACCGCGGTGAACTCCCCGCGGGGGAACTGGATGTCCACGTCGCGCAGGGCGTCGATGGCCGCCTCACCCGATCCGTAGCGCCTGCCCAGCCCCTCGGCATGGACGGCCGGCCCTGGGGCGCCGCCTTTCTGCATGGCGTCGTGGTTCACGGGTCCGCACGGTAGCGCGTCCGAACGTCCCGCATTTGGGCGATGGTCATTGCCCATACATCCGGGCGGCGCTAGCGTGGTGGTGTCGCGATGGAGAAACTTCCGCCACACGTCGAGTTGTGCCCGGCCGTGCCCACGCGCAGCGACCCCCGCGGGTCGGCGCTCACGGTGCACGGCGTGGAGCGCATGCTGGGCGGCCGCCCCGTGCTGCAGGGCATCGACCTCGACGTGCCGGCTGGCACGGTGCTGGCACTACTGGGCCCGTCCGGCTGCGGCAAGACCACCCTGCTGCGCTGCATCGCGGGGCTCGACCGCCCCGACTCGGGGCTCATCGTGGTGGACGACTTCACGGTGTCGGGCCCGGAGTGCTTCGTGCCGCCCGAGAAGCGCCGGATCGGAATGGTGTTCCAGGAGCCGGCCCTCTTCCCCAACCGCACCGTGGGCGGCAACGTGGGCTACGGCCTGCCCCGCTCCGAGCGCGGCGGCCCGCGCGTGGAGCGCGCGCTGGCCCTGGTGGGGCTCAGCGGGGCCGCGGACCGCCTGCCGTCCACGCTGTCGGGCGGGCAGCAGCAACGGGTGTCGCTGGCCCGCGCCCTGGCGGCCGAGCCATCGCTCATCCTGCTGGACGAGCCCTTCTCGGCGCTCGACGCCCCGCTGCGGGCCGAGTTGCGCGGCGAGGTGCGCAGGCTGCTGGCCGCCGCCGGCGCCACCGCGGTGTTCGTCACGCACGACCAGGAGGAGGCATTCCTCGTCGGCGACCAGGTGGCGCTGATGCTGGACGGCCGCATCGCTCAGGTGGGCACCCCGGCCGACCTGTACGAGCGCCCCGCCAGCCGCGCGGTGGCCACCTTCGTGGGCGATGCCAACCTGCTGCCCGCCAAGGCCACGGGGGACATGGCAGACACCCCGGTGGGCAAGGTGCCACTGGCGCGACCGGCGCACGGCACCGTGGAGGTGGTCATCCGGCCCGAGTGCATCGCCGCGTGCCAGGGGGATGACGCCATCGTGGAGCGCATCGAGTACTACGGCCACGATGCGGTCATCGTCACCAGCAGCCGCGGCTGCCCCGTGCGGTGCCGGGTGATGGGGCGCCCGCCGTATGACCCGGGAGACCGCATCGGCCTTGAGTACGTGGGTGAGCCCAGCGTGGCGTTTTCGCCCTAGGGGTTTTATCTAACGGTCATTACTTATAGAGTCGCCGACGTTCCACCTGGCGATTCCACGAGGAGACCTCTTGAACATCCGTCCGCGCGCCATCGTCGGCGCCTCCATCGCAACCCTGGCCTCGGTGCTGGTGCTGTCCGCATGCGGCAACTCGTCCGACACCGCCGCCACCACCGGGGCCGCCGCTGGTGGCGGCGCACTCACCGTGTACTCCGGCCGCGAGGAGGAGTACATGGAGCCGGTGTTCGACGCGTACGAGGAGGAGACCGGCACCACGCTGGACGTGCGCTATGGCGACTCGACCGACCTGGCGCTGCTCATCGGCGAGGAAGGCGACAGGACCCCCGCCGACGTGTTCATCGCCCAGAGCCCCATCTCGCAGTCGTACCTGCGGCAGAAGGACCTGCTGTCCGAGCTCCCGCAGGACGTGCTCGACCGCGTGCCGGCCAAGCTGCGCGCCGCGGACGGCACGTGGGTGGGCATCGCCGGCCGCCAACGGGTGCTGGTGTACAACACCGACCTGGTGAAGGAGTCCGACCTGCCGGCGTCGGTCACCGACCTCACCCAGGCCGCCTACAAGGGCAAGGTGGCGGTGGCGCCGTCAAACGCCTCGTTCCAGGACTTCGTGGCCGCGCTCAACCAGCTGGTGGGCAAGGAGAAGACCGACGCCTGGCTCAAGGGCATGGCCGCCAATGGCGCCAAGGCCTACGCCAAGAACGGCGCCATCGTGGAGGCCGTGGCCCGGGGCGAGATCCCCATGGGCCTGGTCAATCATTACTACGTGCTGGAGGCCAAGGAGGACGACCCGAACGCGCCGGTGGCCGCCCACCGCTTCCCCGGCACCGACCCGGGCAGCCTGTTCCTGGTGGCCACGGCATCGGTGCCCCAGGCCACGCCGGACAAGGCGCAAGCCGACGGGCTGGTCAAGTTCCTGCTGTCGGACAGCGCGCAGGAGCTCATCGTGGCCGGTGAGGGCGAGTACCCCACGGTCCCGGGCGTGAAGGCCGCCGAGGGCGCCCCGTCGCTCGCCGAGAGCGACTACCCGGCCTACGACCTGTCGAACCAGGCCGACCTGAAGGCCGTGGCCACGCAGATCAGGGAGAGCGGGCTCGCCGGATAGCGGCAGCCCATGGCGCGCGCGAGGGGCCACCGCGGTCGCGGTGGCCCTCGCCGTGCCCTTCGCCCTGCCGTTCGCCTACCTGGTCGTCAGGAACGCGCAGGACATCCCCGGCCTCTGGTCGGCCATCTCGGACGACCGCCTGCTGGGCCCGCTGCTGCGCAGCCTGGCCCTGGGGATCTCGGTGGCGTTGGCCGCTGCGGTGCTGGGCACCGCCGCAGCGTGGCTGGTGGCCCGCACCGACCTGCGCGCCCGGCGCATGTGGGCGCTGCTCCTGTGCCTGCCCCTCGTGATCCCCTCGTTCGTGGGCGCGCTGGCACTCATCGCCGCGTTCGCGCCCGGTGGGCTGGTGGAGCAGGTGCTCGGCATCGGCTGGCTGCCTGAGGTGGCGGGGTTCAACGGCGCCTTCATCGTGCTGACGCTGCTCACCTACCCGTATGTGTTCCTGCCGGTGGTCGCCCGGCTCCGCAGCCTGCCCCCGTCTCTCGAGGAGAGCGCCCGCCTGCTGGGCCGCCGCCCTGTCGAGGTGTTCCGCACGGTGGTGCTGCCGCAGTCGCGGGCCGCCATCGCCGCGGGCGCGCTGCTGGTGTTCCTCTACGTCATCAGCGACTTCGGCGCGGTGCAGCTGCTGCGCTACGACACCCTCACCCGCGCCATCTACGCCGATCGCCTGCTGGACCCCATCACCTCCATCGCGCTCAGCCTGGTGCTGGGCCTCCTGGCGGTGGCCGTGGTGGCCATGGAGCGGCGGTCGTCCCGCGTGGGGCTGCGCGACCAGTCACGTGCCGGACGGGCGCTCACCGTGCCCATGGGCGGCTGGCGCTTCGTGGCCTATGGGTTCCTGGTGCTGCTCATCGGGTTCTCGCTGGTGGCCCCCATCGCCGTGCTGGCCTTCTGGGCCATCCGCGGACTGGCGCAGGGCTCGGCCGATGCCGGATCGGTGCTGGCCGACCCCGGGCTCATCGTGCAGCCGCTGCTCAGCACGGCCGGGGTGAGCGTGGCAAGCGCCCTGGTGGCCATCGTCATCGTGCTGCCCATCGCCTATCGCAGCGTGCGCCGGCCCGGGCGCCTTGGCGAGGTGCTGGCCGGCACCGTGGTGGGCGGGTTCGCGCTGCCCGGGCTGGTGACCGCGCTGGCCTTCGTGTTCTTCACGCTCTCCGCGCCCGGGCCCCTGGGTGCGCTCTACCAGACCCTCCCCCTGCTGGTTCTGGCGTACGTGGTGCACCACGGCGCGCTGGCCCTGGGGGCCGCGCAGTCGGCCGTTGCAGGGGTGCCCGCGCGGCTGGACGATGCCGCGCGCATCCTGGGCCGCAGCCGATGGCGCAGGTTCATCGGGGTGGAGGTGCCGCTCATGCTGCCCGCGCTGGCTGCGGGCGCCGGGCTGGTGCTTCTGTCCACCGCCAAGGAGCT
>JADHKZ010000072.1 GCA_016780995.1 Thermoleophilia bacterium | reverse complement strand
GTGCACGTGCGTCGGTCCACGCACTCCCCCGCCGACATCGGCCACACGGCGCTGGCCGTGAACCTGTCCGACGTGGCGGCAATGGGGGCGATCCCGGTGGCGGCACTGGTGGGCCTGGGCGTCCCCCCCGACCTCTCCGTCGACGATGTGGACGCCATGTATGGGGCCATGGAGGCCCTGGCGGCGCTGCACGACATGTCGGTGGTGGGCGGCGATGTCTCGATGTCCCCGGTGCTCGCCCTGTCGGTGGCCATCGTGGGGCGCATGCCCGCCGGCGTGCCGCCGGTCCTGCGCTCAGGCGGGAAGGCGGGCGACCATCTGGTGGTGTCGGGTCCGCTGGGCGCCTCCGCCGCCGGGCTGGCGCTCCTGCGCGACCCCGTCCTGGCCACGGGGGTCGCCGAGGCCGGCGCGCTCGAGCAGGCACACCGCAGGCCTGAGCCGCGGGTGTACGACGGACAGCACCTGGCCGAGGCCGGGGCCACGGCGATGCTGGATATCTCCGATGGCCTGCTGCTTGATGCGGACCGGCTCGCACGGGCGTCGGGGCTCCGCGCCGAGGTCGACCTGGGCTGTGTGCCACTGGCGCCCGGGGTGGCGCGGGTGGCCACGGCCACGGGCCAGGATCCGGCGCTCTTCGCCGCCACCGGGGGCGAGGACTACCACCTGCTCGCGGCCATCCCCCCCTCCACGGGAATGGAACCGCACCTGACCGTGGTGGGCAGGCTGATGCACGGCCAGCCCGGGGTGGCGGCGGTGCGCGACGGCGTGGACGTGACCCCCGCCCGGCTGGGCTGGGAGCACCGCAGGCCCTAGGCCCGGCCCCGCGCCTTCTTCCACAGGGCGGACGGCCACCAGGTGCGATCCCCCAGGTCCAGCACGATGGCGGGCACCAGGAACGACCTCACCACAAGTGCGTCCAGCAGCACGCCGAACGCCACCAGGAAGCCGATCTGCGTGATGCTCACCAGGGGCAGCACCGCCAGAACGGCGAACGTGCCCGCCAGCACGATGCCCGCCGACGTGATGACGCCACCGGTGACGGCCAGGCCGCGCAGCATTCCCTCGCGCGTGCCGTGCTCCACGGTCTCCTCCCGCACGCGGGCCATGAGGAAGATGTTGTAGTCCACACCCAGGGCCACCAGGAAGATGAAGCCGAAGAGCGGCAGCGCGGGGCTCTCGCCCGCGAACCCGACCAGGTCGAACACCAGCGCCGAGATGCCCAGGCTGGCCAGGAACGACAGGATGACCGTGGCGATGAGGATGACCGGAGCCGCGATGGCTCGCAGCAGCAGCGCAAGGATGGCCAGCACCACCACGAGCACGATGGGCACCAGCAGGCGGAGATCACGGGACGATGCGGCGTCGAGGTCCGCCTCGACCGCAGTGGGTCCGCCCACCAGCACCCCATCACCCCCCGCGACCTTGCCCCGCTCGCGGAGATCGTCGATGACCGAGTAGGCCTGGCTGCTGTAGGGCGGGTCCTTCAGGGTGACGTCGTACAAGGTCCCGGGCGGCCCCTCGCTCACCTCGCGCACCGCGCTCACGCCCGGCGTTGCCGTGATGGCTGCCACGACCGCGGCCTGGTCGGCCCCCGGGGGCACGATGACGTTGGTGGGGGCGGACGATCCGGCCGGGAAGGCCTTGTTGATGAGCTCCTGCCCCTGGATTGACTGCACGTCCGACCGGAAGTCATCCGCCGACGTGAGCGTGGCGTTGTAGGAGAGGAGCCCGAGGCACGCAATGGCCAGGATGGCGGTGGTGGTGATCCACGTGGCACGCGGACGGCGCGCCACGCGCTCGCCCAGCCTGCGCCACCAGCCCTGGGTCTCGTTGCTGCCCTCCGAGCCGTACTTCGGGACGAACGGCCAGAACGCCACCCGACCGCCCAGCAGCAGCAGCGCGGGAAGAGCCGTGAGCATCACCAGCATCGCCACGAACACGCCCATGGCGGCGATGGGACCGAGGCCGGCCGTGCCGTTGACCTCGGCCAGCGTGAGGCACAGCAGGCCCGCGATCACGGTGCCCGCCGAGGCCAGGATGGCGGGCCCGGCGCGCAGGATGGCGATGCGCATGGCGTCGTGCTTGTCCTCGGTGCGCCTGAGTTCCTCCCGGTAGCGCGCCGTGAGCAGCAGCGCGTAGTCGGTGCCCGCACCGAACACCAGCACCAGCAGGATGCCCGCGGACTGGCCATTCACGATGACGCCGGCGTCGGCGATGAGGTAGCCGAGTCCCCGCACCGTGATCTCGGCGAACGCCAGGGCCACGAACGGCAGGAACCAGAAGATGGGGCTGCGATAGATGATGAGCAGCAGCACGAACACCAGCGTGGCCGCGGCCAGAAGCAGGTTGGTGTTGATGCCGCCGAACACCTCGATGGCGTCGGCCGAGATGCCCGCCGGTCCCGTGACCTTGGCCTGCAGGCCCTCCGGCGCCGCCGCGGCCAGGTCGTCGCGCAGTTGCGTGACGTTGTCCAGCAGCAGTTCGGAGTCGCCGTCCACGGTGAGGTTGGCGATGAGCAGCTGCGACGTGCCGTCGGGTGAGACCGGACCCGCGACCAGGCCGGGCGGCTCGATCCCCTTGGGAAGGTCGGCATTGAAGCCCGCGATCACCTTGGCGATGGCGGCGCGATCTGCAGCGGTGAGGCCGCCCTCGCGCTGGGCCACGGCCACCGCGGGCGTGACGTCGCCGCCCGGGAACTTCTCCTGCAGGTCCAGCACCAGCACCGACTCCGCGCTGCCCGGCAGGAAGCTGGAGGGCTCGTTGGACTGCGCCGACTCGAACTTGGACGCCAGCGGGAAGATGGCCACCAGGATCAGGATCCAGGCGGCCAGGACCACCCACTTGCCCACGCGGCCCGCGGGGAACGCGGCCACGGCGCGGAGGGCGGACTTCACGAAGGGGTCCTCGTCATCGGCGGGCACGCTAGCGACGGGTGCCACGGATGACGCCGGGAACGGTCGATCCCCCTCGATCGCGTTAGCGTGCGCCCATGCACCCCGCGCCGCACGATCCACTTGATGCCTTCGAGCGGCTGGTGGAGGAGGCCGTGGAGGAGATCCCCGAGCCCTTCATGTCGGCGCTCGATGATGTGGCGTTGATCGTGGAAGAGCGCTCCCGCGACCGCTCGCTGTACGGGCTGTACGAGGGGCACCCCCTCACCACCGGAACCATCCCGTCAGGCGCCATCCCCCCGCGCATCACGATCTACATGCACCCGATGGTGGACCACTTCCGGCACCCGGATGAGCTGCGGTACCAGGTGCGCGTGACCGTGCTGCACGAGCTGGGGCACCACCTGGGGCTGGACGAGGACCGGCTGGACGAGCTCGGCTACGCCTGAGCCGAGCCCGTCCCCTCGCCGGACGGGTGCCTAGTCGCGGGCGGGTGCGTTCTCGAGCCCGGTGACGTTGATGGAGGCCTCGCCCCCGTACCTCTTGTTGAGGTTGATGATGATGGCCGTCATGCCCTCGATGATGATGGCGTTGGCCAGGGGGCCGGCGTCCAGGCCGCGGCACCCGGGGATGCTCTTGGTGAGCTCCACCACGGCCTCGCGGGCCTCCTTGCTCTTGCCGCACACCAGCACGTCACCCTCGATGCGGTGGCGCTCCTGCAGCGCGGCGGCCGGCAGGTTGTTGTAGGCCACCACCACCTTGGCCTCGGGCGCCAGGTCCTGGATCTGGTGGGCGCACGACTGCGCCGGCAGGTCCAGCACCGCCATGGCACCGCTCTTGCCGAACTTGAGCGCGTTCACCACCGACACCAGCACCTTGCCGGCGAGCGGCTCGGCCAGCGCCGGCATGGTGGCCTCGATGCCCTCGTACGGGATGGACAGCACGGCCATCTCGCCGGCGGCGGCCGCCGCGGCGTTCTCCATGGGCACGAAGTTACCCTCGGGGAAGGCCTCGCGAAGGCCCTCCGCTGCCTGGTCGGCGCGCTCCTGGCTGCGCGATCCCACGATGATCTCGTGGCCCGCAGCGGCAAAGGTGATGGCGAGACCGCGACCCAGGTCGCCGGTGCCGCCGAAGATGGCGATCTTCACGAAATGATTCCCCTCGTCGGTTCGTCCCCCATGCGGCGCTCGGCCGACTGGAGGGTGTTGGCCAATAGGAAAGCGATCGTCATGGGTCCCACGCCCCCGGGAACGGGAGTGATGGCCCCGGCCACCTGCGCGACCTCGTCGTATGCGACGTCGCCGCACAGGCGGTCATCCAGTCGGTTCATGCCCACGTCGATGACCGTGGCGCCCGGCTTGACCCAGTCGCCGCGCACCATCTCGGGCACGCCCACGGCCGCCACGATCACATCGGCCTCGCGGCATACCGCCGCCAGGTCGCGCGTGCGCGAGTGGGTGATGGTGACCGTGGCGTTGCGCTCGAGCAGCATGAGCGACTGCGGCTTGCCCACGATGACCGACCGGCCGATGACCACCGCATTGGCGCCCTCCAGCTGCACCCCGGCATCGTCCAGCAGCCACATGACCCCGCTGGGCGTGCACGGCCTGAGGCACGGCTCGCCGCGCACCAGCCGCCCGATGTTCACCGGCGAGAAGCCGTCCACGTCCTTGTCGGCAGCGATGCGCGCCGCGATGGCCGGCTCGGTGAGCGGTTCGGGCACCGGCAACTGCACCAGCATGCCGTCCACGGCATCATCGGCCCCCAGGCGGTCGAGCAGCGCGTCCATCTCGGCCTGCGTGGTGCCCTCGGGCAGCTTGATGCGCTCCACGGCCATGCCGGCCTCCTCGGCCTGCTGCGCCTTGTTGCGCTGGTAGATCTCGCTGGCGGGGTCATCCCCCACCTGGATGCCCACCAGGCCGGGCTTCCGCCCGTGCCGCGCCGCGAAGGCGGCACAGCCCTCGGCCACCCGCTCGCGCACGCGACGCGCCGCGTCGCGGCCGTCGATCACGGTGGCGCTCATCCGGCCACCTTCCTCATGGGGGCCATGTCGGCCATCAGAACCCGCTCCTTGTCGTCGAATCGCACCTGGATGAGGCGCCCCTTCTGCTGCACGCCGGTGATCACTCCCTCGCCGAACGACTCGTGCACCACCGCATCGCCCACGCCATAGGGCGCCACGGCGATGGGCGATCCCGCTCCGGCAACGCCACTGCCGATGGTGCGCACGTCATCCACCGGCTCCCGGCCCAGGGCCTCGTCGGGGATCTCGTCGATGAAGCGCGACGGGATGGCGTACATGCGGTTGCCGCGCAGCGCGCGGCTACCTGCGTGCGAGAGCACCAGCCGCTCGCGTGCCCGGGTGAGGGCCACGTAGCAGAGGCGGCGCTCCTCCTCGAGCCCGTCGGGGTCGTCGATGGAGCGCATGTGGGGGAACAGGCCCTCCTCAAGGCCCGTCACCATCACCACGTCGTACTCCAGGCCCTTGGCGTTGTGCACGGTCATGAGGGTGACCCGGCCGGCGTCGTCATCCGCCTCGTCCACGGCCGACACCAGCGCCACCTCCTCCAGGAACCCGGCCAGCGACGGCTCCTCCGCGCGCGCGGTGTACTCCGCGGCCACGCCCACCAGTTCCTGCAGATTGTCAAGGCGACCCAGGCCGGCCTCGGCGGGTCCGTCGGCCAGGAGGGCCTCGCGCAGCCCGGAGTCCTCGATGGCGCGCTCCATCACGCGGTCGGGCGGTGATCCCGAGGCATCCATGTCGCGCAGCCGGTCGATGAGCGCGCCCATGGCCTGGAGCGCGTCGCGCTGGGCCACGTTGAGCCCGGGCACCATCTCCGGATCGCGGGCCACGGCGTCCATGGATGTGCCGTGCGCCTCCGCGGCCTGGGACACCTTGGCCAGCGCAGCGGGGCCGAGCCCCCGCTTGGGGCTGCCCGCCGCGCGCGTGAAGGCCTCGCGATCGGCGGGGTTGGCCACCACGCGCAGGTACGACATGAGGTCCTTCACCTCTGCCCGCTCGTAGAACCGCGGCCCGCCCAGCACCTGGTAGCCGATTCCGCTGCGTACCAGCTGGTCCTCGATGACCCGGCTCTGCGCGTGGGTGCGGTAGAAGACCGCCACCTGGTCGAGCGAACGACCCTCGGCCACCGCCCGGGTGATCTGGCGCACCACCATGCGGGCCTCGTCGTGCTCGTCGGCGCAGTCCACCACGGTCACCACCTCCCCACCGGCCCGGTCGGTGAACAGGCGCTTGGGGTGCCTGCCGCGGTTGTTGCGCACCACGGCATTGGCGGCATGGAGGATGGTGGAGGTGGAGCGGTAGTTCTGCTCCAGGGGAATGATGACGGCGTCGGGGTAGTCGGCCTTGAACTCCAGGATGTTGCGGATGTCGGCCCCGCGCCAGGAGTAGATGCCCTGGTCGTCGTCGCCCACCACCATCACGTTGCGATCGGGCTCGGCGAGGATGCGCACCAACCAGTACTGGGCGTGGTTGGTGTCCTGGTATTCGTCCACCAGCACGTGCCGGAACCGCCGCTGCCAGCGCTCGCGCACCACGGGATCGCGCCGCAGCATCTCCACCGTGACCATGAGCAGGTCATCGAAGTCCATGGCCTGGTTGGCCATCAGCCGGTCCTGGTAGCGCTGGTACAGGCGGGCCATGCCGCGGTCGGGCTCGTCAACGGCCTGCTCCGCCAGGTCGCGCGGGTGCTGCAGCTCGTTCTTGGCGGCCGAGATGCGGCCGAGCACCGCGCGCGGCGTGAGCCGCTTGGGGTCGATGCCCTCGTCCTTGAGGATCTCGCGCATGATGCGCTGCTGGTCGGCATCGTCGTAGATGGAGAACGACCGGTCGTACCCGGCGGCCTGGTGCTCCATGCGCAGGATCCGCGCGCACGCCGAGTGGAACGTGGATGCCCACAGGCCCTTGGCATCGGGCCCGATGAGCTCTGCGATGCGATCACGCATCTCGCCCGCGGCCTTGTTGGTGAAGGTGATGGCCAGTACCTGGTGCACCGGCACCCCCCGCTCGCGCACGAGATGGGCGATGCGATGGGTGATCACCCGGGTCTTGCCGCTGCCCGCCCCGGCCAGCACCAGCAGCGGACCGTCGCCATGCAGCACGGCCTGGCGTTGAGGGGGATTGAGGCTGCCCAGGAGATCCGTGCTCACCGGGCAAAGGTAGCGCCGCAGGCGGACGCCCGCGGCGGCATCCGCCCTGCCCCTAGGCGGCGTCCATCGAGGCCTTGCGGGCCTCGCGGATGCCGGCCTTCACCTTGTCGCGGCAGTCGGCATCGCCCAGCTTGGGCGGGGGCTCCTGGCCCGCCCGGATGGCCGCGATCTCGGCTTCCAGTTCCTCCACCCGCTGCATGAGGCAGTCGAGGGCCTCGGCCACCGGGTCGGGCAGCACCGTGTGGTCCAGGTCGGGGTGGTGGATCTTCTCGGGATCGATGCGCTGGCCATCACGCACCACGGGCTTGCCCGGGTTACCCACCACGGTGGAGTTGGCGGGCACGTCCTTCACCACGATCGACCCCGCGCCGATCTTGGCGCCCTCGCCGATCTCCAGTGGGCCGAGCACCGATGCACCGGCGCCCACGGTCACCCCGTCGCGCAGCGTGGGGTGACGCTTGCCCGACTCCTGGCCCGGGCCCCCAAGGGTGACCCCCTGGTAGACGGTGACGTCCTCGCCGATCTCGGTGGTCTCGCCGATGACCACGCCCATGCCGTGGTCGATGAAGAAGCCCGGGCCGATGGTTGCCCCGGGGTGGATCTCGATACCGGTGACGAACCGCGACACCTGGCTCACCATGCGGGCCGGAAGGTGCCACCCCCGCTGGTTCATGGTGTGCGCAGCGCGGTGCATCCACACCGCGTGCAGGCCGGGGTAGGTGAGCACCAGCTCCGTGGTGGACCTGGCGGCGGGGTCGCGCTCGCGCGCGGCGTCCAGGTCGCGGCGGATGGATCGGCTGATTCGCGAGAGAGGTCCGGGTGCCATGGGGCGAGTATATTCGCGCTCCTGTCGATGGAGCGCATCCGATGGCCAGCATTCGCGTGAGACTCACATTTCCGGAGGACCTGGTGCGGGAGCCCGTTGTGCACCGCCTGTCCACCGAGCACGACGTGGTGTGCAACATCCGTCGAGCCGACGTGCGCGACCGCACGGGCTGGGTGATCCTGGAGATCAGCGGCGACGCCGACCACCTGGTGGAGGTGCGCCAGTGGCTGGAGGACACCGGCGTGCGGGTGGACGACCTGGAGCCCTACCTTCTCTAGCGTGACCACAGACGGAGCCGCCTGCCAGATCGGCCCATCCCCCACCGCCCGCGCGGTGCGGCTGGATAACGTGACCGCGCGTGACGCCGCGGCCCTTGAGGCGCTCATCCAGGCCGTCCCCGCCGTGCCGCCCTACGACATGGCCTTGGCACCCGGCGACCCCATGGGCGCCCTGGCGCGCGAGGCGGGCTTCGAGCCCTACGCCACCACGGTCACCGTGGCGCGGGCGATCGAGGGCCTTCCCGCGGGCGAGCCCGCCGACGGCGTGCGCCTGCTCACCTACAGCAATGACATGGCCGAGCGCTATGACGACGCCGAGTTCGACGCCCTCGATGGCCTGGCCATCTACAAGGCCATGGGCAGGCCCACGGGCTACAACCAGGGCGCGGGATACGGCGACTTCACGGTGGCCCTGCGCGGTGACCACCTGATCGGGTTCTGCTTCACCCAGGTGCCCGAGGGCATCATCTGGTGGCTGGGCGTGGTGCCCGAGGAGCGGCGCAAGGGCGTGGCCCGCATGCTCATCGACTCCGCGGCGCGCGCCACCCGCACCTCGGGCGGCACGCACCTGCTGGCCGAGGTGGAGGACACCCCGGAGGCCCGGGCGTTCTTCTCGGCCCTGGGCTTCCGCGAGCGCGGCACCCGGGAACTGCTGATCCGCCGCTAGGCCTCTGCGAAGAGCGCCGTGGAGAGGTACCTCTCACCGGTGTCGCAGATGATGGTGACGATGACCTTGCCCGCGTTCTCCGGGCGGGCGGCCAACTGCATTGCGGCCCATACGTTGGCGCCGGCCGAGATGCCGGTGAGGATGCCCTCTTCCCGGGCAAGGCGGCGCGACACCTGAAAGGCGTCGTCGGCGTCGGCCTGGATGATCTCGTCGTACACGGCGGTGTCGAGCACCGGCGGCACGAATCCGGCGCCAATGCCCTGGATGCGATGCGGCGAGGGATCGCCGCCCGAGAGCACCGGCGAGTCAACCGGCTCCACCGCCACCACCTGCACCTCGGGCTTGCGCTCCTTGAGCACGTGCCCCACGCCGGTGATGCTGCCGCCCGTACCCACCCCCGCCACGAAGATATCCACCGCGCCATCGGTGTCGGTCCAGATCTCCTCGGCCGTGGTGCGCGCGTGCACGTCGGGGT
>JADHKZ010000071.1 GCA_016780995.1 Thermoleophilia bacterium | reverse complement strand
AAGGGAAACCCCGGTGCCAGGCACCACCCCGGTGACAGTCACCAGCCCGAGCACAAATGCGTTGCGAATTCGTGACGACATTCCCATGGAGGTGTATCAGCGAAACGGGCTAGCCTGCTTACGTGGCCCCGGACCCCGACCAGCGGATCGTTCCCACCTGGGCCCGTTCCCCCCGCAGGTCGGCCCGCATCGTGGCCGGACCCATCCGGTCGTTCATGGCCTGGGAGGCGGCGGGCGGCGTGGCGCTGCTGCTGGCCACCATCGTGGCGTTGGTGTGGGCCAACGTGGACACCTCGGGCTACGAGGCCTTCTGGAACACGCCCATCACCCTGGGCGTGGACGGCAACATCCTCGACACGTACCTGGCCGCGGTGGTGAACGACGGCCTCATGGCCCTGTTCTTCCTGCTCATCGGCCTGGAGGTGAAGCGCGAGCTGGCCGTTGGTGAGCTGTCCACGCCCAAGGCCGCCGCCGTGCCGTTCGCCGCGGCCCTGGGCGGCATGCTGCTGCCCGCGGCCATCTACCTGGCGTTCACGGCGGGCGGGCCCGCGCAGGACGGCTGGGGCATCCCCATGGCCACCGACGTGGCGTTCGCCCTGGCCGTGCTGGCAGCGCTGAGGTCGCGGGTGCCGTCATCCCTGTGGGCCTTCCTGCTGGGCGTGGCGGTCATCGACGACATCGGCGCCATCATCGTGATCGCGGTGGCCTACTCCAGCGGGGTGTCGGGGGCATGGCTGGCCGCTGCCGTCGTCGCACTGGCTGCCTTCTGGGTGCTCACTCGCCTGCACGTGCAGGCCCGGGTGCCCTACATCGCCCTCGGCGTCCTGGCCTGGGCATTCACCGCGGCATCCGGGGTGCACGCCACCATCGCCGGTGTAGCGGTGGGCTTGCTGATGCCCGCGGTGCCGTTGCAGCGGCCTGCGGCCGTATCGGCCGAGGCGCGCCGCGTGGCCGACGAGACATCCGACGACCCCGCGAGCCCCGACGCCGAGAGCGAGTCGTGGATGCACCTGTCCGACCTCTCGCGCCAGGCGGTGTCACCCCTCACCCGCACCGTGCACGCGCTTCATCCGTGGTCGTCGTTCATCATCCTGCCCATCTTCGCGCTGGCCAATGCGGGAATCGTGTTCGGGGCCGGAGCGCTGTCGGCCGATGGCGCACTGGGGGCAGCCCTGGGCGTGTCGGTGGGCCTGCTGGTGGGCAAGGCCATCGGCATCCCGCTGGGGGCATGGATCGTGGTGCGGATGGGCCTCGGCACCATCCCGCGCGGAGCGCGCTGGGGGCAGATGGTGGGCATCGGCCTCATCGCGGGAATCGGCTTCACCGTGTCGCTGTTCATCACCAAGCTGGCATTCACCGACCCGTCCCTCGCCGATGCCGCGCGCATCGGCGTGCTGGCGGGATCCGTGGTGGCGGCCATCGCCGGTGCACTGGTGCTGTGGTCGTCCGGTCGCAGGTCGAGGGCCTGAGCAGCGACGTACGCATGACGCGGGTGCTGGCGCCCATGGTCGCGGCCATGGCCGCCGCGCTGGCGTGGGCCGTGGCGGCGCGGCTGCCCCGTGGGACTGGGCGACCTGCGCGTGGTGCGACCCACCTACCGTGACTTCCGGGGCAGGGAGCGCACGAGGCAGATCGTGGTGAACAAATCGGTGGCACCGGCGGTGGCGCGCATCTTCCGCAGCCTCTACCGCGACGGCGTGCCCATCCGCCGCATGGAGCCCATCCAGAACTACAAGGGCAGCGACTGGCGCTCGATCGAGGCCGATAACACATCGGCGTTCAACTGCCGCAAGGCCACGGGCAGCGGCCGCTGGAGCAACCATGCCTACGGAACGGCCATCGACATCAACCCCATCGAGAACCCATGGGTGGAGCCGGGTGGCGTGATCTACCACAAGGCAAGCAAGCCCTATATCAACCGGAGGCCGCGACCCGGCATGGCCGTGGAGGGCGGCGCACTGGTGCGCGCGTTCCAGCGCGAGGGCTGGCAGTGGGGCGGCCGCTGGCGGGGCACCAAGGACTACCAGCACTTCTCGGCCGACGGGCGCTGACACCCGCCACCGCGCGATAGCCGTTGCTCATGAATGGGTTGCAATAATGCTTATGATACGACGTGCCCAGATGACGCCCAGGAGGCAGCCCAATGCCGGTTGAGTTCGACCAGGACCCCAAGATCCAGGCCTACGCCCACCCGGAGCGGCTGGTCACCACGGAGTGGCTGCAGGCCCACCTGGGCGATCCCGGGCTGGTGGTGGCCGAGAGCGACGAGGACGTGCTGCTGTACGACACCGGGCACATCCCGGGCGCGGTGAAGATCGACTGGCATGCCGACCTGAACGACCCCCTCACCCGCGACTACGTGGACGCCGCGGGCTTCAGCGCGCTCATGTCGTCGAAGGGCATCACGCCCGACACCACCATCGTCTTCTACGGCGACCAGAACAACTGGTGGGCTGCCTATGCCCTGTGGGTGACGTCGCTGTTCGGGCACGCCGACGTGCGGCTGCTGGACGGCGGTCGCAAGAAGTGGGTGGACGAGGGCCGTCCCATGACCACCGACGTGCCCTCCCCCGCGCCGGCCGACTACCCGGCCACCGAGCGCGACGACTCCGTCATCCGCGCGTACCGCGAGCAGGTGCTGGCCCACATCGGCCACGGCAAGCTGGTGGACGTGCGCTCACCGGGCGAGTACTCGGGCGAGCTGCTGCACATGCCCGAGTACCCGCAGGAGGGGGCGCTTCGCGGCGGGCACATCCCCACGGCCGCCAACGTGCCGTGGCGTCGGGCCGCCGACGAGGGCGACGGCACGTTCCTGCCCGTCGACCAGCTGCGTGCCATCTACGAGGCCGAGATCGGGTTGGGCACGTCCGATGACGTGATCGCCTACTGCCGCATCGGGGAGCGCTCCAGCCACACGTGGTTCGTGCTCACGCACCTGCTGGGCTTCGACAACGTGCGCAACTACGACGGCTCCTGGGTGGAGTGGGGCAACGCCGTGCGCGTGCCCATCGAGAAGTGAGGGATGCGCTCCACGAAATCGTGGAGGAGTTCTCCTCCACCCCGAAGGAACTGCGCCTGCCGCTGCTGCTGGAGTTCGCCAACGCCCTGCCGCCGCTCCCCGAGCGCCTGAAGGAGGACCGCGACTCCATGGAACCGGTGGAGGAGTGCCAGGCACCGCTGTTCCTGGCGGTGGACGTGGAGCCGGACCAGGTGCGGCTGTACTTCGACGCCCCGCCGGAGGCGCCCACCTCGCGCGGCTTCGCGTCGGTGCTGCACCAGGGCCTGGACGGCGGCACCCCCGAGGAGGTGCTGGCCACTCCCAACGACTTCTACCTCTCGATGGGCCTGGAGGAGCTGGTCACCCCGCTGCGCATGCGGGGCATGGCCGGCATGCTGGCGCGGGTCAAGCGCCGCGTGGCCGAGCAGATGGAGGCGCCGGCCTCCTAGGAGCGCGGGGCCAGCAGCAGGCGCCCACCGCGCACCACCTGCACGGTGGCCGGGTACACGGCCTCGCGCACGCCCCGGGTGAACCGCATGGTGCCGAGCACCGTGGGCACCGCTCGCAGGCGCCGCAGCCCGGCCAGCACCCGATCCGGCGTGCCGCCCTTGCCGGCAGTGGCTGCGGCCTCCAGCAGCTGTACGCCGGCATAGCCCTGGGCGGCAAAGGCGCTCGGGGTACCTCGGTACTTGGCGCGGTAGGCGCGCACGAATGCGCGGCTTCGGGCGTCGCGCTTGCCCGGGTTCCACGACGCACTCACGATGAACCCGTCTGTGGCGGTGCCCGCGGCGCCGAGCACGTCGGGCGTGTTGTAGCCATTGCCGCCCACCTTGACGGCTGCGGACCCCGCGGCCGCCACGGCCAGGTTCACGGCGTCGCGGCTGCGCGCGGCGAAGAAGATGGCCTGCGGGCCGGGCGCCGTGGCCTGCGCGATCAGGGACGCTGCCTGCGCCGACCCCGTGGGCATCGACACGTCGGCCAGCAGGCGGATGCCCTGCGCCGCCGCAGCGGTGCGGAATGCCTGGGCGGCCCCCTCGGAGTAGCCGTCGCCGGTCACCGACACCAGCGATGCGGTGGTGACGCCCCGGGTGTCGTTGGCATATGCCACTGATGCGGGGATGAGCCGGTTCTCCGACAGGCTCACGCGCCAGAAGGTGGGGCCCGCATCGGCGATGTCGAGGGTGGTGTTGGTGACGCCCAGCACCGGAATGCCCGCCGCGCCGGCGATGGGGTCGGCGGCGGCGGCCACGCCCGACAGCGTGGGGCCAAGCACGGCGGCCACCCGCGCGCCCGTGAAGCCGATCATCTGGTTGATGCCCATCTGGTCGGTGCTCTGGTCGTCGGCCAGGTGCAGGCGCACGCGCACCGGGCCCGGGCGTGAGTGCTGGGCAGCCAGCGATGCGCCGCGCGCCTGTGAGATGCCGTAGGGACTCGCCGATCCGGTCATCGACGCCAGCGATCCGCCGGTGGCGATGATGTCGGCGGCCTGGGAGGCGGCGGGCACGGCCACCACGCAGGTGGCGGCCACGGCCATGGTCACGAACAGGGGACGGGTGCACATGGCCGCGCATGGTACGTGACGCCGCACGTACTCTCTGCGGGTGAGCCCTCGCTCCCAGGCACTCATCGCCATCGCCGTGGGCGGCGCCATCGGCGCGCTCGTGCGCGCGGGGCTGGCAGAAGCCCTGCCGCGCGGCGACTGGCCCGTGGCCACCCTGGTGGTGAACGTGGCGGGCACCATCCTGCTGGCAGCCCTGGCAGCGCTCATCGCCTGGCGCCCGCAGTTGCCCCACTGGCTGCACCCCATGGCCGGAATCGGGTTCTGCGGGTCGCTCACCACGTTCGCCGGCATCCAGGTGGAGGCGCTGCTGCTCATGCGTGACGGCCTGGCGGCCACCGCCGTGCTCTACGTGGTGACGTCACTGGTGCTGGGAATGGCCGCCGTGGTGGCCACGCGCAGGCTCATGCGGGCGGTGGTGGCATGACCCCGCTGGCCTGGGCCCTGGCCGCGCCTGCCGGTGCGCTGGGCGCGCTGGCGCGTCACGGCACCGGCCGGCTCATCGCCGCACGCCTGGGAGCCGGGGCGCCCTGGGGGGTGCTGGTGGCCAACCTCGCCGGGGCCTTCCTGCTGGGCCTGCTGGTGGGCGCCGCGCCGGGCGAGGGCATGCTGCTGGTTCTGGGCGCGGGGTTCCTGGGCTCGTACACCACGTTCTCCACGTGGCTGATCGAGACCGACGCGCTGGCAGAGCGGGGTCGCTACAGCGCAGCGCTGCTGAACCTGGTGGGGCCTGCGATCGGGGGGCTCGTGCTGGCCGCGGCGGGGTTCGCAGCGGGCGCAGCCATGTGATGGGCGCCGGGGGGCGCGCCGGGATCAGGCCGCGTTGAAGACCAGGATCATCACCACCACCGCGATGACCAGGCACACGGTGGCCGTGATGAACGCGGTGAGGAACTTGGGCATCGGCGGGATGGGCGGCAGGTCTGCCATGGGGCCTCTCTCGTGGTGGCACGGGAATCAGTGCTGATTCCACCAGACGCGGGCGGACGCCGGGGCCCGCGGCATGCGCGCCGCGGGCCTTCATGGACGGTCGTCACGCCCCCGCCGGGACACCCCATGACCGTTCCCCCTTTCCAATGGGGCAAAGGGGCCTAGCGTGGAAGTCATCAATCGTCACGGAAAGGATTTACTGATGGGAATCCGCACCCGATCGATCGCGCTGGCCGCGGTCTCAGCCGTGGTCGTCGCCGGCGCCGCATCCCCGGCGCTCGCGCAGAAGACGAAGACCATCACGGTGACCACTCCCAAGTCATCACCGTTCGCCTTCAAGGGCATGCCGAAGACCCTCAAGGCCGGCACCTACAGGTTCAGGTACGTCAACAGGTCGGGAATCGGCCACAACCTGCGCTTCCTCAAGTCGGCGTCCACGCCGCAGAGGACCACGCCGATCTTCACGAGCGGGTCGAGGACCGTGAAGGTGACGTTGAAGAAGGGCACGGCGCGCTACGAGTGCACGCCGCACAAGACCATGATGAAGGGCACCATCAAGGTGACCTGAGCAGTACCCCCAGCGGGATTCGAACCCGCGCTACCGCCGTGAAAGGGCGGCGTCCTGGACCACTAGACGATGGGGGCCAGGAGGCGTGAGGCTACCTGGCCCCGCGAGGGGTCAGGCGGCCTGCACGCCGTGTTCGGCCTGGCCGGCGTCGGCCGGGGGCCGGCACACCGGGCAGGGAGCCCAGTGCGCGGACAGGTACCGCCACGGGCCGTGGATGGTGTCGCGAACGCCCGGATCCCCGCGATGCGGTGCCTCCGGGCAGTCGAGGCGGTGGTACTGGCCGAACCCGCCCCTGCTGTAGTGGGCCACCACTCCCTCGGTGGCCACGCGGTCACGTCCCGCGTGCGTGATGCTCATGTGCGTCCCTCCTCGTGAGGAACCGGGCCGATGCCCGTTCGTTTCTTCTCTTTCGCGGCCGAAGGTATCACCGGCAGGGCATTCGCCGCCAGCCGGTGCGTTCCCTGTCACGTGGGTGCATCAGGACATGCGCTCGGCCACCAGCGCGGCCAGGCGCCGGTGGGTCTCCTGCATGCCCTCGGCCATGCCGCCGGCCAACTGGGCATCGCGCCCCTCGGCGGCGGGATGGGTGATGTCCACGGTGAGCACGGTGGTGCCGTCGGGCCCGGCCGTGAGCGTCATCTCCTCCGTGGTGCCGGCGTCCGGGAACGGGTCGAACACGAACGTCTGCACCAGCCGGTCCGGCGGCCGTACCTCCAGGTACTCGCCGGCGAACCCGAACACGGTGCCGTGCGCGTCCATCTCGAACCGCCAGCGCCCGCCCGGGCGCACGTCCATCTCCCTCACCTGCGGGGCGTGGTGGGCAGGGCCCCACCACCGGGGGATGAGATCGGGGTCGGTGATGACCGCCCACACCATGTCGGGCGGAGCGGGCAGCACGCGCTGCAGGCGGATGCTGCGATCCCCGTTGAGCGTCACCTCGGTGCGGTCGGCCCCCGGCATGCGCGCAGCATATTCCGCGGGGGTCCGTTGCCACGGCCCATGGAGGCGGGGCGTCGTATCGTGCAGCCATGGACATCACGGGTGCACGGGCAGTTGTCATCGGCGCGACCGGCGGGTTCGGATCGGAGATCGCGCGGTCCCTGGCGCACGCAGGCGCGGCGCTCGTGGTGCACGGCCGCGACCCCGACCGCCTGGCCGCGCTTGCAGGCGAGCTCGGCGCCACCCCCGTGGAGGGCGACCTCACCGCACCCGGTGTGCCCGATGCCGTGGTGGACGGCGCGGCCACCGCGCTGGGTGGGCTGGATGTGGTCGTGATGTCGGCCGGCGCAGTGGCGTTCGGGCCGGTGGCCGAACTCGATGAGGCCGTGCTGCGCCAGGTGGTGGACCTGGACCTGGTCGCGCCCATCCTGGTGGCGCGCGCGGCCACCCGGCACCTCGGCAAGGGCGGGGTCATCGCCCAGGTTTCGGCCGTGGTCGCCGACCAGCCCATGGCCGGGCTGGCGGCCTACTCCGCGGCAAAGGCGGGGCTCACGGCGTTCGACACCGCGTTCCGCCGCGAGATGCGTCGCACCGGCGTGCGCGTCATCGACGCGCGGCCCCCGCACATGGAGACCGGCCTCGCAACGAGGCCGCTGGCCGGCGACCCCCCGGGGCTCGCGCAGGGACGCGATCCGCGGGACGTAGCCGATGAGATGGTCGCGGCGATCGCCGAGGCGGCTCCAGCCCCCGACTGGATCACCTGACTGCTACTGTCCCCCGGCCCGTAGGGGCGGTTAGCTCAGCTGGTAGAGCACCTGCTTTACACGCAGGGGGCCGGCGGTTCAAATCCGTCACCGCCCATTGCTCGCCCAGAGCGACCCGGGGGTGTAGCTCAGGTGGTTAGAGCGCAGGACTGTCAATCCTGAGGTCGCGGGTTCAAGTCCCGTCACTCCCGTCACACGAAGGCCCCGCACACGCGGGGCTTTCGGCTTTCGGGAACCCTACGCCGGGGGTTCGGAATGGGCTAGGTGTGCACAAGGTGTGCACGCGAGCAACCGTCGGATTGGTCGGTTCCTATCGCCTCCTCACAGCTGGGGCACGGCGGGCAGGCTGACTAGCCCGCTTCACACGCGCAGGAGCACCCGGGGGGTTTCTCGCGGGCGTGGGTTGTGCCGCGTTTTCACACGCCCGATTTCCTAGGGGGGTCATGCCTGGGGGATCGGCACGCCGGGGCTACTTCTTAACGGACGTCACTGTTGCCTTCAGCAGCGTGTAAGTGGGGTCGATCTGCGTCAGCTCCGCGCCCGGGGGGAAGGTTCCAGCGGGAAGCAGGGTGTCATGTGGGTAGAGGCTCGCGTCCAAGCTGACACGGCAGCGGTAGGGGTTCTTGACGGGCAGCGCGACCTTCCGCGTTCTGCCGCTGATTACGGTCCGATTGCGGTCTTCTGACTCATACCAGGCGTCGCCGCGCTTTCGCAGGCACTCGATCTTCAGGTCGCCGCTGGTCCTCAACTTGTACTCAGCAGGCGGCTGCCAGATGTAGTCCCCCACGTAAGGCCAACCGGGCGGTCCGTAGCCAACCTTGCCGGTTACGGACGAGGTCATTTCGACCTTGACCCGGTTGTAGCCCTTGCGGACGTTCCAGACCTTCTTGCCGTCCAGCTTGGCCGCGGTGGTGCCCTCGTCGCCAAGGCGGAGCAGGGTGACCTCAGGATTCTTGTTCTTCATCTTGGCGGCATCAGCCTGCGACGCGCCGGTAGCACCCACGCCAATCAATACGGCGGACAAGGCGATTGTGGTCCCCTTGATCATTCCCGGCTCCCATCCGTTGATCCGCTGCAGCGTAAGTGCGGTCCCGTGCGTAGCGAAAGGGGGGCGGGTCCGAGCCTGGGGACCGGCACGCCGGGGGGCGTGGCCTAGCCACTTTCTCACGCGGCCCGGTGGTCGTGGGGGGTTTTCTGGCGCGGGGCCACCTCGACCCCGAGCCCCTGCCTGCCGTGTCTCCCGCGGATGCTGGCCGCGCTCCGCGGTCGCCCGTTTTTTAGGTACAGCTCCGCGACCCTTGCCCGCCCGTCTGGATTTATCTATTCAGATCGGATGAGAGCGATTCGCATCTACAAACTCGGCAGCCCGGTGAATGCCGACGAGCCCCGCCCCGCCCCCGCTAGGTCGGGCAGCCGGTGTAGGTCACGGCGCCGCCGGTGCAGGTGGTGTGGTACCACGTGACGCCGGTCAGGTTCGCGCCGATCAGCCACGCGCCGGTCAGGTTCGCGTAGTACGCGTTCGCGTAGGACAGGTTCGCGTAGTACAGGTTCGCGCCCACCAGGTTCGCGTAGTACAGGTTCGCGTAGGACAGGTTCGCGTAGGACAGGTTCGCGCCCACCAGGTTCGCGTAGTACAGGTCCGCGCCTACACAGTTCGGCAAACATGACGGCGTCTGGTTGCCCCGCTTCGCCTGCTTCCCATGCACCGGCGGCGTGTACTGGAA
>JADHKZ010000070.1 GCA_016780995.1 Thermoleophilia bacterium | reverse complement strand
TGCGCCTTGACGGCAAGGGCGCGGTGGCGCGCAAGTGGGCAGCGCTGGAGGCCGGGCTGGCCGCCCCGGGCGGCACGCCCGCCATCGTGTACTGCGGCACGCGCAAGGCCACCGAGGAGGTGGCCGAGGGCCTCGCGCAGCGCGGCCACCGCGCGGTGGGCTACCACGCCGGCATGGACGATGCCGACCGCACCCGGGCGCAGGAGGCCTTCATGTCGGGCGAGGCCGACGTGATCGCGGCCACCAACGCGTTCGGCATGGGCATCGACCGCTCCGACGTGCGGTCGGTGTGGCACTGGTCCATCCCCACCTCGCTGGAGGGCTACTACCAGGAGGCCGGGCGGGCGGGACGCGACGGCCTGCCGGGGCGCGCGGTGCTGCTGGCCATGCGCGCCGACCTGGGGCGCCTGATCCGGTTCGCCACGCGTGACCGCGACGCGGCCGGGGGCGGCGACCCGCGCGTGGCCGCCGACCGCGCGTGGGCGGGCTACCGGGCCATCACCGCATACGTGGATGCCACGCGCTGCCGGCGCCAGGTGATCCTGGACCACTTCGGCGATCCGGCCACGGGGGCTCCCACCGCCCGTTGCTGCGACATCTGCGACCCGCTGCCGGAGCAGGCCGCGCCGCCGCCGCGCGCAGCCGCGGGCGCCTCCCGCACGGGTGCAGCGGCCGCCCCGCCCGCCGAGCTGGCCGCTGCCGATGCAGAGGTGTTCGAGATGCTGCGCGAGTGGCGGCGCGAGCGCGCCGACGGCAAGCCCGCCTACACCGTGTGTGCCGATCGCTCGCTGCGGTCCATCGCCGTGGCGCGCCCGCGCGACGAGCAGGAACTGCTGGGCATCACCGGGGTGGGCCCGGCGTTCGTGGAGAGGCACTCCCAGAGCCTGTTCGCCCTGCTGGAGGACGCCGCGTGAGCCAGTTCGCCCTGCAGGGCCAGGGCGTGGTGCTGGCGGGCGACGATGACGGCCAGGGCCCCGCGGTGCTGGTGGTGCACGGCCTCTCCGCCACGCGCCGCTACGTGCTGCACGGTTCCACCGCGCTGGTGCGCGACGGGTTCCGGGTGATCTCCTACGACTCCCGCGGGCACGGCGAATCGTCCCCGGCCCCCTCCCCCGCCGACTACCGGTACGACCAACTGGCGCACGACGCCGTGCGCGTGCTGGACGACCGCGGGGTGGATCGCGCCGCGCTGGTGGGGATGTCCATGGGCTCGGCGGTAGCTGCCGCCGTGGCCCTGGATCACCCGGACCGGGTGAGCGCTCTGGTGGCGATCACCCCCGCGCACCTGGGCACCCCCACCCGCGACCCTGCCCGCTGGGATCGCCTGGCCACGGGGCTGGCAGAGGGCGGGGCCGATGGATTCGTGCAGGCCTATGGCGACCCCGGGGTGCCGCCGAAGAGCCTCGATCTCATCCGCACCGTGATGCGCCAGCGCATGTCGCGGCACGCGCACCCCGCGGCGGTGGCCGACGCCCTTCGCACCACCACCGCCGGCGCGGCATTCCCCGGCGAGGACGCGCTGCGGGGCATCCGGTGCCCGGCGCTCGTGGTGGGCAGCCGCGACCGCCTCGACCCCGAGCACCCGCTGTGGATCGCCCAGCGCTGGGCGGAACTCATCCCGGACGCGCGGCTGGTGGTGGAGGACGACGGCGCGAGCCCGCTTGCATGGCGCGGCGGCAGCCTCAGCCGCGAGATCGGCGCGTTCCTCAGGACCGCATCAGGGAACGCATGATCGACGTCCCACCGGCCACGCATGCCGCCTTGACGCCCCCCATCATGGCGCCCATGACACCGGGACTGAATGCATCGGCGCCGCTGAGGGCCAGCCCGGGGACTGCTGTGCGCGAGCGCGGGAATCCATCCCGGAACCGAACAGGAACGCACGGAATGCCGTAGACCCCCCCGGTCGCCGTTCCGTCGAAGTGCGCGAACGTCAACGGCGTCGCAACCTCGCGCATGGCCGTCAGTGCGCGGAGGCCCGGGATGGCCGTCTCGGCCAGCCCCATGGCCCGATCGGCGATGGCGTTCTTGGCGTCGAGGTAGGCGGCGTCCCGCCGGGGCCAGGGCCGGCCCGCCCACTCCCGGAAGGCATTTGCATCCACGGGGCTGATGATCTCGGCCGTGTGCGCAGTGGCGAGCGGGTCCTTCATCGACGGGAACGACACGTAACTGGCCAGCTTCGCGGGGTCATCGTGGTCGGTCCCCTCGAACACCCACACGTTGCCCCCGTTCACGCCGAGGGTTGCGGGGTCGCCGGAGAGCCCGAGGAAGACGGCGACCACCGTGTAAGGCGGCGGGAAGCGCGCGAGCGCGGTGCGCGCATGCGCCGGGGCCGCGTCGCCCAGGAGATGCCCATAGGTATTCGCCGCCCCCGCATCGGAGATGACGAACGGGGCCCGCAGCACGTCACCGGAATCCATGACCACGCCGACCGCCCGGCCGTGCTCCACGAGGATGCGCCGAACACGGGCGTGGGCCCGGACCTCGCCGCCCGTGCCCTCGATCGTGGGACGCAGGGAACGGGCGATGGCCCCGCCGCCCCCCACCGGATACCACCCGCCACGCAGGTAGTGGTCAACGATGAGGGCATGGATGCCGAATGCGCTCTCTCCAGGGCGCAGGCCGTAGTCACCCCACTGCGACGCCAGCACCGCCCGCAGCAGCGGATCCTCGACGCAGCCGGAGAGCACCTCCGCAGTGGTGCGCCGCGCCACGCGCCCGCCGCGCGGGAACGCCATCCGCGCACCGCCGCGGATCAGCGGCGGGAGCACTTCGCGCACGCCGTGGACCGCTACCCACCGGGCCGCTCCATGCACTGCATCGAGATAGCGCCCGATACCGCGTGTCTCCCGGGGGAATGCCGCCGTCAGGCTGGCGCGGAACTGATCCGGGTCACCAGGCTGACGGAAGTCCAGACCCGGGTAGACGTACCGCTCGAACGGCTCCGGCATCCGGGAGAAGGCAAGCGACCCGTCTCCGAGGCGGTCGAGGATCCGGGACCCCTGATCCCCCGGCCCCATGCCACCGAGATAGTGCACCCCAACGTCCCACCGGTACCCACCCGGCCGCTTGAACTCATGCGTGAACCCGCCGATCGTGCCGTGCTGCTCCAGCACGAGCACGCGCTGTCCGCGGAGGCGCGCAAGGGCAGCGGCCGCGACCAAGCCCCCGATCCCCGAACCGACAACGATCGTGTCGAACGAATCGGAGCGGGGCGTACGAACGGTCATGAGGGAAGGGTACCGGGATTACGACCGGCTGATCAGTATCTCCCTCGGGAGGATCGCCCCCGCCACGCGCTGAACGACGCCACGCTGCCGGATCCGGGCCGCCGGAGCCACGGCCAGGGGTGCACCTGTACCGGGGCAATGGCGCGCGCCCGGCGTCGCCACCCCGGTACCGGCGTGAACGTGGCGGCCACCCGGCGCCCGGTGAGCACCGCGGCGGGGTCGCCCCGGTGCACCTCCACGTCACGGCGCGTGGCCAGATCGGCGAGGCACTCGGCGATGAACACCAGGCGGGCCGCCGACGGACGGAACCGACGCAGGTAGCCCTCGTCGAACACGAAGACGGCCGGCAGGCCCGGATTGACCGCAAGGGCGGGGTCGGCGTCGCCCAGCGACTCGGCCGTGATCCACACCGCGTCAGCCTCACCCATGTGCTCCGGGTGCGCCGGGCCGGCGACCGCGGCCGGGTCCACCGCGGCCCGCAGCCGTGGGTCGGGGTCGATGCGCACGGTTTCATCACCGGGGGGCCAGGTGCCGATGGGGCAGGCATCGCGGTGGGTGCAGTTCCCGCAAACGCCGGGTGCACGCTTCTCCACCTGCTGGCGGGAGAACCCGTAGGGCCGCCCCGTCGCCGTTCCCGCCACCCACTGCCACCCGAGCACATTGGCGGCGCGCGAGCCGTCCAGCAGCAGCCGACGCATCTCCCGCTCGCCGTGCCGCCAGTCGAGGCCGTGGCGCACCGCCCACTGCGATGCCATCCACATGCGTGCCTGGTTGACCATCCAGCCATCGGCCTCGAGCTCACCGAGCACCATGTCCACGCAGGCCATCGAGCGATCCCACGCCCGGGCCGGCGTGGATCCCGGATTCACCGCCCGGCGCGCGCGCAGGTCGCGCCCCACGGCGGGCCCCAGACGGGCGTACAGGTGCCGTGCGTACTCCTGCCACAGCAACTCATCACGGAATCGCCCGACGTCCCGCGCGGGTCCGCCCGCCACATGCGCCCACGCCCGGGGCAGGGTGATGAGGCCATGGCGTATCCAGGGCGAGAGGCCCGATGCACCCCGTGCGCCCGGGGGCCACACCTGGCTGCGCCGGGTGGCGTACCCGGCCACGTCGAAGGCGCCGAGGGCCGCATACGCCGCCGACTGCCCCCCGCGGAACCGTCCCGAGGCGCGGGGAGGGCCGTCGAACAACCCGCCCAGGTGCGTGCCCACCCACTGCGTCGCGTCACCGCGGGGCGGCGGGAGGGCGGTCATGGAACGGGCAGCGCGCGCTCGAAGACGATGCGGTCCTGGCCCGGGCCGAGGTAGCCGGGGATGAGCGGCCCGTCGAATCCGAGGGCGCGATGGAACGCGATCGACCCCTCCCGCCCGGGCGCGGCGAGCGCGCGGATGCGCGAGCAGCCCCGCGCCATGGCCCGCGCCCCGAAGTCGCGGTAGAGGGCGGCACCCACTCCACGGCCGCGGAGCGCCGGATCCACCGCGTGGAGGTGCACGTACGCGAGGTCGGGCTCCGAGGCGCTGGGCATGCCCAGCAGGAAGCCCGCCGGCGCGCCGTCATCGCGGGCGATCCACACGCCGTGGGGCCCCAATTGGTCGAAGAACAGCCGGTGCAGCGTGAGGCCCACGGGATGGCCGAACCACCCATCGGCAACGGCGCGCGCGGCGTCGAAGTCGTCCGCGCGCAGCGGCCGCGGCGGCGCCAGGCCATCCACCGCTAGGCGAGCCGGGCGATCCCGGCCGGGCACGACACGCCGGTGCCCCCCAGCCCGCAGTAGCCGTTGGGGTTCTTGGCCAGGTACTGCTGGTGGTACCCCTCGGCGTAGAAGAACGGGCCCGCCTCGGCGATCTCGGTGGTGATGCGCCCCGCCCCGGCGGAATCCAGCGCCTCCTGGAACATGCCCGCGGACTCCTCGGCGAGACGGCGCTGCCGGTCATCCGTCCAGTAGATGGCCGACCGGTACTGGGTTCCCACGTCGTTCCCCTGGCGGAAGCCCTGGGTGGGGTCGTGCCCCTCCCAGAACACCCGCAGCATCTCGCCGTAGGAGGTCACCGTGGGATCGAACACCGCCAGGACCACCTCGGTGTGCCCGGTGCGGCCCGTGCACACCTCCTCATACAGCGGGTTGCGCGTGAAGCCACCCGCGTAGCCCACCGCGGTGGTCCACACGCCGGGCTGGGTCCAGAACATGCGCTCGGCGCCCCAGAAGCAGCCCATCCCGACCACCACCTGCTCGAGCCCCTCGGGGAACGGCGGCAGCAGCGGGTTGCCGAGCACCTCGTGGGCGGCCGGCACGCGGATGGTCTCGGTGCGGCCCGGGAGGGCGTCCTCCTCCGTGACCATCATGGGGTTTCCGAATCCGAAGAGTCCCATCGCGCCTCCCGCGCTCGACCTGAGCCGGAAGGTTAGGCCGGGCTCAGGTGACCCGGTACCCCCTATCGCGGATCAGGTCGATGGCGCGGGCCACGGCGGCATCGCCCGCGATGTCCAGGCTGAGGGTGCCCGATGGCTCGTCCGCGCGCGCGGGGCTGAGGTGCAGGTCCTCGATGTTGATGTGCGCATGCCCGAGCGCCGTGGCGATCTCGCTGAGCACGCCCGGGCGGTTGGGCACCTCCACCGTGATGCGCACCACGTCGCCCGACACGGCCTCCTCCTCGCGCAGCAGGCGCTCGCGACCGTCGGCCGCCACCTGGAAGAAGTCCTCCAGCCACGCGCGGTCACCGCGCTCCACCGCGGCCTCCACGTCGGCCAGCTCGGCCTGGTGGCGGCGGGTCTCCGCCAGTACGGCGTGGCGGTTGCTGAGCAGGATGTCGGCCCACAGGCGCGGGTTGGCGCCGGCCACACGGGTGAGGTCGCGGAACGACGGCCCGGCCGACCCCAGCGCCTCGCGCCCCTGGGGCGCGGTGGACGCGGCCTGGCGCATGAGCGCCGAGGCCATCACATGGGGAAGGTGCGACACCAGTGCCATGAGGTGGTCGTGCACGGCGGCGTCCACGGCCACGGGCACGGCATCCACCGACGCCACCAGGCCGTGCACGCGCTCCAGCAGGTGGGGACGGGTCTCGCCCGTGGGGGTGATGAACCACGTGGCGCCCTCGAACAGGTCGCCGCGGGCGTTGGCCACGCCCGACCGCTCTCCGCCCGCCACCGGGTGCCCCCCGCAGAAGCGTTCGCGCTCGGCGGGCGTGAGCTCCTCCAGCACCGCGCTCTTGGCCGACCCCACATCGGTGACCACGGCATCGTCGCCCGCCGCGGCCAGCACCTCGCGCGCCATGGCCGGGATGTCGCCCACCGGGGCGCACACCACCACCACCTGCGCGCCATCCACAGCGGCCACAAGGTCGGCGCACGCGGTGGTGATGGCGCCGCGCTCCAGGGCCTGGTCAAGCGCCCCCGGCGCGGGGTCGAACCCACGCACGTCGGCCACCCCCGCGCGGTCGCGCAGGGCCAGGCCCAGCGAACCGCCGATGAGCCCCACTCCGATGAGGGCGACCGGGCCGCCCAGCCCGGTCGTGGCCACCTAGACCCCGGCGGCCACGGGCTCGCCGCCCGCCATCACGAGGCCCATCAGGTCGACCACGCGCTTGACGTCGTCCACCCATGCGGCGAAGGAGTCCGCGTAGAGCGCCTGCGGGCCGTCGCACAGGGCGTGCTCGGGCGCCGGGTGCACCTCGACGATGAGGCCGTCGGCGCCGGCCGCCACGGCCGCGCGGGCCATGGGCAGGATGAAGTCACGACGCCCCATGGCGTGCGAGGGGTCCACGATCACGGGCAGCGCCGACAGGCTCTTGGCCACCGGCACCGCCGACAGGTCGAGCGTGGACCGCGTGGCGGTCTCGAACGTGCGGATGCCGCGTTCGCACAGCATGATGCGCTCGTTGCCCTCCTTGGCGATGTACTCGGCCGACAGCAGCCACTCCTCGATGGTGTTGGCCAGGCCGCGCTTGAGCAGCACGGCCTTGTCGGTGCGGCCCACCTCGCGCATGAGGTCGAAGTTCTGCATGTTGCGGGCGCCGAGCTGGATGACGTCGGCCACCTCCAGCACGTCGTCCAGTTGGCGCACGTCCATGACCTCGGTGACGATGGGCAGGCCGGTCTCGGCCTTGGCCTCGGCCAGGATCTCCAGCGCGGGCTTGCCCAGCCCCTGGAAGGTGTAGGGCGAGGTGCGCGGCTTGTAGGCACCGCCGCGCAGCATGGCGGCACCGGCGGCCTTCACCACGCGCGCGGTCTCCATGGTCTGCTCGCGGGTCTCCACGGTGCACGGCCCGGCGATGAGGCCGAACGAGCCCCCGCCCACCTTGACGCCGTCCACCACCACGGGCAGGTCGCCGTGGCGGAACTCGCGCGACACCAGCTTGTACGGCTTGAGGATGGGCACAACGCGCTCCACGCCGTCCTGGCCGGCCAGGTCGAGCTGGGCGATCATCTCGCGGTCATCGCCGATGGCACCGATGACGGTGACGAACTCGCCGCGCGACACATGGGCCTGGGCCCCGGCGGCGGTCACGCGATCGACGATGGCCTGGATCTGGCCATCGCTCGCGCCTTCCTTCATCACGATCATCATGAGTGCTGGACTTCCCTTTCTGTGCCGGTGACCGCCGCGAGCGCGGCGAGGAAAACGTCGTTCTCCGATGGGGTCCCGATGGTCACCCGCAGGGTGCCGGGGGCACCGAGCGCGGAGCCATCGCGGACGATGACGCCCCTCGCGAGGAGGGACTCGTGCAGGACGCGGGCATCCATGCCCGGGTCAGGCGGTTGCATGAGGATAAAGTTGCTGCGGCTCGGGGTAAAGGGCACGCCCATTTCGGCCAGTGCATCGGCCACCCGGGCGCGCTCTGAGATGGCCTCGTCCACGCGCTTCTGGATGGCCGCTGGGTGGCGCAGGCTCTCGAGCGCCGCGGCCTGGGCGAGCTCGTTGGTGTTGAAGGGCTGGCGCACGGCGTCGAGGGCCCGCACCCAGTCCGCCGAGCCGATGCCGTAGCCCACGCGCAGGCCGCACAGGCCATAGGCCTTGCTGAAGGTGCGCGTGACCAGCAGGTTGGGCCGAGTGCGCGCCAGCACCGACACCCGGCCACGATCCGGCAGGTCGACGAAGTCGTAGTAGGCCTCGTCCACCAGCACCGCCAGGTCGTCCGGCACAAGGTCGAGGAACTCCTCCACCTGGTCGGCGCTGCGGTAGGTGCCCGTGGGGTTGTTGGGGTTGCAGATGACGACCAGGCGCGTGCGCTCGTCCACGGCGGCAGCCATGGCGTGCAGGTCGTGCCCGCCGTCTGCGGCCAGGGGGATGGCGATGCCCTCAGCGCCCGACTCGGCGGCCAGGTGCGGGTACATGGCGAACGACGGCGTGGCGTGGATGATGGTGGTGCCGGGGTCCAGCAGGGCCACCCCCGCGTGCACGATGAGCTCGCACGAGCCGTTGCCGATGGCCACCTGCGCCGGATCCACCGCGTGCTGGTCGGCAAGCGCCTCGCGAAGCGCCCGGGCGGCGCCGTCGGGGTAGCGGTTGAGGCCGTCGATTCCGGCGTCGATAACCGCCTTCACCTGCGGGAGCGGCGGGAACGGGCTCTCGTTGGAGGCCAGCTTCACCACCGAGTCGAGGCCATGCGACGCCATGACCTCCGACATGGTGAGGCCCGGCTCGTAGTGCGGGATGCCCGCGATGCGCGGGGACGTGCGGATTGCCATCGCGCGGCATCATCGCACGCAATCGCCGCGTGGCGCTGCGGGCGCCGCCGGGGGCGCCGGTAACCTCCTGCGGGTGCCTGCACTGGACGCCAGCGCGGCCCTCACGCAAGAGGTGGAGATCGACCTCTTCCAGGGCCCCTTCGACCTGCTGCTCACCCTGCTGCTCAGGGACGAGGTCGACATGCTGGAGCTCCCGCTGGCCGACCTCATCGAGGAGTCGGTCTCCCCGGGCGCCGACGAGAACTGGGAGATCGACGCCGCCAGCCAGCTCATCCTGCTGCTGGCCGCCATCGCCGACCTCAAGGGCCGGCGCATGCTGGGCGAGGACGTGGAGGACGAGCCCGACCCCGACGCCCTGGCCATGCGCGAGGCGCTGGTGGCGCGGCTGGTGGCCTATGCCCCCTTCCAGCGCGCGGCGCAGTGGCTGGCCGACCGCCTGCGTCAGGCGCAGGGCCCGCGGTACCGGCGCGTGCCGCCCGGCACGGCCGCACCGGTGCCCGTGCGCGACGACCCCGCGCGCCTGCGGGCCGCCATGGACAAGATGGTGGAGGCACCCCCGGCGCCATCGCTGGACCACATGGGCGTGCGCCGCCGTCCGCTGCCCGAGCTG
>JADHKZ010000069.1 GCA_016780995.1 Thermoleophilia bacterium | reverse complement strand
TCCACCGTCAGCCCCGGGGTCCGCCTGCGGCCCCCGACCGTCGCGCCGTACGCGCATTCGAGGCGCGGGCCACGGGTGCTGCAGTCCCAGCCCGCGCCGCGCCACCCTGTCACCCTGAGTCCCCGCGGCAGGGTCGCGGTGGCCGCCAGGCCGGTGACGCCGACGGGCGCCTCGTTGCGCGCGGCCATCACCAGGCGTCCAATCCCGCCCGCCGTGGGAATGAGCGTGACGCGCTGCGAAGGCATGATGGACTTGGGGTTGTCGGTGACCTCGATGCGCATGGGCGTGGCCTCGTCACCGCGCTGTCCGCCGATCGTCACGCGCACGTCGCCCAGCCCGGGGCGCGTCGTGGGCCTGGACGGGCGGATCGTCACCTGCATCACACCCACCGTGGCGCCCGGCGCCACGGCGCTGCCCGTGGTCAGGGTGCACCGGGCACCGCCCGACGTGGCGCATGACATCCCGGTGGGCGAGGTGACCGCCTGCACGCCCATTGCCGTCGTGATGGCCTGGCGCACGGCGACCGTGGAACCCGCGGGCAGCGCGTCGACTCCCTTGTTCACCACGCGCACCTGATAGGTGAACGGATCGAAGGCGGGGATGCGGGTGATCCCGCCATGGGTCCACTGCGTCCATTGGCCGCCCTGCCGGAACCACAGTTCCGGAGTGCCCTGCGGGTCGCCGCGGTCCTGGATCACCATGGGGACGGCCGTGGAGTCACCCCGGCGCACGTCCTTGCGGCCGAGGGGCTGAACTACCAGCGACCCCCTGCCCGCAGCGCGGTCCGCCGGTGCACTCACCCGGACGTCGAACACCCGCTGCTGGCCACCGGCGAGCGAACCCGTGGCGCGGCAGGTGGAGGACGACCCGGCGCCCGCGCATCTCCATCCCGGGGACGTGACGCGCGCGGTCGTGCCGGGCGGGGCGGTGAGTCGCACCCCCACTGCGGGTGCGGGGCTCGCCCCGGTATTGATGATGTGGGCACGGAGCATCCGCCCCCCGCTCCCCGGCAACACGGATATCCCATGTGGGGCGGTGGCGCGGACGGTCAGGCTCGCGACGGTGGATGGCTCGCGGATGGCCAGGCGTCCCGTGAACGGCATAGTCCCCGGGTCGGGGAGCTCATCGACGGGCGTGCCCGCCGGCCGGGGCGTGTTGGCGATCGCCCCACCCGCGTAGCTCGCCTCGCCGGATGCACTCCACTCGGCGCGGATGCCCGACGCATCGAGGCGGACGGGCCAGCTGACCCGGAGGGCGGGCGTGATCTGCCCGGGGGCAAGGCTGCGGGTGTACGCGCAGGTGCCGCGGCCGGATGCGGAGCAGCGCCATCCCGTGCCGGATATCCGAACCCCGCGGATGGGAACGTCGGGCAGGATGTTGCGGACGACGAGCGGATCGCGTCCCGCCCGGCGGACGATGGTCGTGCCACCGGTGTTCTTCGCCCGGATGTTGTACGCGTGCCGTGCGGTGGCCGCCACGCGGTCCGTCCCCGGGGCCATCTTCTGGACGAGGGCGACCCGCGGGGGCTGGGGACCCGCGACGTAGGCGAGGGGCGTGGTCGCCGTGGCGGTGAGGGCGCCGCTGGGCGTCGTGACCGTTGCCGATACCGTGGCCGCTCCGAGCGGGGTGCTCGCTCCGGGCGCGGGTGACGGGGCGCTCCCGCCCACGAGCACCAGGGTGAGGTGCGCGGGGCTGTTCGCCGCGAGCGGGAAGGGCGCGCCCGTCGCGTCGAGCAGCTGGCACGACACGGACGGCCCGGCCGGCGAGCACGCCCACCGCGCGCTGGCATCGGCCTCCGCGTCCGGGAGGACGGCATATGACCGGACGAAGTCGGCCGGCACCGGGATGTCCACCTTCACCGTGATGGGACCCGATGCGCCCCCGGGGTCGTCGTGGTAGACCGAATACGAAAGGACGGTCCGGAATCCGGGCGAGACATGCCCTCCCTGCGTCGCGCCGTCCTGCTGGGGTGCGAGGAAGATCGGGGCCACCGACGCCGACGGCGCGCGGGCGAACGCGGGGCCGGCCACGGCCATGCCGGCGACCCACGCCAGTGCAATTGCCGTGATGCGCGATTTACCGACTCGCATAGCCTGACCGTACGCACCGGGACTGCTGCCCGCCCCCCTCCGGGTGGGGTGGACCCGCCCGGTCGCCATGGGGGGCGACCTCAGTCCGCCGTGGGCCCGGCCGGGCCATGGTTCCGCCGTGGCGCCGCGCCCCTGCGCCCGGGGTGGTGATCGACGTGCCATGGCACCTGCCGACCTGAGTGCCATGGGCTCAGATGCTGTTTCGCTTTTGCAGCGGTTTTGTCACGCGGACCGTTGCCTCTGGACAATCCGAGTGCGGTCGCCTACCTTCCTCGCTGGCACTCAGGCGGGGCGAGTGCCACGCAGATCGCCCCGCAGTCGCAGATATTCGATTTGGAGGACAGATGAGCATCACGCCGCTTGGTGACCGCGTCATCGTGACCGCGAGCGAGTCGGAGGAAGTCACGGCCAGTGGGATCGTGCTTCCCGACACCGCCAAGGAGAAGCCGCAGCGCGGCACCGTCGTGGCCGTTGGCCCGGGTCGTGTCGTGGATGGTGAGCGCGTCGCGCTGGACGTCGAGGTGGGTGACATCGTCATCTACTCGAAGTACGGCGGCACGGAGCTGAACATCGATGGTGAGGACGTCATGGTGCTCAGCGAGCACGACATCCTCGCGAAGCTCGACGCGCCCAAGAAGGCCGCGAAGGGCAAGAAGTAAAGGCACCTCGGAGAACGCGAAAGGACGCATAGAGAATGGCCAAGGAGATCAAGTTCCACGAGGAGGCCCGCCGTTCACTCGAGCGCGGCGTGAACATCCTCGCCGACGCCGTGAAGGTCACGCTGGGCCCCAAGGGCCGCTACGTGGTGATCGACAAGATGTTCGGCGCACCCACGATCACGAACGACGGCGTGACCATCGCCCGCGAGATCGACATCGAGGACCCGTTCGAGAACCAGGGCGCCCAGCTGGTGCGCGAGGTGGCCACGGCCACCAACGATGTTGCCGGTGACGGCACCACCACCGCCACGCTGCTGGCCCAGGCCATCGTGCGCGAGGGCATCAAGAACGTGGCCGCCGGCGCCAACCCCATGGGCCTCAAGCGCGGCATCGAGACCGCCGTCGAGACCGTGGTGGGCGAGATCCACAAGCAGAGCCGTGAGATCGCGGGCAAGGAGGAGATCGCCCGCGTCGCCACCATCTCCGCTCGTGACCGCGAGATCGGTGACGTCATCGCCGACGCCATCGAGAAGGTGGGCAAGGACGGCGTGGTGAACGTGGAGGAGGGCCAGACCTTCGGGATGGAGCTCGAGTTCACCGAGGGCATGCAGTTCGACCGCGGCTACATGTCTCCGTACATGGTCACCGACCAGGAGCGCATGGAGGCCGTGCTGGAGGACTGCTACGTGCTGGCGCACGGCGGCAAGATCCAGAACGTCAAGGACATCCTTCCGCTGCTCGAGAAGGTCATCCAGACGGGCAAGCCCCTTCTGATCCTGGCCGAGGACGTGGAGGGCGAGGCCCTGGCCACCCTCATCGTCAACAAGCTGCGCGGCAGCTTCACCGGCATCGCCGTCAAGGCGCCGGGCTTCGGCGACCGCCGCAAGCGCATGCTCGAGGACATCGCCATCCTCACCGGTGGCGAGCAGATCTCCGAGGAGATGGGCCTCAAGCTCGAGAACACCGAGCTCAGCCAGCTGGGCCGCGCCCGCAAGGTCGTGGTCGGCAAGGACACCACCACCATCATCGACGGTGCGGGTGACCCCGAGGAGATCAAGGGCCGGATCAAGCAGATCCGCGTGGAGATCGAGAACAGCGACTCCGACTTCGACCGCGAGAAGCTCCAGGAGCGCCTCGCCAAGATGGCCGGTGGCGTGGCGGTCGTGAAGGTGGGCGCTGCCACCGAGACCGAGATGAAGGAGAAGAAGCACCGCGTGGAGGACGCGCTGCAGGCCACCCGTGCCGCCCTCGAGGAGGGCATCGTGCCGGGCGGTGGCGTGGCGCTGGTCAACGCCGAGCCCGCGCTCGCGAAGCTCAAGGCCAAGGGTGACGAGGCCACGGGCATCGAGATCGTGCGACGTGCGCTGGAGGAGCCCCTCCGCCAGCTGGCCGACAACGCCGGGCTCGAGGGCTCGATCGTGGTGGGCAAGGTGCGCGAGCTCCCCGCCGGCCAGGGCCTGAACGTGGACACGGGCGACTACATCGACCTCGTGGACGCCGGCATCATCGACCCTGCCATGGTCACGCGCTCGGCGCTGCAGAACGCAGCCTCGATCGCCAAGAACATCATCACCACCGAGTGCGTGGTGGTGCAGCAGCCCGAGGAGGGTGGCCCGATGGCCCCGCCGCAGAACATGGGTGGCATGGGCGCCATGGGCGGGATGATGTAGGCCGAGCCACACGGCTCAGCAGTTCCGCTTCACGCGAGGGGCGGGCCGAAAGGCCCGCCCCTTTCGCGTTTGGGGGCGTTCCCCCGGCGGCTAGCCCTTCTTCGTGAGGGTCACGGCCTTGGCCGCGGCGTCATCACCCACCTCGAGGTAGCGACCCACCAGCTGGTCGCCCTCCTGCTCCGGGGTGAAGGTGCCCTCGTCATGCACCATGGCGATCTCCCCCCACGGGGCCACCACGCCGGTTGGCGTCATCGGCGTCGGTGATGACCACCGTGAGCGTGACGGCCGACTGGTTCTCGCCGCGCGAGTAGCCCGTGGCGGTGCCCTCCCAGATGCCGACCAGCGACGACGCCGCCGGCGCCGAGTCGCCTCCGCATCCGGCGAGCGCGCCGCCTGCCAGCACGGCCACTCCGGCCGTCGCGGCAAGGGCCTTCGACAGATTGCGCATGAGGGGGCCTCCAAGGTCGATGAATGCGCGGGCAGCCCTACGGAACCCCCGGCACCCGCTCGTGCGGAGCCCGGGCGTAGAGTCCCTTCCAAGCGGAGCGCGAGGGTGATCATCTGCACCCGCCCGGGTGTGGAACTCCGCGCGCCCGCGCATGATCCTCAGGGAATGACCCACCCGCAGCCACACCATCCCGGTCGCCTCCGTGGCGTCGCCGCCATCGCCGCCGTGGCAACCGCGGCGCTGGGGGCAGGCGTCGGGACGCTCCTCGGTGCCTCGGCCGGGTCGCGAGACGCCGGCTTCGCGGCCAGTGGGTCCGGCCTGAACGGCCCGGTGAATGCCGTGGCCATCCAACCCGACGGACGCATCGTGGTGGGAGGGGAGTTCACCGCGTACGACGGCACCAGCCGTCCGCGCATTGCCCGCCTCGCGTCCACGGGCGCGCTCGATGCCTCGTTCGACCCCGGGTTGGGCTTCGATGCACCCGTGCATGGACTGGCCGTCCAGGCCGACGGCGACATCCTGGCGGTGGGTGCCTTCACCAGCGCCAATGGGATTGCCCGCAGCATGGCGGCCCGCCTCGACCCCGATGGAGCCGTGGACAGCGCCTTCGCCTCGGGCCCGCTCACCTCCGGCGTGGCGTTCGCAATCGCGCCGGTGCCCACCGGTGGATCCATTGCAGGGGGATCATTCTCGGGGCGGTTGGCGGGGCTGAAGGATGACGGGACGGGCGCAACCTCCGGGTTCGCGCCCTCTGCCAGCCTGGTGGGGGGGCCCGACGTGAGGACCGTGGTGCGCCAGGCCGACGGCCGCGTGCTCGTGGGCGGGGCCTTCACTGACCTGGGCGGCAATACGGCTTACCACGGCGTGGCGCGCATCCTGGCGGATGGCAGCGCCGCGGATTCCTCGTTCGCCACCACCGGCGCGGGGCTCGATGGCGCGGTCGACGCCATCGCCGTGCAGGCGGACGGCAAGGTGGTGGTGGGTGGCGCCTTCACCGCGTACGACGGAACCAGTCGCCCGCGCATCGCGCGCCTCAACGCCGACGGCACCCTCGACGCCTCGTTCGCCCCGGGCACGGGGTTCGACGGCACGGTGGAATCACTGGCCCTGCAGGCCGACGGACGAATCGTGGTGGGCGGTGCCTTCACCGCGTACGACGGCACCAGCCGCCCGCGCATCGCGCGCGTCAACGCCGACGGCACCCTCGATACCTCGTTCGACCCGGGCAGCGGGTTCAATGCCGCCGTCAACACCATCGCCGTGCAGCCCGACGGCAACGTGCTCGCCGGCGGTGCCTTCACCCAGTTGGCGGGCGCAGTGGCGCCACGCATGGCACGCCTGGTGGGGCCCGTTCCCGCCCAGGCCCAGCCATCTCCTGCCCCGGGCACCACCCCGGCTGCGGCCCCCGCACCGGTCATCGGCCGCTCGGGCGTGGCCCGCGTGGTGCGCGGCACCGTGACCGTGCGCGTACCCGGCGCCGCGGGATTCGCACCGCTCGACCCCGGCGTGCTCGAGGCCCTGCCCGTGGGCTCCCAGGTGGACACCCGCCGGGGCGTGGTGGCGATCCGCATCCGCGAGGGCGGCTCGACCGGGCCCACCCGCAACGTCGTGGTATCCCGGGGGGTGTTCACCTTCCAGCAGAACGTGCGCCGCCGCGCGCCCACCCTCACCGACATCCGCCTGTCGCAGCCGCTGGCATGCGGCGCTCGCAAGGCGGAGACGGCGCTCGCGCGCACTCGCTCGCGCACCGTCCGGGTGTCGGTGCAGCAGACGAAGAAGCGCCGGAAGAAGGGCGTTGTCCGCACGCGGTCCCGATATGTCACCGGGACGGCCCGTGGCACCTCGTGGAGCGCCAGCGACACCTGTGCGTACAGCCGCGTGAAGGTATTCCGCGGGGTGGTGGCCGCGCGCAACACCCTCACGCGGCGCACCGTGACCGTGCGTGCGCCTCGCGCGTACATCGCCCGCCGGCGGTGAGCCGCTGGATCACCATGGCGCTGGCCATCGTGGTCGCGCCTGTGACCGGACTGGTCCTATGGGGGACCGGCGCCGTGCAGCGCGTGGAGATCGAGAGCGAGCACTGGCGGTTCCAGGTGCGCGGCGATTCGCCGGCGTCCGTGCCCGACGTGGCGGTGGCCACCTTCGATGAGGACACGCTCGAGGAGCTCGGGCAGCAGTGGCCACCCCCCCGGGCCACCCACGCGCGCGTGATCGACGCCCTGGCCGACGCGGGGGCGAAGGTCATCGCCTACGACGTGGCATTCACCGAGCCGTCATCACGCGGCGTGGCCGACGATCGGGCGCTGTCCGATGCGGCCCGCCGGGCGGGCAACGTGGTGTTCGCCGCCACCAAGGCTGCGCCGGACGGCGGCACCGAGACCCTTGCGTGGCTTCCCGGCGGCCGCGACCACCTGCAGCGCATCGGTGCCACGGCCGGCTACACGGGTTTCGAGGTGAACCGCGACTGGCCCGTGTCGAGCATCCCGGGCACGTGGAGCGGGCTTGACTCCTTCGCCGTGGCGGCGGCCAGCACGGCGGGCACGGTGGTGCCCGACGCCACCTTTGCCGCCGGTGACGCCAAGATCCGCTTCGCCGGCCCCGCGGGCACCGTGCGCACGATCCCGGTGGCCGACGTGCTGACGGGCCGCGTGGAGCCCGGCACGCTGCGCGGGAAGGTGGTGGTGGTGGGCACCGACCTCACCACGCCAAGCGATCGCCTGGCCACCACGGCGCCCGGCAGCGACACCCTGCCGGGCGCCGAGATCCATGCCCAGGCCATCCAGAACGCCCTCGACGGGTCGTTCATGCAGGACAGCGGGGCGCCCCTTGACGTGCTGATCATCCTCGCGATGGGGCTGGTGGTGCCGGCCACGGGGCTGGCACTTCGCCGCCAGGCGTGGGCGGCAGCGGCAGCCGTGGCCGCGCTGGTGCTGTTCCTCGTCGCGGCGCAGGCCGCATTCGCCGCAGGGGTGATCGTGCCGGTAATCGCACCGCTCATCGCCCTGGGCGTGAGCATCGCGGCCTGGCTGGTGGTGTCGTACCTGCGCGCCGACGCCGAGCGCCGTGACCTGCGCCGTCGGTTCGCCGCCGCCGACCAGGCCGCCGTGGCCCAGGTGCTCCATGGCACGCAGGTGGGCGGGGAGGCCGCGGCGGAGATCATCGCCCCCGGCTACAGGCTGACCGAGGTGCTGGGGCGTGGCAGCGCCGGCGTGGTGTATCGCGGCGAGGAGATGCGCACGGGCCGAGCGGCCGCGGTGAAGGTGCTGGCCCCGGAGGTGGCGGGCGACCCCGGGTTCCGTGACAGGTTCCGCCGCGAGGCACGCGTGGCCGCGCAGTTGGAGCACCCCAACGTGCTGCCGGTGTTCGACGCCGCCGATGACGACGACGTGCTGTTCATGGCGATGCGATTGGTGGAGGGGCCGGACCTGGGCACACGGCTTCGCGAGGGCGGGCCGCTCCCCCCGGCGGAGGCGCTCCGCATCACCGATGCGGTGGCGTCGGCGTTGGATGCCGCGCATGCCCGGGGCCTTGTGCACCGCGACGTGAAGCCCGCCAACGTGCTGGTGGACCAGGCGGCGGGTGGCCACGTGTACCTGACCGACTTCGGCATCGCGCGCAGCGACCACGAGGGCACGATCTCGCGTCACGGCGATGTGCTGGGCACCGCCGGCTACGCGGCGCCTGAACAGATCATGGGTGAGCCCGCGGGACCTGCCGCGGACATCTATGGCCTGGCCGCGCTGCTCTTCGCCATGCTGGCCGGATCTGCGCCCTACGCCCGCGACAGCGCCGGCGCCGCGCTCTCGGCCGCGCTCTCGCAGCCGCCGCCACCGGTGCCCGGCCACCCCGAACTCGACGAACTGATGACGCGCGCGCTCTCGCGCGACCCCTCCGCCCGGCCGGCATCGGCGACTGACCTGGCCCGGTCCGCCCGCGCCGCCATGGGCGGGTAGAGTGCCGGAAGAGGCGTCCTGAACGTGGCCGAGCCCCGACATCCCAAGGCCGAGAGGGTGGCCGAGTCGAAGGCAGTGATCGCCGCCGAGCGCGTGGGCACCCCGTTCCTCATCCTGCGCGATGGCGACGACCGGTTCGTCGTGGTCCCCCTGGGCGGGCACGACAGGCTGACCCTGGGGCGCAACGACCACAACGACCTGGCCCTGCCATTCGACGGCCGGGTGTCCGGGGTGCACGCCGTCCTCGAACTGCTCGGCGGTGCGTGGGCGGTGGAGGACGACGGCCTGTCGCGCAACGGCACGTTCGTCAATGGGATTCGGGTAGGCGGGCGCCACCGGCTGCGCGACCGCGACTGGTTGCGCGTGGGCGACACCGTCGTGGTGTTCCGGAACCCGGCGGACGCCGCCGACCCCGGCACGATGGCCGCCACGGAGCACGTGTTGCCCGACGTGACCCCGGCGCAGAAGCGCGTGCTGGTGGCCCTGTGCGGGCCGCAGGTGCGCGAGCGCCGGGCCACGCCCGCCACCAACCAGGAGATCGCCGATGAGTGCTTCCTGAGCATGGATGGCGTGAAGAGCCACCTGAAGGAGCTGTACAGCCGGTTCGGGATGGACGCCGTGCCGCAGGGGGAGAAGCGCGGCGAGTTGGCCCGGCGGGCCCTGGAGACCGGCGCGGTCACCAAGCGCGAGGTGGCTGAATCCGGGGGATAACC
>JADHKZ010000068.1 GCA_016780995.1 Thermoleophilia bacterium | reverse complement strand
GACCGCACCGTGGTGCCCGCGTGCATCTACACCCACCCCGAGATCGCCACCGTGGGCCTGAACCGCGACACCGCGGCCGAGCAGGGGATAAACGTGAAGATCGGCCAGGCGCGGTTCGCCGGGTCGGGCAAGGCGCTGGGCGAGGGCGAGGCCGACGGCTTCGCGCAACTCATCGCCGACGCCGACACCGACCTGCTGCTGGGCGCCACCATCATGGGCGCCCACGCCGTGGAGATGATCCACGAGGTGGGCGTGGCCATCAGCGACGGCTACACCATGCGCGACCTGGGCGAGATCATCCACGCGCACCCCACCATCAGCGAGATGGTCATGGACGCCGCCCAGCAGGGCGAGGGCGTGGCGCCCTACCTGTCGTAGGGATGACCGCGCCGCCCCACGGGTGGCGGCTGGTCACCCCGGCTCCGCAGCCGGTGCCGGATGCCCTGGCGCTGTCGCAGCGCCTGCTGGCAGACGGTGATTGCCCGGCGCTGGTGGTGCACCGGGTGTCCCCCGCGGCCATCACGTGCGGGCGGGCGCAGATGGACCAGGTGGACCCGGGGGCCGCGCGCGCCGAGGGCCTCGAGGTGGTGGCCCGGCCGTCCGGCGGGGGCCCGGTGCTCTGGGACGACGACCTCATCGCCATCGACGTGGTGCTGCCGAGCGGTCACCCGCTGCTGCCCGTGGACGTGGTGGCCGGCTACCGGTGGGTGGGTGACGCCGTGGTGACCGCCCTCGCCGGGCTGGGCATGGAGGGCGCCCGCGCAGTGCCCCCGGGCGAGGCCCGTGCGTGGCCCGCGGGGCCCGCCGCGGGCCTGTGCTTCGGGGGGCTCTCCCCGTGGGAGGTGGTGGTGGAGGGCCGCAAGGTGCTGGGCCTCTCGCAGGTGCGCCGGCAGGCCGGGGCCATCATCCAAGTAGGCATGCCCATGACGCTCGACGCCGCTCGACTCGCCCGCGCCGTGGGCGCGGGGGACGCCGCCGCCGCCGACCTGGCCGCGCGCACCGCGGGGGTGGCCGGCATCGCGCCCGGCGCCACGCGCAGCCAGGCCGAGCAGGCGCTGGTGGGCGCACTGCTGGCGGCCGGCGCCGGGGCAGGCTAGGCCCGGGCGTCCAGCACCGGCACGTCATAGGCACGCACGGCGGCGTCCGACGTGACCAGCAACAGCCCCTCGGCCCGGGCCTGCGCCACGAGCAGGCGGTCGAAGGGATCGCGGTGGATGCGCGGCAACTCACCGGCGTCCACGCCGTGGCGAACAGTCACGGGGAGTTCCTCGAACAGACCCTGCTCCATCCACCACTCCACGTCGGACCGGGCCTGGTGGTCGGTGTCCGCGCCCTCGATCAGGCCCATCTTCCCGATGGTGCGCTTGATGGCGATCTCCCAGCCCGTCACGGCGCTCACGAACACCTCGTTGCCCGGCGATTCGATCTCACGCCCTGCTGCGGGTCCGAGGGCAGGGTGGGCCGCTGCCCACCAGAGGAAGGCAGACGTGTCGAGCAGCAGCCTCACCGGTCGTCCCCGTACAACAGCGCCTCGAACTCCGGAAGCGGCGCGTCGAAGTCGTCGGCGATCCAGATGGTTCCGCTCGCATAACCACCCACGCGGCGGGCGGGCGGCTCCGGCTCGTAGGCGACGATGCGCGCGACCCGGGTTCCGTTGTTCTCGACGATCACGTCGTCGCCCTCGAGCGCCCGGCGCACCAGGCGCGAGAAGTGCGTCTTTGCCTCGTGCATCCCCACGGTCACCACGGCCATTTGGCACCACCTCCTATGCGGACTAACCCTAGTCCCTCCCCTGGCCGATGTGACCGCGGCGAGCAGGACGCCCGGACGCGGCGGCTAATTTCGCCCTGATGGCCCGCCGACCGCCACGCGACTCCCGCCCGCCCGGGCGACGCACACCTCTCCCGCGCCGACGTCGCACGTCCACCCGCACACTGCAGAACCGCATCCTCGCGGTGCTGTGCATGGTGGCCGTGGTGGGCCTGGTGGCCGTGCTCGCATCGGGGCGGGGCGGCACGCCCGAGGTGAGCACGGCCAACGCCGAGGCGCCCAGGGCGTCCGCGCAGGTGGCCGCGACCACCGCGCCCGCCGCGGGCGGCCGTGACGTGACCCTGGCCACGGTGGGCGACACCGTCATGGGCACGCCGGAGTTCGGCCTTCCTCCCGCGGGCGGGTCCACGCTGTTCAACGGGGTGAAGCCCCTGCTCAAGGGCGACGTGGTGCTGGGCAACCTGGAGCAGGCGCTGGCCACCGGCCCCAGCGCCAAGTGCGGCAGCGGGAGCGGGGGCAGCTGCTACGCGTTCGCCAGCCCGCCGTCGTACGCGCGCAACCTGAAGGCCGCCGGGTTCACGGTGATGAGCATCGCCAACAACCACGCGTACGACTGGGGCACCGCGGGCATGCGCTCCACCATCCGCGCGCTGAACGGCGTGGGCATCCGCCACACCGGACCGCCCGGCACCATCGCGGTGCAGCCCACCCCCGGGGGCGGCCGGGTGGCCGTGGTGGGCCTGGCCCCCTATTCGTGGAGCCAGAACGCGCTCGACATCCCCGGCGCCGTGCGCCTGGTGAGGAAGGCCGCGCGCATGGCCCCCATCGTGGTGGTGACCGCCCACGTGGGGGCCGAGGGCAGCCGGTATCGCAACGTGCCGCGTGGCGCCGAGACCTACCTGGGCGAGCCGCGCGGCGAGACCCGGCGCCTGGCCCGCGCGGTGGTGGACGCCGGCGCGGACCTGTTCGTGGGCCATGGCCCCCACGTGATGCGCGGCATGGAGTTCCGGAACGGCCGCCTCATCGCATACAGCCTGGGCAACTTCCTGGGCTACAAGGTGTTCTCCACCAGCGGCTACGCCGGGCAGAGCGGCGTGCTGCAGGTAACCATGGGCCCGGACGGGGCATTCAAGGCCGGCCGCCTGGCGCCGGTGCGGCTGTCATCCAGCGGCATCCCCTCGCCGGGCGGAACCAGCGTGCGGGACGTGGCGGCCCTCTCGCGGGCCAACTTCGGATCATCCGCCGCGCGCCTTGCGCGGGGCGGGGCCATCACCCCTCCGTAACGCCGTCCAGCGGCCCGCCTACCGGCGGGGTGCGGCCCTCCACGCGGGCCACCAGCACCGCGGGACCATCATCCGAGCGGCGCATGAGGTCGGCCATGGCGTCGTCCAGTTGGGCGGGGTCCGCCACGTGCTCCGCGGTGGCGCCGAACCCGCGGCATATCGACGCGATGTCGAGGTCGGGATCGGTCACCGCGAGGCCGGGCCAGCCGCCCTCCGGACGGCCCGTCAGCCCCTCCATCCCTGCGCGCAGGATCTCGTAGCCCGAGTTGTCCCCCACCACCAACGCCAGGCGGCACCGGTGGTGCGCGGCGGTCCATAGCGCCGGCACCCCGAACATCAGCGATCCATCGCCCTGGGCGCAGACCACGCGGCGGGCGGGGCGGGCGAGCGCGGCGCCCACGGCTGCGGGCAGCCCCCAGCCCAGGGCGGAGCCGCGGTGCCACAGCACCGACCCGGGCGCGCGATCGCCCAGGGCCACGCGCAGGTCGCGGGTGGCGGTGATGCCCTCGTCCACCACAAGGTCGTCGGGGCCCGCCGCCATGCCGATGGCCTGCGACAGCGCTGCCCCGGTGATCACCTCGCCCGCCGATGCCGCGGCGGCGAGCGCCGCGTGGTCGTTCACCCGCGCCGTCAGGTTGGCCGCTGCCACCCGGTCGCGCCGGGCGGCAGCGGCGGGATCCGGCGGGCCGAGGCGATGCGACAGCGCACGGATCACCTGCCCGGGGTCGGCCACCAGCCCGATCTCGGGATCGTGCGACCGCCCCACCTCATCGGGGTCCACGTCCACGTGCACCAGGCGCGCGCCCGCGGGGAGGGCGGGGCCCGGGCTCCAAGCGAACAGGCGGAATACCGGCATGCCGATCGCCAGCACCACGTCATGCGGGTCCAGAACCTGCCGGATGCCGGCGGCGAAGCGCGGCATGGGACCGGCCCACATGGGGTGATCCGTGCCCAGGGGCAGGCGCGATGCGAACGGCTCCGACATCACGGGTGCGCCGAGGCGCGCGGCCAGGGCGCCCAGGGCCTGCTCGGCACCCGCATGGGCCACGCCGTCCCCCGCCAGGATGATGGGCTCGCGGGCGTCCGTGAGGAGGGTTGCCACGGCATCCAGGGCGGCGGGGTCGGCCTCCGGTGCGTCGGCGGGACCACCGGGCAGCGACGGCACGGCGCTGGCCTGCCCGGCCTGGGCCTCCAACGGCACCGACAGCACCGCCGGGCCGGCGGGGGGACCGAAGGCCGCGGCCACGGCCTCGCGCAGCATGGGGCCCAGGTCGTCCGGGCTCGTGACCTCCTCCGCGTAGCGCGCCAGGGGACGGCCGATGTCGACGATCTCGCCGCCCAGGAACGGCGCGCCGGGAAGCATGGACGACACCTGCTGCCCCACGATCACCAGCAGGGGCACCCGCGCACGGGCGGCGTTCAGAACGCCGCTCATGGCGTTGGCGATTCCCGGCTGCACGTGCACCAGCGCCACCCCCAGGCGGCCCGATGCCTGGGCGTAGCCGTCGGCCATGCCCATGACCACCGGCTCGGTGAGGCCCAGCACGAACCGCGGCGCGCCGACGCGCGCGAGGGAGTCCATCAGGGGCAGCTCCGTGCTGCCGGGGTTGCCGAAGATCACCTTGACGCCCTGCGCGACGAGCGCGTCGAGCAGGGCGTCGGAGCCGGTCATCGGCCTACCTGCCGCCCCCGCCGAAGATCTGGAGGAAGAAAAGGAACACGTTGAAGATGTCGAGGAAGATGCCGAGGGCGATGGGCACCGCCACGTTGCCCGTGTTCGAACGACGCAGGCGCTGGAAGTCGAACGCGGTCCAGAAGGCGAAGATGGCCAAGCCGAGGATGGCCCAGATCAGCCTCCCGCCGGGGATCTGGATGAAGATGAGCACGATGCCCGCCACGATCAACCCGATGAGCGCCCAGAAGAAGAACCGCACGTAGGGCGCCAGGTCGCGTCTGGTGGCATATCCCCATGCGCCGAAGCCGGCGATGAAGAGCCCGGTGGCGCCTGCCGCCTGCCACAGCACCTGGGCGCTGCCGGACGCCACGTAGAGGTTCAGGACCGGGCCCACGGCCATGCCCAGGAACAACCCCACGCCGAAGAGCAGGGTCATCCCCAGCATTCCGCTGGGGCGCTTGAGGAACGCCGTGGCGATGACCAGGACGAGGGCGACGATCCACGCGCCGATCATCCAGCCGCCCGTGAAGTCGCGGCCGATGAAGGCGCCGGCGGCCGCGAAGCCGCACGTCACTCCCACCAGGAACATCACGCGGGCGAACAGCGCGCGCTGGGTGACCTTCTCGTGCTCGATGGCCTCCGCCTGGTCGGCGGTGGCGGCCTGGTCGTACCAGGTACGGCGGGGCGTCTCCTCGGCCATGCGGTCGGACTCCTATCCGTCGGTGAGCGGCGCCATGGTGAGGCCCGCTCCCTTCAGTTGCTCCCACACCAGTTCCGCGCGCTCGTGGTCGCCCCTCCACACGGTGGCCTGCCCCTTGTTGTGGATGGTGTTGGCGAATGCCATGCCCTTGGCGTAGTCGACCCCCGGTACGAACTGCGACAGGATGGTGGCCACGCCCTCGAAGGTGTTGTGGTTGTCGTTCATCACGATGACCGAGCAGGGCCGACCGAGGCCGGAGCCCGGACCGGTACCCGTCTCCCCGGGTGACACACGGGGCGGAGTGAGGACGTCGGAACCCACGAGCGCGAATTGTAGCCGGGGACCGTCCCCGCAGTGGGACTGTCCCCCTCCCGGCGGCGATAGCGTTTCCCCGTGGCCACCGCTCCTGCTCCTGACGCGCTTGTGCCATTCCACCCGGCGGTGGCCGACTGGTTCGCGCGCGCGTTCGAGGGGCCCACTCCCCCGCAGGTGCAGGGCTGGCCGCACATCGCCAGCGGCGAACACACCCTCATCGTGGCGCCCACGGGGTCGGGCAAGACCCTGGCGGCCTTCCTGTGGGGCCTCAACCAGATCGCCGCGGCGCGGCTGGCCGGTGACAGTCACGGCCGGGGGACGGTGACAGTCACCGATGGCGCCGGTGCCGGGCGCATTCTCTACATCTCGCCCCTCAAGGCGCTGAACTACGACGTGGAACGCAACCTGCGCGGACCGCTGGCGGGCATCGCGGACTCGGCGCGGCGCCTGGGGCTGGAGGCGCCCGAGATCACCGTGGGCGTGCGCACCGGTGACACGCCTCAGGCCGAACGGCAGCGCATGCTGCGGAACCCGCCGGACATCCTCATCACCACGCCCGAGAGCCTCTACCTGCTGCTCACCAGCAAGGGCGAGAAGATCCTTCGCGACGTGACGGGCGTGATCGTGGACGAGATCCACGCGATGGCCGGCACCAAGCGGGGCAGCCACCTGGCGCTGTCCCTGGAGCGCCTGGAGCAGGTGGCCGGGCAGCCCATCCAGCGCATCGGGCTCAGCGCCACCCAGCGGCCCATCAGCGAGATCGCCCGGTTCCTGGGGGGGCAGGACGACGACGGCACGCCGCGCCCGGTGAGCGTGGTGGACGCCGGTCGCGTGAAGGAACTGGACCTGCAGGTGATCGTGCCGGTGGACGACATGCGCGAGATGGCCGAGCCCGCGCGCGGCCCGGAGGACGGCGGCGGGCAGGACCTGCTCGACGTGATCGGCGGCGGCGCCACCCGCCGCTCCATCTGGCCGGCCATGTACCCCGCGCTGCTGGAGTTGGTTCGCGCCCACCGCAGCACGCTGATCTTCGTGAACAACCGCCGCAGCGCCGAGCGACTGGCGCTGCGCCTGAACGAGCTGGCCGAGGAGGAGGTGGCGCGCGCCCACCACGGCAGCCTGGCCCGCGAGCAGCGCACGCTGATCGAGGAGGACCTGAAGGCCGGGCGCATCCCTGCGCTGGTGGCCACCAGCAGCCTGGAGCTGGGCGTGGACATGGGCGCCGTTGACCTGGTGGTGCAGGTGGAGAGCCCCCGCAGCGTGGCGCGCGGCATCCAGCGCGTGGGCCGCGCCGGGCACCGCATCGACGTGCCCAGCAGCGGGCGCATCTTCCCCAAGTACCGGGGCGACCTGCTGGAGTGCGCGGCCGTGGTGGAGCGCATGCTGGACGGCGCCATCGAGGAGACCCACGTGCCCCGCCTGCCTCTGGACGTGCTGGCCCAGCAGGTGGTGGCCATGGTATCGGGCGACGAGCCCATGGCCGTGGACGACATCCTGGCCGTGGCCCGCCGCAGCCACCCGTTCGCCGACCTCTCGCGCGACCAGCTGGAGGGCGTGCTGGACATGCTGGCGGGGCGCTACCCCAGTGATGAGTTCGCCGAGCTCAAGCCGCGCGTGGTGTGGGACCGCGCCGAGGGCACGGTGCGCGGCCGCGACGGCGCCCGGCGCCTGGCGGTGGAGAACGCCGGCACCATCCCCGACCGCGGCCTGTTCGGCGTGTTCCTGGCCGACGGCCGCACGCGCGTGGGCGAGCTGGACGAGGAGATGGTGTACGAGGCCCGCGCGGGCCAGGCGTTCATGCTGGGCGCGTCCACGTGGCGCATCGAGCAGATCACCCGTGACCGGGTGCTGGTGTCCCCCGCCCCCGGCGCGCCGGGGGCCGTGCCGTTCTGGCGCGGCGAGGGCGTGGGCCGGCCGTATGAACTGGGCACCGCGGTGGGACGCATGGCACGCGACCTGGCCGCGGCCGACCCCGACGCGGCCGCGACCCGCCTGCATGAGACCAGCCGGTTCGACGATCGCGCCGCCGCCAACCTGATCCAGTACGTGCGCGACCAGGTGGAGGCCACGGGCACGGTGCCCAGCGACATCGGGATCGTGGTGGAGCGCTTCCGCGACGAGATCGGTGACTGGCGCATCTGCGTGCTGTCCCCGTTCGGCGCGCGCGTGCACGCCCCATGGGCCCTGGCCATCCAGGCCCGCCTGCGCGAGGCCACCGGCGCCGACCCGCACGTGATCTGGAGCGACGACGGCATCGCCTGCCATGTGGTGGACGGCGACACCCTGCCCCCCACCGACGTGCTCATCCCCGACCCGGCCGATGTTGACGACCTGATCCTGGGCGAGTTGGGCGGCACCGCGCTGTTCGGCTCGCGCTTCCGCGAGAACGCCGCGCGCGCCCTGCTGATCCCGCGTCGCCACCCCGGCCGCCGCACGCCCCTGTGGCAACAGCGCCTCAAGGCATCGTCGCTGCTGGAGGTGGCGCGCCGGTTCGGATCGTTCCCCGTGATCCTCGAGACCTACCGCGAGTGCCTGAACGACTGGTTCGACATGCCCGCCCTGCGCGACCTGCTCACCCGCATCGGGTCGCGCGAGGTGGCGGTGACCGAGGTGGAGACCGACTCGGCATCGCCGTTCGCCGGGGCGCTGCTGTTCGAGTACGTGGCGTCATACATGTACGACGACGACACCCCCGCCGCCGAGCGCCGCGCCCAGGCCCTGGCCCTGGACCGCGACCTGCTGCGCGAGCTGCTGGGCCAGGACGAGCTGCGCGAGCTCATCGACCCCGCGGCGCTGGACGACCTGGAGGCCCAGCTGCAGGGCCTCTCCCCCGACCGGCTGGCGCGCGGCGCCGACGGCGTGCACGACCTCCTGCGCCGCTTGGGCGACCTGTCGGAGGACGACCTGGCCATGCGCGTGGAGGATCGCGCGGCGCTGCCGGGCATCCTCGACCAGCTGGAGCGCGAGCGCCGCGCCGCCCGCGCCCGCGTGGCCGGAGAGGACCGCCTGATCGCCGCCGAGGACGCCGGGCGCTACCGCGACGGCCTGGGCGTGATGCCGCCCGCCGGCCTGCCCGATGCGTTCCTGGAGCCGGCCCCGCGGGCCCTTGAGGGCCTGCTGGCCCGCTACGCCCGCACGCACGGCCCCTTCCGCGCCGCCGACGCAGCGCGCCGCCTGGGCGCATCGGCGTCGCTGGTGGAGCAGACACTGGGCCTGATGGAGGCCGAGGGCGGCCTGGTGCGCGGGCAGATGCGCCCCGGTGGCAGCGGCGAGGAGTGGTGCGACCCCGAGGTGCTCCGGCGCCTGCGTCGCATGAGCATGGCGCGCCTGCGGCGCGAGGTGGAGCCCACCGACCCCGAGGTGCTGGCCCGGTTCCTGCCCCAGTGGCAGCGCATCGACCGGCCCGACTCCCCGCCTGGCCCCGACGCCCTGCGCGACGCCATCTCGGGCCTGCAGGGCATCGCCCTTCCGGCCGCCCAGTGGGAGGGCGAGGCCTTCCCTCGCCGCCTGGGCTCGTACTCCCCCGCCTGGCTGGACCAACTGGCGGCCGCCGGGGAGATCACCTGGGTGGGCGCGGGGTCGCTGGGCGCGGGCGGCGGCGGGCGCGTGGCCATCTACCTGCGCGAGGACGCCGCCATGTTCGGGCCGCCGTCCGCCGACGCCACGCCGGAGGAAACCACGGCCATGCGCATCCGCGACGCGCTGGCCATGGGGGCGCAGTTCCTGGATGACCTCATCGACGCCTCGGGCGCGCCGCGCGACGAGGCCGTATCGGCCCTGTGGGAGCTGGTGTGG